>NZ_JBVVOT010000003.1:0-491173 GCF_055807455.1 Bradyrhizobium sp. Kon58
AACCCCGGCAGAGGCCTTCTCCTCTCAACTGTTGCACTTCGAGTGTGAATCCACCTCCTGGCTTTCGCCAGGACGACAGCGGACTGTTTGTCTGCCTTAAGCGGTGGCAGCTCGCCCCAACTCAGCGCGGCAGATCCGTCTTCCCCATCAAAAACGTATCGATCGACCGCGCGCACAGCCGGCCCTCGCGGATCGCCCAGACCACCAGCGATTGGCCGCGGCGCATGTCGCCGGCGGTGAATACGTTCGGGCGCGAGGTCTGGTAGTCGAGCGTGTTGGCCTTGACGTTGCCGCGGGGGTCGAGCTCGACCGAGAGCACCTTGAGCAGGCCCTCGTGCACGGGGTGGACGAAGCCCATCGCGAGCAGGACGAGGTCGGCGTCGAGCTCGAACTCGGTGCCGGCGATCGGCTTGAACTTGTCGTCGACGCGCACGCAGTGCAGCTTCTTGACTTGGCCGTTCTCGCCGGTGAACTTTTGCGTCAGCACGGCGAATTCGCGGACCGCGCCTTCGGCCTGGCTGGAGGACGTCCGCATCTTGAGCGGCCAGTTCGGCCAGGTCAGGCCCTTGTTCTCGTGCTCCGGCGGGGCGGGCATGATCTCGAGCTGGGTCACGGAGAGCGCGCCCTGGCGCAACGAGGTGCCGATGCAGTCGGATCCGGTGTCGCCGCCGCCGATGACGACGACATGCTTGCCGCCGGCCAGGATCTCCTGGACGCCGCCGAGCGGCTCCTCGGACACGCGGCGGTTCTGCTGCGGCAGGAAGTCCATGGCGTAGTGGATGCCGGCAAGGTCGCGGCCGGGGATCGGCAGGTCGCGCGGGGCTTCGGCGCCGCCGGTCAGCGCCACGGCGTCGTACTCGTTGAGCATCTCGCGCGGATCGACATTGCCGTCGACGCCGACATGGCTGTTATAGTGGAACGTGACGCCTTCGCCTTCCATCTGCGTGACGCGGCGGTCGATGACGTTCTTTTCCATCTTGAAGTCGGGGATGCCGTAGCGCAGCAGGCCGCCGGCCTTGGCGAACTTCTCGAACAGATGCACGTCGTGGCCGGCGCGCGCGAGCTGCTGCGCGCAGGCCATGCCGGCCGGACCCGAGCCGATCACCGCGACCTTCTTGCCGGTCTTCACGGCCGCGACTTCCGGCTTCAGCCAGCCATTGTCCCAGGCGCGGTCGACGATCGCGCATTCGATGGTCTTGATGGTGACGGGGTTGTCATCGATGTTGAGCGTGCAGGAGGCTTCACACGGCGCTGGACAGATGCGTCCCGTGAACTCCGGGAAATTGTTGGTCGAGTGCAGATTGCGCGAGGCTTCTTCCCAGTTGCCCTGATAGACGAGGTCGTTCCAGTCCGGGATCTGGTTGTTGACCGGGCAGCCGGGCGTGCCGGGCGAGACCGAGCCGGTGCCGTGGCAATAGGGGATGCCGCAGTTCATGCAGCGCGCGGCCTGGTCGCGCGTTTCCTTCTCGGAGAGAGGAACGACGAACTCGTGGAAATGCTTCACGCGCTCGGCGACCGGGGTGTACTTGCGGTCGTGCCGTTCGATTTCGAGAAAACCCGTGATCTTGCCCATTAAACCCGAAGTCCCTGCCGCTTAAATTCGTTTGTTCTCTCTCCCCTCATCCTGAGGAGCGGCGCGCTTGGCGCCGCGTCTCGAAGGATGAAGGCCCCGCTGGTGGTCTCATGGTTCGAGACGCGCTTTGCGCTCCTCACCATGAGGCTTTTTTTTAGCTAAGCCCCGATCGCGATTTTCGGCTCGGCGTCCGCGTTGGCGGCCATCTCGCGCAGCGCGCGCCGGTATTCGACCGGCATCACCTTGCGGAATTTGGGCAGCCAGTCCTTCCAGTTGGCCAGGATGTCGGCGGCACGCCTGGAGCCGGTTGCCTTGGCATGGCGCGTGATCAGGACGTGCAATCGCTCGACGTCGGAGGCGAGCAGGTCCTTGAACACGTCGACCCGGCCGTGCGCCTCGAGGTCACCGGAGTGGTGATAGGTGCCGGCGTTGATCAGCTCTTCCGACAGCACCGGCTCGAGCTCGACCATTGCCATGTTGCACAGCCTGTCGAAGTCGCCGGTCTCGTCCAGCACATAGGCGATGCCGCCGGACATGCCGGCCGCGAAGTTGCGCCCGGTCTTGCCGAGCACGACCACGATGCCGCCGGTCATGTATTCGCAGCAATGGTCGCCCGCGCCCTCGACCACCGCGACGGCGCCGGAATTGCGCACGGCAAAACGCTCGCCGGCGATGCCGCGGAAGTAGCACTCGCCTTGAATGGCGCCGTACATCACGGTGTTGCCGACGATGATGCTCTCTTCCGGCACGATGCCGCTGTTGGCCGGCGGCTTGACGATGATCTTGCCGCCCGAGAGGCCCTTGCCGACATAGTCGTTGGCTTCGCCTTCGAGCTCGAAGGTGACGCCTTGCGCCAGCCACGCGCCGAAGGCCTGGCCGGCGGTGCCCTTGAGGCTGACATGGATGGTCTCATGCGGCAGGCCGGCATGGCCGTAGATCTTGGCGACCGCACCCGACAGCATCGCGCCCGCGGAGCGGTTGGTGCTGTTGATCTTGGCCTCGATCTTCACCGGCGCACCGCGGTCGAGCGCAGGCGTCGCCTGCTCGATCAGCGTGCGGTCGAGCACCGCTTCCAGATGATGGTTCTGGCGCTCGGAGTGATAGATCTTCTGGCCCTTCTCTTCCTTCTGCTTGACGAACAGTTTCGAGAAGTCGAGTCCCTTGGCCTTCCAGTGCGCGACCAGCTTGGTCTGGTCGAGCAGCTGCACCTGGCCGATCATCTCGTTGAAGCTGCGGAAGCCGAGCGAGGCCATGATCTCGCGGACCTCTTCGGCGACGAAGAAGAAGTAGTTGATCACATGCTCGGGCTGGCCGGTGAAGCGCTTGCGCAGGACGGGGTCCTGGGTCGCGACGCCGACCGGGCAGGTGTTGAGATGGCACTTGCGCATCATGATGCAGCCGGCCGCGATCAAGGGCGCGGTGGCGAAGCCGAATTCGTCGGCGCCGAGCAGCGCGCCGATCACGACGTCACGGCCGGTGCGGAAGCCGCCGTCGACCTGGACCACGATGCGGCTGCGCAGCCGCTCGCGCACCAGCGTCTGGTGGGTTTCGGCGAGGCCGATCTCCCAGGGGCTGCCGGCGTGCTTGATCGAGGTCAGCGGCGAAGCGCCGGTGCCGCCCTCGAAGCCCGCGATGGTGACGTGGTCGGCGCGCGCCTTGGCGACGCCCGCGGCCACCGTGCCGACGCCGATCTCGGAGACGAGCTTGACCGAGACCGCGCCGTCCGGGTTGACGTTCTTGAGGTCGTAGATGAGCTGCGCCAGATCCTCGATCGAGTAGATGTCGTGGTGCGGCGGCGGCGAGATCAGGCCGACGCCAGGCGTCGAATGCCGGACCTTGGCGATGGTCGCATCGACCTTGTGGCCGGGCAATTGGCCGCCTTCGCCGGGCTTGGCGCCCTGCGCCATCTTGATCTGCATCATGTCGGAGTTGACGAGATACTCCGTGGTGACGCCGAAGCGGCCCGAGGCGACCTGCTTGATTGCCGAGCGCATGCTGTCGCCGTTCGGCAGCGGCTTGAAACGGTCGGCTTCCTCGCCGCCTTCGCCGGTGTTCGACTTGCCGCCGATCCGGTTCATGGCGATCGCGAGCGTGGTGTGCGCCTCGCGCGAGATCGAGCCGAAGCTCATCGCGCCGGTGGCGAAACGCTTGACGATGTCCTTGGCCGGCTCGACCTGGTCGAGCGGTATCGGCTTGCGCTTCTCCTCGTCCGCGTTCTTGATCCGGAACAGGCCGCGCAGCGTCAGGAGACGCTCCGATTGCTCGTTGAGGATCTTCGCGAAAGCGCGGTAGCGTTCCAGCGAATTGCCGCGCGCGGCGTGCTGCAGCAGCCCCACCGACTCGGCGGTCCACGCATGGTCCTCGCCGCGGCTGCGATAGGCATATTCGCCGCCGACATCGAGCGAGGTTTTGTAAACGAGCGCATCGCCGAACGCGTCGGCATGACGGCGCACCGCCTCTTCGGCGATCTCGCCAAGACCGACGCCCTCGACGCGGGTATGCGTGCCGGCGAAGAATTTGCCGACGAATTCCGCCTTCAGGCCGATGGCGTCGAAGATCTGCGCGCCGCAATAGGACTGGTAGGTCGAGATGCCCATCTTGGACATCACCTTGAGCAGGCCCTTGCCGATCGACTTGATGTAGCGCTTGACGATCTCGTAGTCGTCGAGCGAGCCGGGCAGGCGGTCCTTCATCGCGATGATGGTTTCGAACGCCAGATAAGGATTGATCGCTTCCGCGCCGTAGCCGGCGAGACAGGCGAAGTGATGCACTTCGCGCGGCTCGCCGGATTCGACGACAAGGCCGACCGAGGTGCGCAATCCGGTGCGGATCAAATGATGATGCACGGCGGCGCAGGCCAGCAGCGACGGGATCGGAACCCGGTCGGTGCCGACCATGCGGTCGGACAGGATGATGATGTTGACGCCCTCGCGCACCGCGCTCTCCGCGCGTGCGCAGAGCTCATCCAGCACCTGGTCCATGCCGGCCGCGCCGAGGCCGGCGTGGAAGGTGGTGTCCAGCGTGCGCGACTTGAAGTGCGACTCGGCGACCTCGGAGATCGAGCGGATCTTTTCGAGGTCCGCGTCGGTCAGAATCGGCTGGCGCGCTTCGAGGCGCTTGGTGGTGGCAAGGCCTTGCAGGTCGAACAGGTTCGGCCGCGGTCCGATGATGGAGACGAGGCTCATCACCAGCTCCTCGCGGATCGGGTCGATCGGCGGGTTGGTGACCTGCGCAAAGTTCTGCTTGAAGTAGGTGAACAGCGGCTTGGCCTTGGCCGACAGCGCCGAGATCGGCGTGTCGTTGCCCATCGAACCTGCGGCTTCCTCGCCGGTGGAGGCCATCGGCGTCATCAGGATGGTGATGTCTTCCTGGCTGTAGCCAAACGCCTGCTGGCGATCGAGCAGCGACAGGTTGGAGCGCACGCCGGTGGTCGGCACCTTCGGCAGCTCTTCCAGCACGATCTGGGTCCGCTCCAGCCACTCCGTGTAGGGATGGCTTCTGGCGAGCTCGGCCTTGATCTCGTCGTCGGGGATGAGGCGGCCCTGCTCGAGGTCGACCAGCAGCATCTTGCCGGGCTGCAAGCGCCACTTGGTGATGATCTGGTCCTCGGGAATCGTCAGCACGCCCATCTCGGACGCCATCACGATGCGGTCGTCCTTGGTGACGAGATAGCGCGCGGGACGAAGGCCGTTGCGGTCCAGCGTGGCGCCGATCTGGCGGCCGTCGGTGAAGGCGATCGCAGCGGGACCATCCCACGGCTCCATCAAGGCTGCATGATATTCGTAGAAGGCGCGGCGCTTCTCATCCATCAAGGGATTACCGGCCCACGCCTCCGGAATCATCATCATGACGGCGTGCGGCAGCGAGTAGCCGCCCTGCACCAGGAATTCCAGCGCGTTGTCGAAGCAGGCGGTGTCCGACTGGCCTTCGTAGGAGATCGGCCAGAGCCGGTTGATGTCCTTGCCGTACAGCTCGGAGCTCACCGAAGCCTGGCGCGCCGCCATCCAGTTGACGTTGCCGCGCAGCGTGTTGATCTCGCCGTTATGCGCGATCATGCGGTAGGGATGCGCCAGCGACCACGCCGGGAAGGTGTTGGTCGAGAAGCGCTGGTGAACGAGCGCCAGCGCGCTCTCGAAATCCTTCTCGTGCAAATCGGGATAGTACTTGCCGAGCTGGTCGGCGAGGAACATGCCCTTGTAGATCACGGTGCGGCAGGACATCGAGCAGGGATAATAGCCGGCGAGGCCGCGGTCGCGGCGCTGATAGATCGCTTGCGAGATCGACTTGCGCAGGATGTAGAGCCGGCGCTCGAAATCGTCCTCGGTCTTGGCGGTGCCGTTGCGGCCGATGAACACCTGCATGCAGGCGGGCTCGGTCGGCTTCACCGTGACGCCGAGCGAGGAGTTGTCGGTCGGCACGTCGCGCCAGCCGAGCAGCGTCAGGCCTTCTTCCTTGATCTGGTCGGCGATGATGCTCTTGATGACGTTGCGCCAGGCGGTGTCGCGCGGCATGAACAACGCGCCGATGGCGTATTCGCCGGGATTGGGCAGTGCGAAGCCGAGCTCCTTCGCCTTGCGGCTGAAGAAGGCATGCGGGATCTGCACCAGAATGCCGGCGCCGTCACCGGCGCGCGGGTCGGCGCCGACAGCGCCGCGGTGCTCGAGGTTACAGAGGATGCTGAGCGCGTCCGCGACGATCTCGTGCGACTTCTGGCCCTTGATGTTGGCGATGAAGCCGACGCCGCAGGAATCTTTTTCCAGGCTCGGATCGTAGAGACCTACGGCCGGCGGCCGTGAATTGTGTTCCTGAATCGGATCGGTCGTTTTCGAGGCGACCGTCGCCGACAGTTGTTCTGCCACGATGTTTCCGCGCTCGACTTGCGACCCGTTCATGTTCTCGTCCTCTCCATGCGGCAAGCTGCCTCACCGCCATCTTCGGCGCACCTTGGGCGTCCCGCGGCACCCGCTTCTGGGTCACCGCTCGTCCGCTTGCGAGCCGCATTTTCTTAAATTCAGGCCAAGGCGTTCTTCGTCCCCGAGAACGGCTTTGCCTGTTGCCTTCTTGGCGCTCGAAAGCACCGACTTTCGTTGCAATCCCTATGCCGGAACCGCAAGCAAAATTGAGACAGTCTTCCTGTCCTAACCGTCACCTTGCCAAATTTTTGTCTATCACACAAGCGCGCGCAAGTCCCGATTCCCCATAGATCAATCAATCGCTTTCCAAAAGTTGCGCGGCCCCGCTTTTGAAGCAAACGCGCCCTGATCCGGCCCCGCCGACGCCGGAATCCCCAATGAAGCTTCGGATCAACCCTTCGGAAGCCGCGCCACGCCGCAAGAAGCGAAAGAGCGCGATCCATCCGGGGGCCTGACAGGAGCGTCTCGATCATGAAGTTTTTCACAGGATGGATGGCTGCCGCCGCGCTGGCGCTGGCCGCGACCGCCGCTCAAGCGCAAGTTCCAGCGCGAGGGGCGATGATCGCAGTCTCGGATTTCGACGGACCCTATGCGCCACCGGAGGCCGCGCCGCCGCCGCCGCGCTACGGCTATGGCTACGAAGAGCGTGGGCCGGCTCCGGTGCTGCTGCCATCGACCGAGGTCTACGCGGTGCTGCGCGAGAACGGCTTCTCTCCACTGGGCATCCCGCGCCTGCGCGGCGGTGTCTACACCATCGCGGTGATCGACCGCCGCGGCGAGGACGGCCGGCTCGTGATCGATGCCCGCGACGGAAGGATCTTGCGCTTCATGCCGGCTGCCGACGCCTACGGCATGGCACCGGGCTACGAGCAGCCTGCGGTTGCACCTTACCGCCCGCAAAGTGCGCTGCCGCCGCCGACCATGGTCCGCAGTGGCCCGCCCCGCCCACCGGCCCCGATCCCGCATGTCGCCAGCCGCTCCGTGCCGCTGCCCAAGGCGGCTCCGCCGCGCGGCGAGACGCCGGTTGCGGCCAAGCCGGCCGAACCCGCGGCGGCGCAGGCAGCGCAGGCTCAACCTACCACGCAGACCGTGGCGGCCGTGCCTGCAAAGCCCGCCGAGGCCGCGCCGCAAGTCATTGCTCCAACCGTCGGTCTGGCCAAACCTGCTCCAACGATCCTGCCGACACAGGAC
Organism: Bradyrhizobium sp. Kon58; assembly: GCF_055807455.1. Lineage (NCBI taxonomy): Bacteria > Pseudomonadati > Pseudomonadota > Alphaproteobacteria > Hyphomicrobiales > Nitrobacteraceae > Bradyrhizobium > Bradyrhizobium sp. Kon58. The sequence continues at coordinate 7,678 of NZ_JBVVOT010000003.1, forward strand.
ATGCCTGCAGCGCAGGGGCTGGATTGAGCCTGGGCGTTTGATGCGATGACCCGCATCACACCCACGGTGTCGTCCTGGCCTAGTGCGCAATTGCGCACGGGGGCCAGGACCCATACCGCGAGGTCTATCGAGCGATTGAGGTGCGAGTACCGGACGACGAGTCTTCGCCAAACTCCTCCCTGTGGTAATGGGTCCTGGCTTTCGCCAGGACGACGTTGGGGAGAGAGTTAGCCCCAAACAAAAGGCGCCTGAGCATCCAGGCGCCTTTTGCATCACTGCAACCGCCGCTCAGCTCCGCCCATACCCCGCCGCTTCCAGGATCAAATTCGACACCTCCTTCGGATGCGACACCAGCGAGAGGTGGCCGGCGTCGAGTTCGATCGTGGTCGCGTTCATGCGCTTGGCGAGAAAGCGTTCGAGATCGGGATTGATGGTGTAGTCGTTCTTCGACACCGCGTACCAGCTCGGCCTGGAGTGCCATGCCGCCTCGGTGGTGCGACCGGCGAAGATCGAGGCGGCGGTCGGCCATTGCACGGCGTAGAGCTCCTTGGCCTGCTCCGGCTTCAAGCCATTGGCAAAATACTTCAGGAAGGCGTCTTCCGAGAGTTTTGTGTAGCCGTCGCGCTCAACGATGCCGGCACGCACGGCGCCGGTCGGGAATTGCTTCGACAGCGCGACAAAATCTTCGTTGGCATCGGGCGCGCGGGCGGCGACATAGACGAGGCCGCTGACCTTGGGGTCGGTGCCGACCTGGCTGATCACGGTGCCGCCCCAGGAATGCGCGACCAGCACGGTTGGGCCATCCTGTTCGGCCAGCACGCGCTTGGTGGCCTCGACGGAGTCCGCAAGCGACGACAGCGGATTTTGCACGGCAGTTACGTTGAGACCGGCGGCCTGCAGGATCGGGATCACCTCCGACCAGCTCGAGCCGTCGGCCCAGGCGCCGTGCACCAGCACGACGTTCTTGGCCTTCACGGTCTGCGGCGTCTGCGCGTGAGCAAGGGTGAGCGGGGCCGCCAACAGGCTCGCGGCGACGAAAAAGCTGCGCCAGAAAGTCATGATCGTTCTCCGTCTTGTTTTGGTTCGATAGCCAAAGGACGAGGCGGGCGGCGGCGGCGTTACGCTGTTTCACCGCTCTGTGATGCGGTGCGGAAACCATCCAAATTACAGGTGTCGTCCTGGCGAAAGCCAGGATCCATTACCCCCGAGAGATGTTGGGCGAAGATTGGTCGTTCGGTATTGCTACCGCACACGATTGATGGACCTCGCGGTATGGGTCCTGGCTTTCGCCAGGACGACAGCAAACGAAAAAAAACGCCCCGGGGCACCGGGGCGTTTTCGCAACCTGGAAGTGGCCGACGTGATTTACGCGGCTACCGAGTTCTCGATCACCTGTGCGCCTTGCGCACCGGTGTTGATCGCGATCTGGCGGGGCTTCTTCGCTTCGGGAATCTCACGGACGAGGTCGACGTGAAGCAGCCCGTTCTCGAGCGAGGCGTTCTTCACCTGCACGAAATCGGCAAGCTGGAACGCGCGCTCGAAGGCACGCGCGGCGATGCCGCGGTACAGCACTTCGGCCTTCGAGTTCTCGTTGGCGACTTTCTCGCCCTTGATCGTCAGCGTGTTTTCCTTCGCGACGATGGAGAGCTCATCCTTGGCAAAGCCCGAGACCGCAACGGTGATGCGGTAGTCGTTCTCGCCGGTGCGCTCGATGTTGTAGGGGGGATAACCGGGGCTGCCGTCCGAACCGGCCTGATCGAGCAGGTTGAAGAGGCGGTCGAAGCCGACGGTGGAACGGTAGAAGGGGGTCAGGTCGTACGTACGCATAGTCAAGTCCTCCATTGAGCGACTGTTGAGTAACCCGCCCGCCAATCGGGCCGGGCTTTCGTCTGTGTGCAGCCTGATGTTCCGGTTCCGAAACACTGGTAGCGGCCTGCACCAAGGTGATATGGGTTGAGGAGAACGGCGTTCAAGAGGGCGGATACTTAGCCTTTTCGGCGCTCCCGCCCCCTGATTTGCAGCACTTCCTGCCCAAGCCCTCCCCATCATGACGCTGGTCTCGATACCCTCCAATCCCGTTCCCGAAGACGTCGTCAGCGGTACCATCAAGACCCCTGATGGCGTCGAGCTGCGCTTTGCGCGCTGGGCGCCGCCGGCGAACCGCAAGGGCACCGTCTGCGTCTTCACCGGACGCAGCGAGCAGATCGAGAAATATTTCGAGACCGTGCGCGACCTGCGTGACCGCGGCTTTGCGGTGGCGATGATCGACTGGCGCGGGCAGGGCCACTCCTCGCGTCGCCTGCGCGATCCACGCAAGGGCTATGTCCGCGACTTCGCGGATTTTGAGATCGACGTCGAGACCTTCGTGCAGCAGGTGGTGCTGCCGGATTGCCCGCCGCCCTTCTTCGCGCTCGCCCACTCCATGGGCGGCACGGTGATGCTGCGGGTGGCGCATGCGGGCAAGCGCTGGTTCGACCGCATGGTGCTGTCGGCGCCGATGATCGACCTGCCCGGCCGCGCCACCTCGTTTCCGGCGCGGGCTCTGCTGAAGACAATGCGCGTGTTGGGGATGGGCGGCCGCTATGTCCCCGGCGGCAGCGACCAGATCACCGGGCTTAATCCCTTCATCAACAATCCGCTGACCAGCGACCCCGTGCGCTATGCGCGCAATGCCGCGATCCTGGAGGAGGATCCGACCCTCGGGCTCGCGTCACCGACGGTCGCCTGGGCCGATACCGCCTTCCGCGCGATGAACACCTTCAGGGGCAAGAACTACCCGTCCGAGATCCGTCAGCCGATCCTGATGCTGGCGGCCTCCAGCGACACCGTGGTTTCGATCGCGGCGATCGAGGAGTTCGCCTATCATTTGCGCGCCGGCTCCCATCTCGTGATCGCCGGCGCCAAGCACGAGATTCTCCAGGAGCAGGACCGCTACCGCTCCCAATTCTGGGCAGCCTTCGACGCCTTCGTGCCGGGCACGCCGCTGTTCAAGTGAGGGGTTGAAGTGAATGGCTGCCGCGCGCGAGGTGCGCTCCCTCGCCCCGTTCTTACGGGGAGAGGGGCCTCTCTCGGCACGCAAGATCGTCGAGAGACCTGTACCCCCTCACCCGGATTGCATCTTCGATGCAATCCGACCTCTCCCCGCAAGCGGGGCGAGGTAAGGCCCACTACAGCGTTTTCAGATACTCGATCAGATCGTAGCGCTCGTTGTCGTCCTTGAACACGCGGCCGATGACGCCGGGACGTTTTTCCTCGCCCGGCTTGCGCTCGAAGGAATGGCCGAGCACGCTATTGCCCTGGATAGGATCCCTCTCCGACCCCGCCGAGAACTCGGTTTCACCCATCTTGCATTTCTCGTCGGCAGTGACCGCAAAGCCGACCGTCACGGGATCGTAGTCGCGGCGGCCCATGCAGAATTTTTGCGGGCGCTCGCTTGCAGGCTTCAGCAACCAGTAGAGAGACGGCACCGAACCGTTGTGCAGGTAGGGCGCCGTGGCCCAGATGCCGTTCAGCGGCCGTGCCCGATAGCGCGCTCCCCCCACCGGATTGAGGCAGTTCTTGCGCGCGAGATTCCACAATTTCGCCCGCTCGGCATCCGGAGTCTTCTCGTCATCCATCCATTTGCGGGCGACGAGGTCCACCACCGTCATCAGTCCGAGCGCATACACCATCTCGGTCGGCGAGCTTGCGGTCGAGACGTCGCATTGCCACCATTTCTGGAGGTCGGCCGTATTCACCTTCAGGAAGCCAGGCAAATCGACGATCCTGTTGCTGAGCACGAGCGACTGTTCGGGATCCGTCTTGATCTCGTCGAGGGGGATCGTCACCGCGTTCAGCACCTTGCTGTCGCCGCTCGGCTCCCAATGTCCCGAAGACCAGAAAGCCGGGGTGTCGATCGCCGGCAGATGGCATCCGGAACACATCTCGGCGTAGATCTTGCGGCCATTGTCGACCCTCTTCTGATCGAGCCTCCAATTGTCGCCGAGGATCTGCGAGGGCCATTTCGGCGCCAGCAGGCCGCCGAACTTCGGACCGGTGGAGGGATCCGCCGTCTTGAACGGATCGGGGCCCCTGAGCATGTCCTCGATCCAGCCGAGCGTGTTGATATGAACCGAGGACCGCCACAGCCTGTCCTCCGGATAGGCGTCGGACAGATTGAGCAGCGCCGTCACGCCGAGGGCTTCGCCGGCGTTGCGGATCAGCGGCTGCTCGATCGAGGCGTCGTACTGGGCGAACTTGAACCAGGGCACGGTCCAGATCGGGGGATAGCTGACCGGGGCGTCCTGGGCGTGCAGGTTCTTCTCGAAACCCTTAAGCCCGCTCAGCGCGAGATCCTGCGAAAAAACCTGATTGCCGATGCGATTGAGAGCGTCGAGGCGACCGAACCCTTCCTCGGTGTCACTCTGCTGCCGGCCGTTCCAGGTCTTCTTGCCTTCAATCGTCTTTTGCTGGGTTTTCGCCCAGTCGATCAGGAAGTTGCCGATCGCGCCGAGCTTCTGCTTGAGCGCGGTGCGGTCAGCCTTGCTGGCATCGGGGCCGAGCACGCGATCGGCAAAGCGCTGGAAGCGGAACGGCACGTAAAGCGTGTAGGCGATCGACAGGCCGGTGGAGAGCTCGAGCTTCTTCAAGTCGGTCATGGCCGGGCCGCCGTCGAAACGCACGTCCACGCCCTGGTAATGGATCTGGCCGGTATGGCAGGCGGCGCAGGTCAGCCCGATCTTGTCCTCTTCGCGACGGCCCGTCGCGGGATCGCTGACCCCGGTCATTCGTGCAAAGCCGACCGGCAGGCCGTCGACGTTCTCCGCCGGCGTCCATCTGGTCGACCAGTCCGGCACCTGCGTCGTCTCGTAGAGATTGGCGTAGCCGAAGCGGCGCAGGGACGTCGCATCGGTCTGGATCGACTGCGGGCTCGGAATGAACCCGAAGCGCTCGAGATAGGCGCTGTCCGTCATCATGCCCGGCCGCGAGAACAGATGCAGGCGCGGCTGCTCCAGGGCCATGAACCATTCGTAAGGCACCGGGAAGGTCGCGGTGCCCTGGCTGGCATGGTGAAACCAATGCCTGTCCTTCAGCGACCAGTTCTGTTCGAGCCAAAAGGCCGCCTTCGTCTCGGGGACCGTGGGCAAGGGCGGCGGCAGGAGATTCACGAGGATTCCCTTTTGCGGCAGCGTGGCACGCACCTGGTCGGGGAATTCGGCAACCGCAACGAGCAAGGCGAGACCGAGGGCGACCAGCAGGGCCGCAACCTTGAGCGCGCCCCGCACCACGCGCTGGCAGGTCGACAGCACCGGCTGCGCTACGAGCCGCTGGTTGATGCGAGCAGGGAATTGCCGCTCGTTGAACAGAGTGCGCACGTCGGCCACGCTGAGATAGCGGTCCTCACCCGCGCCCTTGCCCACGATCTTCAGGAGGATCGGCCACTCGAACTTCATCAGCAGGGGGTAGTACCAGCGCGCGGCGCTGCCGGCCCGCTTGAGATTGTCGCGCATGAAGACGCCGATTTCCGAGGCGTTGAGACCCGGCTCAGAGCCGCCGCCGTTCGGATCCTGGTAGGTCCGGCCGAAGCTCGCAAACCGCGAAAGCTCGCCCTCATCGACCTTGCCGTCGACGCCGAGGACGCGCGAGCCGGCACCGCGCTTGTCGAGAGGGCCGCCACGCAACGCGTCGAGCTGCGCGCCCGAAAATATGCTCTTCAGGATGTGACCCAGACCGTTGGCGATGAGCGCGACGCCGCGGACCTGGATGCCGGCCGAGACCTTTTTCAGCCCGGTCTCGCCGCTCGCATTCGCGATCGTTTGCGACAGCGTGCCCAGCGGGACGGTTCCGCCGTCAACAAACCCTTCGCCGACGAGGCCGCGGAGGAATGGACAGGGATTGTTCGGCGAGACCTGGATCGAGGGGTCGAAGGGGGGCTTCGGAGCGGAGTCATGCATGGCCCAAAATCCTGAAAACGGCGAATCGTGAAATACAGACGCGGCGATAGAGCGCGGAAAGTCCTGACAAACCGACAACACGTTATACTACTTCAGCGTGTAGCGGAGTGTGGCTGAATTCACTGTCGTGTCAATAAAGGCGGAGGGGACATTGCCGCGTGGCCGCGGCTGGCCCTCAGGATTCGGCGACTCGTTTGACGTCGCTCGAGACCAGGGTCAGTTTGCCGAGCGGCACGCCCGCATTCAAGAGTCCGGCGCGGTAATGGGCGAGGTCCTCGGGCCGCTTCCAGTGGAAATTGCGCAAATGGCGGTCGACACTGAGTGTCGGGTAGTTAGCCATCAGCACGCGGGTCGCCTCGACCGCCTCGTCGCCCCGCCCCAATTGCGCCAGCGCCGCGGCGCGGATTGCCAGCGCCTGCAAATGGTTCGGGTTGATGTAGAGCTGTTCTCGAGCCCATGACAAGGTCGCGTCATATTGGCCCAGCAGATAATGGCTGAAGGCGTTCAGTGCGGCCCATTGGTAGCGCGGATCGCTGTTGTCGCGCTGCGCCGCCATCGAGAACAGCTCGATCGCCTCGCGGTGCTCGCCGATGGCGAAATGGCAGATGCCGAGCACGCCGCGCGCGCCGTTGTCGTACGGGTTGAGCGCGACGGCGCGCTTGGCGGCGTCCATTGCGGCCTCGTAATGGCCCTCCAGCGCGTGGGTCCAGGACAGGATCGAGAACGCAAATGACGAGCGCGGGTCGAGCCTGACGCTGGTTTCGGCAAGCTTCATCGCCTCGGCCCACATCTCGCGCGTGCCCTTGACCCAGCCGAAGTGGATGCTCTGGATCTGGATCGTGGCAAGATAGGCGTGCGCAATCGACAGCTTGGGCTCGAGCCTGATGGCCTCCCGGAACAAGTCAACGGCGATGGCAAGGTCTTCCTTGGTTTGCCGATAATAGTGCGACAGGCCCTTGAGGAAGCGGTCCCAGGCGGTGACATCGGTCGAGAGTCGCGCCGGCGCCGAGGCTTCGGCCCGGACGATCTCGGTGGCGATGGCGGCGGACAGGTTGGTGGTGATCTCGTCCTGCATCGCGAAGAGATCGCCGATGTCGCGGTCGTAGCGGCCGGTCCACAGCTGCTCGCCGGTCTCCGGCGCGATCAGCTCGGCGGTGACGCGGATCTTGGCTCCGGCACGCCGCACCGAACCCTGGATCAGATAGCTAGCGTCGATCTCGCGCGCGATCAGGCGGGTGCTGACATTGTTGCCCTTGAACACGAAGGTCGAGTTGCGGCTCAGCACGCGATAGAAGGATTGCAGCGACAGCGCGTGAATCAGATCCTCGGTCAGGCCGTCGGAAAAATACTCGTCCTGGGCGTCGCTGAGATTGGCAAAGGGCAGCACGCCGACGATCGCGGTGCGGTACTGCTGCGAGAGGGCGGATGCCTCCCTCAGCGCGGGCGCAAGCGCCGGTGCACCCTCAGGTGTCCAGGTCCAGACCCCGATCGGATCCTTGATGTTCTTGAAGCGGTGGTTGCCGGCATCGAGCAGCGGCACGGTGAGATGCTTGCCGGCCTCCTTGTAGGCCTTGGCCGAGATCGCAAAGCCGCCGGGGCTCGCCACGGCTTCGAGGCGGACGGCAATGTTGACATCGTCACCGAACACCTCGTCCTCGTCGGCGATGACGTCACCCATATGGATCCCGAGGCGGAACTGCATGGCGCGATCGGCGGGTAGATGGTGATTGCGCTCCGCCATCAGCGTCTGCATCGCGATCGCGGCCTCGGTGGCGCCGACGATCGAGGGGAATTCCAGCAGGAAGCCGTCGCCGGTGTTTTTGACGACGCGGCCTCCGTGATTGAGGATGATGGGGTGGATCGCGCTGCGATGGGCCTTGAAGGCGGCATGGGTGCCGGCCTCATCGGTGCCCATCATGCGCGAATAGCCGGCGACATCGGCGCAGACAATGGCAGCCAGACGTCTTTCCATATTCCGGAGCTCCAAGAGACTTGCAAGAGACTTGGAAGAGATCGAGGACCGGCCACGGCGTGGCAGTCGCCTCGAATCCCGCGTTCAAAGAACCCGTTCCTTATAGAGCAGATGAGGCCGAGCGAAAGTACGAACCGCATTGCAAATTCGAGGTAAATCCTCGGCAATCCCGGCAGTGGACGGGGACGAGCGAACCCACTAAGCCGGCCTCTTGGGCCATGGTTGGGCGACGGAGGCACGTCACACATGCTGGGCATTCACGAAATCTGGCTCTTCGTCCTGTCCGGCGTGCTGCTCAACATCACGCCGGGGCCTGACACGGTATACGTGATCGGCCGCAGCATGCAGCTGGGCTGGCGAGGTGGCGCCGCGGCCGCGCTGGGCATCAGTTGCGGCTGCTTTTTCCATGTCGCGGGCGCGGCAATCGGCCTTTCGGCCCTGCTGATGGCCTCGTCGACCGCATTCTCGATCCTGAAGCTGGTCGGAGCGGCCTATCTCGTCGTGACCGGACTTCAGATGCTGTGGTTACGCCCGGTGCTGGCCTCGGCCATCGACGAGCCGGTGCAGAGCTCGCTGCGGCGGGTTTTCCTCCAGGGCGTCTTCACCAACGCGCTCAATCCCAAGGTCGCGCTGTTCTTCCTGGCCTTCCTGCCGCAATTCGTCGCAGCCGACTCGGCGCACAAGCCGCTCGCCTTCCTGACGCTCGGCCTGATTTTCATCTGCACGGGAACGCTGTGGTGCCTGGTGCTGGCGGCGTTCGCGGCAAAGGCCGCCCACCGCTTGCGGAGCTCCGAAGGCGCGGTCGCCTGGGTCAACCGTGCCCTCGGCGGCCTCTTCATCTATCTCGGCATCCGCGTCGCCATGCTGGAGACGCGGTAACGTCCTTTACGCGAATTCCTTCAGCAGCGCGCTGCCGGCGAGATAGAGGCCGAGCAGGATCATCGCGATCAGGAACCAGCGGCGAAACGCTTCCGCCGGCATCCGCGCCCGCACCGTTTGGCCGATATACATGCCGGCAAACGCGCAGGCCATGCCCACGGCGCCCGGCACTGCGTTGGCCGGCGTCAACAATCCGCCCGCGGTGAGGTTGAAGGCGAGCGCCAATGTCGCTGTCGTGAAGAACACGCCGAGCGCCTGCACCAGCTCGTCCTTCTCCATGCCGATCGCCTGCATGAACGGCATCGAGGGGATCACCTGCACGCCGGTTGAGGCCGAGATCACGCCGGTGACCACACCGACCACGCCGCCGACCCATTTCTCGTTCTTTGGCGCAACGTGGAACTGGAATTTGTTCAGCCCGATGATCGCGTAGATCACCAGGAGTGCGCCGAGCACGATCGTGCCGTAGCGCGCATGAGGGCCGGTGAGCGCGCCGGCATTGAGCCAGCACCCGATCACCGTGCCGATCATCAGCGGCCACAGCCGCCTCAGGATGTCGCGCAAATGGGGGCCGACGAAAGTCTGCCAGATGTTGGTGAGGATGGCGGGCACGATCACGATGGCGATCGCGCGGCTCGGCGCCATGCTCACCGCGAGCAGGCCCATGGACACCGTCGGCAGGCCGAGCCCGACCACGCCCTTGACGAATCCGGCAATCAGGAAAACGGCGGCGATGAGAACGAGGAGCGGGTCGATCATATCTGCACATTGACCGATGCCGCGCGCCGGCACAATCTGTAGCTTGCGGAGAAAGCCTTCGTCTGAGACGAAGGCTGAAGGGACCCGGGATGCGCTTCGACCTCGTCGACCTCCAACTGTTCATCGCGGTCGCCGACCAGCGCAGCATCACCCGCGGCGCGGAGCGGTCGCATCTGGCCCTGGCTTCGGCCAGCGCGCGCATCAAGGGGCTCGAGGATGCGCTCGGCGTCGCGCTGCTCAAGCGCGGGCGCCGCGGCGTCGAATTGACCTCGGCCGGCGAGAGCCTGCTCGATCACGCCCGCCTCGTCATTCACCAGATCGACGCCATGCGCGGCGATCTCGCCGGCTTTGCCAGCGGCGTGCGCGCGAGCGTGCATTTCCTGGCCAATACCTCCGGCCTCTCGGAGCATCTGCCCAAGGCGCTCGCCGGCTTCCTGCGCGAGCACCGCGACGTCGCCATCGACATCGAGGAGCGCGAGAGCACCGACATCGCGGCCGCGATCACTGCGGGCGCGGCCGATCTCGGCTTCGCCGCCGAGCACGCGCTGCCCGATCATATCGAGCGCTTCGCCTTCAGCGCGGATCGCCTGACGTTGGTGACGTCCAGGCGCGGCCCGTTCGCCGGCCGCCGCGCGATCGATTTCCAGGAGGCGGGCGCTTGCGACTTCGTGGGGCTGACCAGCGCCACCGCGCTTCAGGTGCATATTTCGAAGCACGCCGCCCGGCTCGGCATGCGGCCGCATTACCGCGCGCGACTGCGCGACTTCGACGCGATCTGCCAGATGGTCGCCGCCGATGTCGGCGTCGCGCTGGTGCCCGAAGCCGCGGCCCGCCGCTGCGCAAAACTGATGCCGCTCGCCATGGTCCGCCTGCGCGACACCTGGGCCAACCGCAAACTTGTGATCTGCGCGCGAAGCTTCAAGACGCTGCCGCGCCCGGCCAAGATGCTGGTGGAGCATCTGAGGGCGGCGGCAGTGTGAGCTCTGCGCTACTTCGCGGTCTCCACGCCAGCGTCCTTGATCACCTTCGCCCATTTCTTCATCTCGTCTGCGATGAATGTGCGAAAATGCTCCGGCTCATCGCCGACCAGGGTTGCGCCCTGGGCGGCGAGCTTTTCCTTCACCGCGGGATCCGCCATCGCCTTTGTCGCCAGGCCATGCAGCGCGGCGACGATCTCCTTCGGCGTACCCTTCGGTGCCACCATGCCGTACCAGTTCTCGATGCGCAGATCGGCAAAGCCGGCTTCCGCGGTGGTCGGCACGTCAGGCGCCGTCGGCGAACGCTCGGCCGAGCCAACTGCGATCGGTCGCAGGGCGCCCGCCTTGACCTGCGGCAGCAGCACGGGGAGATCCAGGAACGTCATCTGCACCTGCTGGCCCAGCAGATCGTTCACGGCCGGCGCCGCGCCGCGATAGGGCACGTGCACGATGTCGATCCTGGCCGTCAGTTTGAACAATTCACCGGCGAGATGCGGCAGGCTGCCGGGGCCGGAGGAGGCGAAGTTGAGCTTTCCCGGCTGCGCCTTGGCGAGCGCGATCAATTCCGCGATGTCCTTTGCGGGGACGTTGGTGGCGACAACGAGCATTTCCGGCACGGTCGCAACCAGCGTCACCGGCGTGAGGTCGTTGAGCGTATCGTAGGCGACCTTCTCCATGCTCGGACTGATCGCCAGCGCGCCGGCGCTGGAGATCGCGATGGTGTAGCCATCAGGTGCAGCCTTGGAGACGGCATCGGTGCCGAGCACGCCGCCCTGGCCGCCGCGATTGTCGATCAGCACCGGCTGTCCTGACAGCTCCGACATGCGCTGGCCGATCACCCGCGCGATGATGTCGTTGGGGCCGCCGGCCGGAAACGGCACGATCAGCTTGATCGGCTTGGCCGGGAAATTCTGGGCGGAGGCGAACGTCGGAAACAGAAGCAGGAATGCGAGGAGGAGCCTACGCCGGTTTTTCATGCAGGCTCCTTTGAGGCGCTTATGCGTTGAGCAGTTTCAGTGCTTCTTCGTGAACCCTGGCGTCGCCGGCCGCGACGATGCGGCCGCCGCCCTGCGCCGGCTTGCCTTCCCAGGTGGTGACGACGCCGCCGGCGCCGGTCACGATCGGGATCAGGGCTGCGATGTCGTAAGGCTTCAGCTCGGTCTCGACCACGAGATCGACGTGACCCGCCGCCAGCATGCAATAGGAGTAGCAGTCGCCGCCATAGCGCGACAGCCGCGCGCCCTTCTCGATGCGGCCGAAGATGGCGCGGTCGCGCTCGTTCATCAGCAGCGGGCTCGTGGTGTAGGTCGTCGCCTCCGACAGCGAAGCACAGCGCCGGACCTGGAGCCGGCGCTCGCCGGAGGGGCCATTATAATGAGCCGAGCCGCTGTCGCCGGAAAAGCGTTCGCCGATGAAGGGCTGGTGCATCATGCCGTAGACCGGCGTGCCCTTGTGCAGGAGCGCGATCAGCGTGCCCCAGATCGGAAAGCCGCCGATGAAGGATTTGGTGCCGTCGATGGGGTCGAGCACCCAGACGTAGTCCGAATCCTCGCGCTCGTTGCCGAATTCCTCGCCGACGATGCCGTGCTGGGGAAAGTTGGCCTTGATCAGACGCCGCATCACCGCCTCCGCAGCGCGGTCGGCCTCGGTCACGGGGTCGAATTCCCTGGTCTTGCTCTTGTCCTCGATCGACAGCGAAGTGCGGAAGAACGGCAGGATGGTTTCGCCGGAGGCGGTGGCGAGCCGTCCGATGAAGGCGGAGAAATCGATCACCGTCACGGCGTATCCTCAAAAAGCGAAAGTCGGGTGAAGCTCACTCCTGCCTAGCTCAAATCGGAAGGATCGTGCAGCGCTGTCTTGCTTTTGCACCCTGGTATTTTGGATGCGGGAAGCGTTCGCCTCGTCGAAGACACCCGCTGGGCAAATATCGATCATTGAGTTGAAACCTTAGTTCCGGGCCTGCCTTGTTCGTATGCAAATGACTATCAACCCATTGAATTTCCTTATCAAAGGAACTGAATCTGGGTTTCTCTGGAAGCAACCGAGCTATGTCCTCATTGCATGGGAAATCGCTCGAAAGCCCTTGCACTTTGTGCGTCGCGGCCGCATATTGTTGCGGTGCGGTAGCGCTTCTCGCGTTACTGCTGCCCTCCTTGGGCGTTTCCTCCCTAGACTTGGGCCGCTTCTTCATTAGAAGCGGCCCTTTTTTCTTTCAGCCTCTTATTTCTTCAAGCCTTGTCTTTAAGCCTCGGCTTTCATTTCAATGCGCGCCGCGAAATGCGCTCGCGCTGATCGCACCCAACACAGTCATTCGCAGAAAACGCCGCGCTTATTCCGCCGCGGCCTGGAACGGGCCGAGATCGCCGAACGGGACCGTGGTTGCCAGCACATCGGCGAGCACGCCGAAGTCCGACGCCACTTGCGCAAAGCGCGGACTGCGCTCGCGCCGCCGCTCGTCCATGTAGATTGCGCGGTTGAGCTCGAGCTGCACGGCGTGGAGGCCGCTGGCCGGGTTACCGTAATGCTCGGTGATGAAACCGCCGGCATAGGGCTTGTTACGGCCGATCGAATAGCCGAGCCCGGCCATCGTCTCCTCGACCCGGTCGGGCAATAGCGGCGTGCAGCTGGTGCCATAGCGGTCGCCGATCACGATGTCGGGCCGGCGCGGCTCGTCGCGGGAGACGCCGACCGAGGGCATCGAATGGCAGTCGACCAGCACGACGGTGCCGAACATCTGGTGCACCTTGTTGATCAGCCGGCGCAGCGCGCGATGATAGGGCTTGTACAGCGTCTCGATCCGCCCCAGCGCGTCGTCGACCAGGATGCGCTCGCGATAGATCTCCTGGCCGTCGCCGACCACGCGCGGAATGGTGCCAAGCCCGCCGGCGACCCGCATCGAGCGAGTGTTGGCAAAGCTCGGCAGGCGCCCGGTGAACATCCGGGGATCGAGCTCATAGGGCTCACGATTGACGTCGACATAGGAGCGGGGAAAGTTGACCCGCACGGTCGGAAAGCCGCGCTCGCTGAGATGGCCGATCAGCTCGTCCATGAAGGAATCTTCGGAACGCCGCAGCGTCGGCAGGTCGATCCTGGAGGCGCTGAGAAATTCGTCCGGATAGGTCGAGCCGGAATGGGGCGAGTTGAAAATAACCGGCGCGCGCCATTGCGCGGGCTCAACGATCTCGAACGCTGGCGACTTGTCGCCGTCAAACCGGGTCATCTTCTCAGGCTTCGTCCCTTGGTATCAGGCTTCGTCCCTTGGCAATCAGGCTTCGCCCCTTGGTATCAGGCTTCGCCCTTGACGCCGCACGATCCAACAAGCCCAGTACCGGCCTCAACGCATTGATTCGGCCGATCACGCGGCTCTTATGTGTCGTCATTGTCCGGAATCGCAACCATCCTGCCAAGCGAAAAGATGAGATCTGCGCTGGAACATGTCTTAACCCTGCGGGCAGCGAGGTGGGGACCGGCAGGTACGGCTCGATTGCTTCGAACTGCTTTCAGGTTCACAAGGGGTCGGCAAGCACAGCCGGCTCAGGGTAAAGATTTTCACCCCAAATTTACCCTCCGTCGGGCTTAGTGACTTCTGCTGATATCCTCTGGGGATTCGACATTTCCGCCATGCCAAAGATCCTGCTCGCCGAAGACGACAACGACATGCGCCGATTCCTGGTCAAGGCGCTGGAAAACGCCGGTTTTCAGGTCTCGTCCCACGATAACGGCATGGCCGCCTATCAGCGGCTGCGGGAAGAGCCGTTTGAGATGCTGCTCACCGACATCGTGATGCCGGAGATGGACGGCATCGAGCTCGCCCGCCGGGCCTCGGAACTCGACCCCGACATCAAGATCATGTTCATCACCGGCTTCGCCGCGGTCGCCCTGAACTCCGATTCGGACGCCCCCAAGAACGCCAAGGTGCTGTCCAAGCCCGTGCATTTGCGCGAATTGGTCAGCGAAGTGAACAAGATGCTGGCGGCCTAAATCGGCCCCCTTCCGTCCTTGCACCGGCTCCCCTGAGCCGTTATAGGGACCCGACCCGATCTAGACGACATCTAGGGCGCGTAGCTCAGCGGGAGAGCACTACCTTGACATGGTAGGGGTCACAGGTTCGATCCCTGTCGCGCCCACCATCCTTCGCTCGCGAAGCGAGAGAAGGATGTCGCGCCGAAGCCCAACGGGCGCAGGCGGACTTTTTGCCGCGAGCTTCGGCTCGGCAAGCCACAATCTTCGCTCGCGATAGCCGAGTGAAGGATGCCACGCCGAAGCCCAAAGGGCGCAGGCGGGCTGCCGCCGCGAGGCTAGGCAAGCCACCAATCTCATTGCGGCGAAGCGTGTCCGGCGTAGCTCGAAGAGCGTAGACGGACTGGAGCGGCAGCCTCCTTCGCCGACACACCGCCGCTCAATTCCCTATTTCAGTTCCGTATTCGCGACCGGAAGGATGGAGGCGACGTGCCAGCCGTCCGGATCCTGAACGTAGGTCTGGCTGATCAGAAACGTATTTTGTTGTGGTGGCTTGCCCGGAAGGCCGCGCGTGAAAACGATAGGAACGAGGATCTGCATGACTTCGTTCGAGATCACGGCGACGTGGAATTTCGACATGTCGGGTTCGAGGTGCCAGGTGCCTTCGTAATACGCCTTGAAGCGTTCGGCGACCGCATCGCGCCCTCTGGTCTCGATGCCTCTCGCAAACAACAGCGCGCTCGGCGAAGTCCAGAGCATGGCTTTCACATCGTCCGCGTTATGCGCATTCTGCGCGGCAATGAACTTGTCGAAGATGGTTCGCGCCTCAGCATCATTTGCGGCAGCCAGCGCAGATCCCGCCGGCCAGAACGTTGCGGCGAAAAACAGCGCTGCAGTCATCGCGGCAAGATGGGAGCGTCGCGCAATCGGTCGTGGCCCGGCGCCGGCAAAAGACTTCCTCGGACGGATCATGTTCACCTCTCGTCGTTTGCCGGTTGGCATTTTGAATGCTGGTTGTCATACCATTGATCGCTTCGCTGATTTTTCAGGATCGCGCGATCAGAGCTCACAGCTGCATCACAGATGCGTTGGTCCGGCCACGGTCGGATTCCGTGGGAAGTAGCGCAAACTCTCGCCGCCGGCATCAAGTTGAGTTATCGTCTAGCGGTGTCACTAGCCCGGATGGGCATCCGGGCCACGATGCCGCCTGGCGTAATCCGGGCGGACCACGGTGAAGGAACTCCGCACCATGCGAGCGAGCTGTCTTGCCGTGGCGATATTGTCGCTAATTGCGTCGCAGGCCGACGCCGCGACCATCGACTGGCAGGCCGAGCTCCAGCGCTGTCGTGTGCTGCGCGAAAACGTGGCGCCGTTGCTTCAGGCCGGCGAGGGGATTTCGGCGGTCGGCCGCTCCAACAGATCCGTGCGTCGCTGCATCTGGATCCAGCGCGTGGCGGTACGGAGGAAGATTCCGGGCGCGGAGACGTGGTAACGCGGGCGTCTCTCAAGGGGACGCCTTCTTCGGCCCGCGTAGCAGGTCCTTCAATCCGGTCGGATAGCGGCTTGGTGCTGGCCCGAACGTCCGCCTGGCGCAGTCTTGATCCGTGACTCGCCGCCTGCCATTGTCCGATCCTTCACCGCGGCGGCGAACCTGGCATGCATTCGGCGAAACTGTATCGCTTAGCGGGATGTGGAAAGAAGGCAGGTTACCGAAATGAGTAGCGTGAACAAGCCCGGCGGCAACTACCTGCCGGTGATCATCCATAGTGGAATTGCGTATGTCAGTGGTCAGCTGCCGCGTCGCGGCGAAGACCTGCTGTACTCAGGCAAAGTCGGCGCAGGTGTCGATGTCGCCGCCGCACAGGAAGCTGCTGCACTCTGCGCTGATCTCTGCCTTTCGGCCATCAATCACGCAACAGGCGGAGAGGACAAGATCGTCCAGGTCTTGCAGCTCGTTGGATACATCGCCTCGGCGCCTGGATTTACGCAGCAATCGCAAGTCATGAACGGCGCCTCCGACCGGCTGATCGAGCGCCTAGGTGATCGCGGTCGTCATACGCGTACATCTGTTGGCGTCGCCGAGTTGCCGCGGGGCGCACCGGTCGAGCTGAGTATGATTGCGGCTGTTCGGTCGTAGATGGCATGTTCGCTCGGTGATCGTCAGGTTCCGAAGTCCGCGATGTGATGCGCCGCGACGAACGCGGCCTATTCGACCAGATACTTCTTCACCGCCGCCTCGTCCCACGCAATGCCGTTGCCGGGCTCCTCGCTTGGCAGGGCAAAGCCGTCCTTGATCTGCAAACGGGTCGCCAGCACCGCGTCGGCCCAGTCGACATATTCCAGCCAGTGCGCGGTGGGCGTTACGCACAAAAGATGCGCGCTGACTTCCGAGAACAGATGCGTCGACATCTCGATCCCGGCGGCATGCGCCAGCGCGGCGGCGCGCAGCCAGCCGGTGACGCCGCCGATGCGCTGCACGTCGGGCATCAAATAGTCGCAGGCTTCCGCTGAGAGCGCGGTCTGCATCGCGAACGCGCTGTCGAAATTCTCGCCGATCTGGACCGGGGTGCGCAGTGCATCCGCAATACGAGCGTTGCCCTCATAATCGTCGTGACGAATCGGCTCCTCGATCCAGGTCAGGCCCTCATCGTCGAGCATCTCGCCGCGGCGGATCGCCTCGCTGACCGTCAGCGCCTGATTGTAGTCGCACATCAAGGTCACGTCGTCGCCGACGGCCTTGCGCACCGCGCGCACCACCTTCAGGTCTTCCCGCGCATCGGGACGGCCGACGCGGATCTTTGCGGCCTGAAAACCCTCGGCCAGCAGCTTGTGGGCTTCCTCCACCGCGGCCCCCGCCGGCATGATGCCGAGCCCCTTCGAATTGTAGGCCCTGACAGGTTTCGGCGCGCCGCCGAGCAGGCGCGCCAGCGGCAGGCTTCGAGCGCGGGCCAGCGCGTCCCATGCCGCCATGTCGATGCCGGATTGCGCCAACCGCTGCAGGCCGGCCAAACCCAAGAGCGTGAAGCGCTGGGTCAGCTTGCGCTCGATCTCGAACGGCAGCAGCTCGTCGCCGGCGACGAGCTCTGACATTTCCGCGACCATCGCCGTCAACGGCTTCAAGGCCGAGGGTGTGATCGAGAACAGATAGGCGTGCCCCCGCACGCCCAGGTCGGTCTCGCAGTCGATCAGCACCAGCGGCGCCTTTGCGACCGCCCCGGTCGAGGTTTTGAGCGGGAGGTTCATCGGCACAATGACGGGGCGCGCATTGAAGCGCTTGATGCGGATGGTCTCGGTCATTTGATGGAGCTCCCGGTGGAGTGAATGCAGATTAATTCCGATCTTAAACATTCGCCATGAAACGAAAAGCCGCTTGGCGCGACCACCATAAAATGGGGTTGCGCGGGAGCGCGTTTATTGGCTCTGTTCCGCATCCCCCGAGTTCGAGACAACAACGCTCATCACGGAGCCAAAGAGTGAAGCAAGAGATCTCCGAAGAACAGCGCAAGAGTGGCATCCTGACCGGTGCCGCGGTCGCCTTCCTCCTGCTCGCTTTGCCGCTCGCGGTGTGGCTGGACCTGACCGAACTCAGCAAGACCGCGCTGCGCCGGCAGGCGATCGACTTGAATTCGGTGATCACGAGCGTGCGCAGTTACTACGCGACCAACGTGGTCGGGCGCATCATCGCCAATCCGAACGGCACCACCCGGGTGGTTCACAACTACGAATCCGTCCCCGGCGGGGTCCCGATCCCGGCCACGCTGTCGCTGGAGCTCGGGCGGGTGATCGGCGCGCAGCAGGAAAACATCACCTACCGTTTCGTCTCGGACTTCCCGTTCCAGAACCGCGCTCCGCACCAGCTCGACAAGTTCGAGAAGGACGCGCTGGAGGCCCTGCGCGCCGATCCCGAGCAGAAGATCGTCGAGACCGAGACCTCGCTGTTCAACGACAAGGTCCGGCTGATCGCTCCGGTGATGATGGGCCCGGCCTGCGTCAGCTGCCACAACAGCCACCCCGAAAGTCCGAAGAAGGATTGGAAGGTGGGTGACGTCAGGGGCATCCAGGAGGTGATCATCGCCCAGCCGATCGCCGCCAACATCTTCTCGTTCAAATTCCTCTTGGCCTATTTCCTGATCGCGGCCGGCAGCGGCTTGTCGTTTCTTTCGCTGCAGCGCCGTCAGGCGAGCCGCATCAAGGGCATGAACAAGGAGCTCGAATCCGCCAACGACTTCCTCGCCTCACTCTCGATGAAGATCTCGCGTTACATTCCCCCGCAGGTCTACCGAAGCATCTTCTCTGGCCAGAAGGACGTGACCATCCACACCGAACGCAAGAAGCTCACCATCTTCTTCTCGGACATCCAGAACTTCACCGCGACGGCGGAGCGGCTCCAGCCGGAGTTGCTGACCCAGCTTCTCAACGAATATTTCACCGAGATGTCGGCGGTCGCCCACGAATTTGGCGGTACCATCGACAAGTTCATCGGCGATGCCATGCTGATCTTCTTCGGCGACCCCGAGACCAAGGGCGACCGCGCCGACGCGCAGGCCTGCCTCCGGATGGCCTGGCGCATGCAGCACCGCCTCACCGAGCTCAATGCGAAATGGCGCGCCTCCGGCATCGAGCTGCCGTTCAAGGCCCGCATGGGCATCAATTCCGGCTATTGCAATGTCGGCAATTTCGGCAGCAGCGACCGCATGGACTACACCATCATCGGTGCCGAGGCGAACCTCGCCGCCCGCCTGCAATCGATCGCCGAGCCCGGCGGCATCGTGCTGAGCTATGAAACCTTCGCACTGGTCAGCGACATCGTCCGCGCCCACGCGCTGCCCGCGATCACGATGAAGGGCATCAGCCGCGAAGTGATTCCGTACTCCGTGGATGCGCTGAACGACGCTTCAGTGGAGACAAGCGGCATCATCACCGAGCGCGCACCGGGGCTGGAGCTCTATCTCGATCCCGCCGTGGTCAAATCCGGCGACGCAGCGCGGGTGCGCTCGCTGCTGGAGAACGCGCTGGCCTCACTGAAGCCGGCGTGAGGGAGCGGACAGGCTTGCGGAGCCGCTTGTGTGATCGAGAGAGTCCCCGTGTGGCCCCCTCTCCCTAACCCTCCCCCACGAGGGGGGAGGGCGGGGGAGACGGGTAAGCCCAGCAAAAGGTGGGCGTCAGTCACCTCACCGCGCCGCGCCTTCCGTGAAGGCGGTCTCGATCACGTCGCCGAAGGGTTGCCAGGAACGCCCGTCGAACTGGACCAGCCGCATCTGCCTGATCGGCAGGTAGCTGCTCGGCGAGGTGTTCATCCTGATGTTCGGCAGGGCGACCGAGGGCTGATAATTCCTCAGCGAAGCCGCCTGACGCATGATGTTCTCGCGCGATAAATCGTCGCCGCATTGCTTCAGCACTTGCGTCAGCGCCTCGGCCGCGGCGTAGCCATAGAGCGCGGCGCTGTTGTTGGTGCTTTCGTCGTGATGGTATTTGTCCATGAAGGCGAACCAGTCCTTCATGGCGGGATCGTCTTTCCATGCGGGATCGCTCGGATCCTTCAGGAAGGCCGCCGAGATCACGCCGGAGGAATTCTCCAGGCCTGCGGGCGCCATCGCGTTGGCGATCGAGGCCGAGGCGTCGTTGACGATGAAGACCGGGCGCCATTTCATTGCCGCCGCCAGCTTGATCACCTTGGACGCCGTCGACGGTACGCCGAGAAAGACGAAGATATCGGCGCCGGCGCGCTTGAGGATCGAGACGTGTCCGTCGAGATGCTCGTCGGCAATGTCGAAGGCGATGTCGACGAGGACGAGACGGTTCAGATCGCCAAGACCTTCCTCCATGCCCTTGAGAAGCGCACGCCCGAACTGGTCGTTCTGCCAGAGCACCACGATCTTCTTCCTGGGATAATAGGCCTGGAGATAGTTGGCGTAGATGCGCCCCTCCGACCGGAACGACGGCTGCCAGCCCATGGTCCAGGGAAACGCCTTGGCTTGGCTCAGCTCCTCGTCGCCGGAGGCGACAAACAGTTGCGGGATCTTCTTCGCGTTCAGATACCAGCGCGTGGCGAGATTGCCCGGCGTGCCGAACGATCCGAACATCAAATGCACGTCGTCCGTCTCGACCAGATTGCGCGTCAGCTCCAGCGCGGTGGTCGGATCGGAATTGTCGTCGCGCGTGATGAAGCGGATCTTGCGGCCGTTGATGCCGCCGCGCGCGTTGATCATGTCGAAATAGGCGGCTTCCGCCTGGCCGATCGCGCCGAACTCCGAGAGCGGTCCCGAATACGGCATGACATTGCCGATGCGGATTTCGTTGTCGGCGGTGGGTTGATCGGCGCGTTGCTCGGACATCGCGCCGAGCGACGCGAACGCGATCATCGAAACGAACAGCATTCTGCCGGTGACGCCCATGCTCAACACCTTGTCGTTGGCCCCCAACGAGGTCGGCTCACTCCGCAGCAAGGCGATTGATCTACGTCAAGCGTTTGTCAAAGCTGTGTCCGGATGGCGCGCTTCGACGCGGCGCCTGTTGAGTCCGACGGAAAGCGGCAGGCGTGCTGACGCGCCGACGATCGAGAGAGTCCTCGTGTGGCACCCCTCTCCCTAACCCTCCCCCACAAGGGGGGAGGGAACGCAGTTGTGCATGTCGCTGCTTCAAGGTGATGACAAGTGGCTTTGACTCTGTGAACTCATCGAGCTCGTGAGCCCGATTTTCACCCCGGGCACACTGCGCTCCCTTCCCCCTTGTGGGGGAGGGCGGGGGAGAGGGGTAGCCCAGCAAAAGGAGTGTGCCGTTAGCGTACGGCTGGCAGGCAAACCGCTACGGCAGGCCGCGCGCCTCGAGCTGATGCACCAGCAGCAGCGTCGGCTCGGCGAGGCTGTCGCCGGAGCCGTCGAGGCCGAAGGCGCTCGCGATGCCGTCGCGGCTGCGCAGCAGCGCGCTACGCGGACAATGGCCGGCGCCGCAGAGCGTCTTCTTCAGGATTTCGCCCTGAGCCGTGATGCCGGCGGAATCATCCGCGGCCCAGGCCAGCACGATCGGAACGTCGACATTGAGGATGCCGGGGAAGACCGAGCGCTTGTTGTACTGGCTGGCGTCGCTGCCGAGATAGGCCTTCTCGCTGTCGCTCGCGTCCTTGCCGGCGCGGTAGACCCCGGACACCAGCACGACCGCCGCGACATCGGCGCGGTCGGTCTGGAGTTCGGGATGGGCCAGCAGGGTGGCGACATGAAAGGCGCCGGCGCCATAGCCGACCGCGACGATCTCGCGGGCATCGCCGTTGAACAGGTCGATATTGCCGTGGACCCAGGACAGCGCCGCCGCCACGTCGGTCGCACCTGCCGGCCACGTCGCCGAGGGCGCCAGCCGGTAGTTGATGCGCACGCCGATCATGTCGTTGCGCGCGGCAAAGCACATGGCCTGGTCCTGGATCTGGCGCGCCAGCTCCGGCGCGGCGCGGTCGCCGGTGAAGGTGTCGCCGGTCACGAACAGCAGCACCGGCCGCGGCGTATCCGCCTTGGTCGTGGCGGTGGCGACATCGAGCACATTGGCTTCGCTCTCGCCGTAGCGCAGGCCGCGCGAGAAGGTGACCTGCTCGCACAGCCGCGCGGTGCCGCCCGCGGTGGTGTCGTTGTCGGTGAGGCCCACCCGGACAACGTCGGATGGCGCGGCCGGCCACATCGGCAGGGGGCCGTGAGCGGAGGCTGCCGTCACGCCCAGAATCAGAAAAAATGCGAGAAAATTCTTCATGTCGGTGTCGGCCCTGCGTGCCCGATATGGGCTCGCGCGTTTGGCCCGTCTTTTCAATTCGCCTTATTAGTTAGTTGGCCTTGAGGCGATTTCACGGCACCCATGGTTCTCCCGGCTCGTCCGCGACGCGCGCTTCAATTCCCCGGCTGGAACGTGCACTCCGCTCCGCTGCCGTCCTTCCGGCGGATGGCGTTGGGGTCGATCGTGCAGCTCAGCTTGGTCAGGCTCTCGAAATTCGATCCGGCGGCACCGTCGGACGGAATGCCGGCCAGGGCTTCGGTGGCGAAGATCTCGCCGGCCGTGGAGCCGTTCACCGTCCTGGTCTTCTTGCCGAAGGTGACCTCGCAGTTCCGCACGGTGATGTCGACATTGCCGGCGCGACAGACGATTCGATCGGCGGTCACCACGATCGGCTTCTTGTAGGGAATGTCGCTGTTGGCGGCGAACAGCATCGCCATCGCCTTCTTCTCGGCGCCGGACAGGACCGACGACAGCGGCGCGATCACCCCCGCGAGCGCCAGCGCCGTCGAGCCCGAGACTTTTGCGGGGGTCGCGTCGGAGGCGGCGGCGACGCCGGAGGCGGTTGCGACGATGAGGGTGGAGGCGAGGATCAATCGACCGGGCTTCATCTTGCCTCCAGGGACCTGCCATCGCGGCTTCCCTTCCGGGCGGCGCGTGGAACCAGTTTAGCATGTAAACGCGAATTGGAAGGCAAGTTCGCCGGGCCTTGCACCTTTGCGCGGCGCGGCTGTTTTGCCCCGAGGTGTCAAACGGTTACGCCACGCGGCCGAGCCTCGCGCCGACACGGCCGTTCTACTGTGCATGGGGTTGTTTTCGCGTTTTTTTGTTTGGCCGGGCGGTCAGGCCTGCTTCATCGTCCGGAAGGTGATGGAATAGCGGCGCGCCTCGACCGGCGGGATGCTGTGCTCCCATTGCGACCGCGCCTCGCCGTCCATCATGTAAAGCGAGCGCGGCCGGGCTTCGAGCGTGTGGCGCTCCCATTTGTCGCCGCTACGGCGGCGGAAGCGGAATTTGCAGGACGAGCCGAGCGACAGGCCGAGGATTTTGTCGAAGTGCGGCTTGTCGCGGTGCCAGCCGATGCCGACGTCGGCCTCGTATTCGGTGCAGAGCACCTGCCGCACGCTGCCGCCGGCGAGCCCCGCCCATGCCTCGACCTGCCGCGCGAGCGGGAGAACCCAGTCCGGGATCGGCTCGGCCTCGGCCAGCCGCTGCAGCGTGTAGTCATAGCGGTAGCCGAAGGACGCCACCCGGCGGTTGCCCTCGAAGGCGCCGAACTGGAAGCGCTGGAGCGGCAATGCTGCGATGCGGCCGATGAGCGCCCGCTCGGCGGCGGCCTCGACGAAGTCATCGGTGTAGCGAAGGCCGGCAGGCCCTTCGTGCGGATCGGCGAACAAACCAAGCTGCGTCATTCCTCGCATTTCCGTGATGGAACCTAATGGTGGCCGATGCGACTTACATATGACGCGGAAAGTAACGTGCGAGGCTGTCATGGCAGAGAAGCATACCGCCGATCCGGCAGAGATCATGCGGGCGACCGGTCATCCTGAGCTGGAATACGCCGCCGGCTGGACCATCGCCGGTCTGGTGACCATCGGCACCATCGTCGCCGCCTGGGTGTTCGCGATCTAGCCCATTGGAAACTGCAGCTCGAACGCCGCGCCCTGATCGGTCGGCTTGAGCCTGATCGAGCCGCCATGGCTCGCCATCACCGCGCGCGCGATCGCGAGCCCCATCCCGGTGCCGCCCTGGTCGCGGCGGGTGGTGAAGAACGCGTCGAAGATCCTGTCGCGGTTCGGCGCCGAGATCGGCTCGCCGTCATTGCTGACCGTCAGACTCAGGGTCGTGCGCTCGTCGACCGCCTCCAGCCTGATGGCCCCAGCCTTGTGCCGCATCGCATTGTCGGCGAGATGCGACAGCACGATCAGCGCCTTCTCAGCCGACATGCCGATCATCAGGTCGAGGCTGCCGCTGGCCTCGATCAAACTCGTCGGAAAGCGACTCCTGAGGTCGGCAATCACGGGCGCCAATTCCGTGCGCTCGTTTTGCGGCAGGCTTTCGGCACGCGCGAGTTCGCGCAGCCGCTGCGCCATCGCTTCCAGCCGCTTTGTGTCGGACAGGATGTTGGCGATGAACGTCTCTTGCTCGGCCGGCGTCAGGCTGCCCGCTTTGCCCTGAACCGAATCCTGCAACAGCTCGGCCGCACCCTTGATCGAGGTCAGCGGCGATTTCAGCTCGTGGGTGAGGTGGGCCGAGAAGGTCGCGATATAGTCCGAGCGCCGCGCCAGCTGCTCGGCCATGCCGAGGAAGCTGTGTGAGAGCTGGGCGAACTCGCGGGTGCCGTAGTGCCGCAGCGGCCTGAACGCCTCACGGTCGCCGCGGCCTATTCTGGTAGCGCGATCGATCAGCTCGCGCATCGGCAGCGTGATGGTGCGCGAGAATACGAGGCCGATCGCGATCGTGCCGAGAACCACGGCGAGAGCCGCCAGCACGAACTTGGCCCGCTCCTGATAAAGATGGTCGAAGATGTTGCTCGGCGTCCGCGTCGTGTAGATCACCCCCGCGACGCGGTTGTTGACGATGACAGGCATTGCCGAAAACACGTGGACGCCGAGGCCGCGGCTGAAGGAATAGATCGACGGCGGCGGCTTGTCGGGGACGCGGTTGCGCAACGTGGCGCGGTATTGCCCATGCAGCGCGTCCGCGACTTCCTCGATATGGGCGAGCGACTGCCCGACCTCCTGCCGCCCGGCGATCACCACGCCTTGGGGATCTAGGATGCGAAAGCCTGCCAATGTCACCTTCTGGGTCTCGCGGATGATCGGCGTCAGTCTTGCGCCGATCTCGACATAGGCCGGCTGCGCCGGCCGGGTCGCGGCCAGCGCATCCGGTCGCCGCCTGAGCAGATCGTTGGCGGTGAGGTCGAGCGCGGCTCGGATCGGCGTGACCTGATCGCCGGGATCGGGCAGCACGCCGGGCGCCACCTCCGGGCCGAGGATCAAGCCGCTGTCTAGCCTTGCCGTGACCTCCTGCGCATAGATCGTCGCGAGCACGCGGCTCTGCGCGATCAGTTCGGCCTGGGTCTGGCGGATCAGCTGGTTGTCGTAGAGACGGAAGAAGAACAGGCCGACCAGCGGCAGCACGCCGACGGTCGCCAGCACCGTGAAGATCACGAGGGTGAGCGACGGCCGCCATTTGTCTGGCGCCGCGCTCATGCGTCCTTCTCGCAGCGGCCGAGCTTGAAGCCGACGCCGTGGATGGTCTCGATGACATTGTCGCAGGCCAGCGCCGCGAGCTTGGCGCGGATGTTGCGAATGTGGCTGTCGATGGTGCGGTCGGAGACCTGGATGTTGAGCTGGTAGGCCGCCCGCATCAGCTGCTCGCGATTGAACACCGAGGTCGGCCGGGTCAGGAACGCGCGCAAGATGCCGAACTCGATCGCGGTCAGCTTCAGCGGCGTGCCGGCGAAGGACGCGACATGCTGCTCCGGATCGATCAACAGGCCGCCTTGCGCGAGTGCTGACGGACCCGCCTTGGCCTCGCCATTGCGCGGGCCGAGACGGCGCAGGATGACGTTGACCCGCGCCACCAGCTCGCGCGGGCTGAACGGCTTCGTGACGTAGTCGTCGCCGCCGATCTCGAGGCCGAGGATGCGGTCGATCTCCTCGTCGCGGGCCGACAGGAACAGGATCGGCACGTCGGACGCTTTGCGCACCTCGCGGCAGACGTCGAGGCCGTCGAATTCGGGCATGCCGATGTCGAGCACGATGAGATCGGGCTTGTCGGCGGCAAAGCGGCTCAGCGCCTCCCTGCCGTCGCGGGCCTCGATCACGTCCATGCCGGCTTTCTTCAAAGCGACGCGGATGACCTCGCGGATATGGCCTTCGTCGTCGACGATGAGAATGCGATGCGCCAAGAATCTCTCCGCTGCCCCGTCAGCCCGCCGGCTGAGCTTTCGCCAGGGCGTCCAGCCTGCGCTGGAGCCGCCAATTCCGGAAGCCCCAGCTCCGCCAGGCCAGATCCTGACGCTGGACTTCTACAAGCCGATCGCGCCGCGACACAAGGCAGTTGTCGCCCGGGCGATGAGCGATGACTTTGTCGAGGGCAGGCAGCGCCTGCGGCCCGAGTGTGAGGAGATAGTTGGCGTCGATGCTCAAGCCCTTCCCCGACATTTCGTTGCTATGGCTCAGATTATAGTCGGCGATGAACGCATCGAAGTTCACCAGCGAGCAGCCGTACAGCGCGATCGTTAACGCGATCAGATTGGCGCCGACGAGCCATTGGTTGGACCTGTCGAGCACGATACGGGCCACGATCAGGATCAACCCGAGCGCCACCAGTCCCATCCAGATGAAGGCCGCGATGCGCCAGTAGGTCAGCATGTAGATGTCGACGTAAAGTTCGAGGCGAAGGATGGAGGAGGCGACGAGCAGGACGTTCTGTCCCACCCAGAGATACACCAGCGGCCGGATGATCTTCGATTTCTCCGCCGGACCGCCCGGGCGCATCGCCACCAGCACGAAGGCGGCGGCGAGCAGTGCGGTCGCGATCAGCGGATAGGCGCCGCGATGGGCATAGGCCGCATAGGTCAAATTGGTCGGCAGCGCGACATGCCCCCAGAGATAGATGCCATCGAGGATCGATTGCGCCGCGAACAGCAGGTTGAACAGGATCAGCGAGCGCAGGATGGTGGAGGAGCCTAGGAACTCAGCTGAGACTTGCGACTGCAACGGCGGCGGCACGGGGATATCGGCGATGGTCGTGGTGACAATCTTTCTGCGCCGCCAGCGCACATGGATGAATGGCCAGACCAGCGACAGCATCATGGTCCAGAACAGCACGCGCGGGATGCTGACATAGTCGAGGATGAGCTTTGGATTGAGCAGGAACACCCACTGCTCGATCAGCGGATTGGCTGCGGCGAACAGTGCGATGAAGACGGTGCTCAGCACAGCAGGCATCAACCAGAGTGCGATGCCCCGGGTGAACCCCGACATGTTGAAGATCTGCAGCGCGTCGAGGAAGAACCTGAAGGGCCCGAGCAGGAAGAGGTTGCGCAGCGCGCGGGCACGTTCAGTGAGCCCGGTCGTTTCCGGATTGGTCGCGAGCAGAAGCGCAATCGCCAGCGACGCGAGGAGGATCAGGAAGGACAGCGTGTTGACCTCCTCGACGGCCGGGACGAGGCCGGCGACGAGAATGCTCCCGCCGATCATGGCGCGCCGCGAATCCAGGGTCGCATGATTGAAGAGCACCGATGCCAAAGCCGTCGCGATCGCAAAGAGCGTCAGCGACAGCCCGATCCGCGGACCATAGAACAGCCAGTCGGCGAGCGCGGCGAGAATCAGCGCGAGGCCGACCTTGGCCGGAATCGAGGAATGCCTGATCGGCTGGATTTCCGCCGCGATTGTCGTAGCCAGGCTCGTCATGTCCAGAAGACCTTTCGTGATGGGTGGCATCATGAAGTCTGAACGTCGTTTGTGCAGAAGGCGGGATCGTCGTCTGCACGGTTTCAGGAGTCTTTTGCAGATTATGTGCAGGCCCGCTTTTGGTCCTTACGCGGCGCAAATCGCTTTGATAGGTGCGATGTGTTCATCACATTGGGCGTGACGCATCATGCAGCTCCTCAACCGCACCGGTCTCATCCTCCTCTGGCTGGCCGCCCCTCTCGTCGCATTTGCGGCCGCGAACAAGAACGATCCCTATCTGCTCGTGCTGCGCGGCGTTGGAAACATCGCACTTGTCGTCACAAGCATCGTGATCGTCATCGTGCTGCTGCGCAGGGAGCGCTGGCATAGCATCGCCGGCAAGCTGCTCGTCATGCTCTGGTGCGTTCCGCCGCTCCTGATGTCGGCGGCGCACCTGAAATTCGAACTGCGCAAGCACGATGTTCTTGCCGCCAGTGCGGCCGAGGCACGTCAGCTCGGGTCTCACTTCATGGTCGGCTATACCTCCTTCCCGGAGGTCGCGCGCCTGGCCGAGCAAGGCTTGATCGGCGGCATCTACGTCACCCGGCACAACATCCGTGGCCGGTCCGTCGAGACGTTGCGCACCGAGATCGCGACGCTCCAGGACAAGCGGCGAGCCGCCGGCCTGCCGCAGCTGGTCATCGCCGCGGATCAGGAGGGTGGCATCGTCGGACATCTTGCGCCGCCGTTGACGAAGCTGCCGGCACTGGCGACGCTTGCTGGGCTTGCCCCCGATGACCAGCAGGCCAAAGCGGCAGAGTTCGGCCGTATCCACGGACGTGAACTCGCCGGGCTCGGTGTCAACCTCAATCTCGCGCCGGTGCTCGATCTCAAGCCGCCGGGCCGGCGCAATCGCCTCGACTTCCACACCCTGATCGGTCAGCGCGCGATTGCAACCGATCCGGCCGTCGTCGGCGCGATCGCGAGCGCCTATGTGCGCGGGCTGGAAGAATCCGGCGTCGGCGCCACGCTCAAGCATTTTCCCGGCATCGGCCGCGTGCGCACCGACACGCATCATTTCAGCGCCAATCTGGATGCGCCGGTGAAGGAGTTGGAGGCAACCGACTGGCTCCCGTTCCGCGAGGTGCTGTCGCATTCGCGCAGCGCGCTCATGGTCGGCCATGTCACGCTCACGGCCGTCGATCCCGACCGAGCCGCCTCGCATTCGAAGCGCGTCGTCGAGGGGATCATTCGCGACAAATGGGGCTATCAGGGCGTCGTCATGACCGACGATCTCGTGATCGGGGCGATCTACCAGCACGACGTCTGCCGGGCCGTGGTCGAGGCCATCAACGCGGGCGTCGATTTGCTGCTGGTCGCCTATGACGGCGCGCAATTCTACCGGATTTTCGCTTGCGCCCTGGATGGATCGCGGCAGGGCAAGCTCGACACAGCAATGCTGCGCGCGAGCGAGGCGCGGCTCGCGCGGGGTTTCCCGTCCGAGCAGGCGCGGGCCGCCTCACGCACCGTCAGCGTCGCCCGCCAAAACTAGCCCTTCGCGAATTGACGGTAGTCCGGCTCGCGATGAAACCAGAACTCGTAACCGGTGATGGCCTTCTGCATCGCGACATCGTGGATCGGCTGGTTGAGCGGGATGACGGGAACGTCGCGCATGCACAGTGCGACGAAATCCTTCACGGCCTTGTCGTACTCGGCGGCATCCGTGGTGAACCGTGCCTTATCGATCAGCGCGTCCATTTCCTTGTTCTGGTAGGAGGAGATGTTGAAGATCGAATTGTTGCCGTGGAAATTCCAGTAGAAGTAATATTCGGGATAATCGAGCCAGCCGCTGAAACGATTCAGCGCGAGCGGCAGCTCCTTCTTATTCAGCGTGGTGCGCCAGTTCGCGCCGGGAATCTTGTCGATCGCCGCCTTGATGCCGATCTTGGCGAGACTTTCCTGGATCAGGATGGCCGTCGGCTCGCCGACCGTGGCGGTGCCGGTATCGAGTGACAGCGTCGTCTCCAGTCCCGACTCGAAGCCTGCCTCCTTCATCAGGGCCTTGGCCTTGTCGAGATCGGTTACGTACGGAAACGCCTGCGGCCAGACCGGCTTCGAGACGTCCGCTGCTCCGCCATACATCGGAACGGCGCGTCCGAAGAACGCGCTGCTCTGGATCTGCTCATAAGGCATCGCCCAGGCGACGGCTTGGCGCAGCTTTACATTGTCGAACGGCGGCTTTGCCGTGTTGAGCGCGACGGACCAGAGCGCGTTCGGGATCGGCACGCCCGAGACCTTGACCTTGCCCTCCCGAATGATCTGCTCGAAGTCACGTGGCGCAAAGCCGCTGGAGATATCCGCATCACCTCGTTCCAGCATGGCGCGGCGGGTGCCGGCGGAGGGGACGTCGCGCGCGATCACGCGCTTGAGCTTCGGGAGAGGTCCGCTCTTCCAATCGTCGAAGCGCGCCAGCACCGTCTCGCTGCCCGGCTTCCAGCTTTCGATCCTGTAAGCACCGCCGCCGGCCTCGTTGTTCCTGAGCCACGCCAGCGCCCAGGGGTCTTCCGCCGTCGCGTTCTTTTTCGCGAGCTCCGAGTTGATGATGAAGGGCACGACGACCGCGACGTTGAACAGCAGCATCTTGTCCTTGCGCACATAGTCGATGCGGAAGGTGTGGTCATCGACCACGACGAACTGCTCGGGCTTTTCCAGCGATCCCGCCGACATCTGGAAGGTCGGAAAGCCGCCGACCTTCACCGCGCGGTCGAACGACCATTTGACGTCTTTCGCCGTGACCGGCGTACCGTCGTGGAATTTGCTGTCCTTCCGTAGCTTGAAAGTGCAGGACATGCCGTCGGCCGCAACCTCCCAGCTCTCGGCGAGTTCAGGCGCGAGCGTCTCGCGGTCATAAGACAGCGTGCCGTCGGGGAGCGTCTTGGAGGCGTAGCTCAGCAGGCGATCGTAGCAATTCCAGGACAGCCCGTTCACGGTCTGGTTGGAGCCGACGCCCTGCATGTCGAGCGAGTTCGGGCCCAGCTCCTGCACCACCAGCAGCGTCTCTGCGCGCCCTTGCGCCCAGGCAAAGCGCGGCGCAGCGGCCGTCATTCCGGCGAGGCCTAGGCCGCCGAGCATCACGTTACGGCGGTTCATATCGATAGATGATGCGCTCATCGCGGCCTCACTCCTCGGTGATTTGCACCGTAAAGAGGCAAGGCGCATGCCATCGGCGCGCTTCAAGGTGTCGCAAGCGGTACCCGGCGGCCTATCTCAGCACCTCGGCCAGGAAGTCGACCAGCGCGCGGACCTTGGTCGAGGGCCGCGGACCGGCCGGAAACACGGCGTACAGCTCGACCGGCGCGAGCTTGTAGCTCTTCAGCAGCGGCACCAGTGCACCGGACGCGATCTCGGGGCCGGCCATCACCGGCGACATCATCGCGATGCCGAGCCCGGCCAGCACGCTCGCAAACATTCCGGCGCCTGAGTCGGTGCTGATGCGGCCGCGCACATCGACCGACGTCTCCGCGCCATTGCGGGTGAACGACCAGGTGGTGCGGCCGAACAGGCCGGGACCGAAGATGCAGTCATGCGAGGCGAGATCGGTGGGCGTCTTCGGAGTGCCGCGTTCGGCAAGATAGGACGGCGCGGCGACGAGGAAACGCGGCAGCGTCGCGAGCTTGCGTGCACCAAAACCGGAGTCGTTGAGCGGGCCGAGGCGGATGGCGACGTCGGTGCCTTCCACGACGAGGTCTTGCCTCTCATCGGCGACCGACAGCTCGACGCGCAGCAAGGGGTGGGCACGAAGGAATTTCGGCAGGCGCGGGATGATGTTCCTTGTGCCGTACACGACTGGCATCGTGACCCGCAATGTCCCGCGCAGGGAGTCCACGCCGCGCGCGGCATCCTCGGCGTCCTCGATATCGGCCAACACTTCACGGGCGCGCGTGAGGAACAGCGCACCGGCGTCCGTCACCGTGATGCGGCGCGTGGTCCGCAACAACAGCTTGACGCCGAGCCGCGCCTCCAGCTCGCCGATGATGCGCGACACCGAGGGCTGCGACAGACCGAGTTCGCGGGCTGCTTTCGAAAAGCTGCCGCTCTCCGCCGCCCGGACGAAGACAGTCAGCTCCTGCAACCTGTCACTCATTTGTCCTTCAAATAAATGTTGTCCATATCGGCCATATACCCCGTAATTTCCGAATGAGCCAGATGTTGCGGGCCAACAGCAATCGATGGAGATCTCCGTGGCTCTGCAAGACAAACTCGATGCGTTCAAAGCCGACTTCGAAAGCGGCCGGTTTCCGGTCAAGCCCCCCAGGGAGGCGCTCGACACCATGCATCGCGCCACCGCTGAACTGATCGCAACCGGCCAGGCGCAGCGTGCCAGGAAGGCCGGCGATGTCGCGCCGGAGTTCACGCTCACCGACCCGGACGGCAAGCCGGTGTCCTCGCGCGACCTGCTCGCGAAGGGACCGTTGGTCGTGTCGTTCTATCGCGGCGTCTGGTGCCCGTACTGCAATCTGGAGCTCCAGGCGCTCCAGGAGGCGCTGCCCGAGATTGCCGCGCGCGGAGCCAGCCTCGTTGCGATCTCGCCCCAGACCGCGCCGAACAGCCGCAAGTCGGAGCGTGACAACAACCTATCGTTCCCGATCCTGAGCGACGTCAGGAGCGAGGTCGCCGATGCCTTTGGCATCCGCTTCGCGCTCTCGGGCGAGCTGGTTGCGCTCTACAAGACGTTCAAGAACGACCTGCCAACGTTCAACGACGATCCATCGTGGGTCCTGCCGATGCCCGCGCGCTACGTCATCGGCCGCGACGGCATCATCGCCTATGCGGAGGTGAACCCGGACTACACGCATCGTCCCGATCCGTCCGAGCTGCTGCCGGTGCTGGACCGGCTGCGGACCGGCAAGGCGGCCTGAGCGCTACGGCGTCACCGCTCCGCGGCTCACGGCGCGCGGGGCGGTCAACTCTTTCCAGGTGGAATTGGCGACATGCACCGGCGAGAACGCCGGGCGTTCGATATAATGGCCGTCGCCGGCCTTTGCGCGCAGATCGCCATCCTTCCAGACGACGCGACCGCGCGACAGCGTCGCCGCCGGTCCGCCAGTGCAGGAAAAGCCCTCGAACACGTTGTAATCGATCCGGCTCATCTGTCGCTTCGCGCTGATGGTCCTGCTCGCCTTGGGATCCCAAACCACGACATCCGCGTCCGAGCCGACGGCGACCGCGCCCTTGCGCGGATAGATGTTGAGGATGCGGGCGATGTTCGCCGAGGTCACTGCGACGAATTCTTCCTTCGTCAGTCGTCCCGTGGTGACACCGGCGGTCCATAGCAGCGCAAGGCGATCTTCGAGGCCGCCGGTGCCGTTCGGGATCTTTCTGAAATCGCCGAGCCCGCACCGCTTCTGCTCGGTCGTGAAGGCGCAGTGGTCGGTCGCGACCACCTGGAGCGAGCCGGCTTGCAGGCCGGCCCAAAGACTGTCCTGATGCGACCTGTCGCGGAACGGCGGCGACATCACGCGCTGCGCGGAATGATCCCAATTCTTGTTCTGATATTCACCGGCGTCCAGCAGCAAATGCTGGATCAACGGCTCGCCATAGACGCGCTTGCCCGCCGCACGTGCCCGCGCGATGGCCTCATGCGCCTCGCGGCAGCTCGTATGCACGATGTAGACGGGCGTCCCCGTCATGTCGGCGATCATGATGGCGCGGTTGGTGGCTTCGGCCTCGACCTCCGGTGGCCGTGAATACGCGTGTCCCTCGGGCCCGGTGACGCCGCGCGCGATCAGCGCCTCCTGCATCAGGGCGACCACGTCGCCGTTCTCCGCATGCACGACAGGCATGGCGCCGAGATGGGCGCAGCGAGCGAACGAGTTGTAGAGCTCGTCGTCGTTCACCATCAGCGCGCCCTTGTAGGCCATGAAGTGCTTGAAGGTGTTGATGCCGTAGGTTTTGACCACGGTCTCCATCTCGTCATGGATCTGCTTCGACCAGGATGTTACGGCCATGTGGAAGCCGTAGTCGGAGGCCGCCTTCTCGGATTTGTGCCGCCACTCCTGATAGGCCGCGAGCATCGACTGGCCTGGATCTGGCAGGCAGAAATCCACCACCATGGTGGTGCCGCCGACCAGCGCCGCCTTGGTCCCCGATTCGAAATCATCGGCGGTGACAGTGCCCATGAACGGCATTTCGAGATGGGTGTGCGGATCGATTCCGCCCGGGATGACGTAAGCGCCGCCGGCATCGATGATCTCGCACCCCGTCGGTGCATCGAGCGATGGGCCGACCGCGACGATGGTCCCGCCGTCGATCAGCACGTCCGCGCGGCGCGAATGATCATGATTGACGACGGTGCCGCCGCGGATGAAGAGGGGCATTGGAGGCTCCGGAGAGGGAAGTGGACCTCGCGAAGCTAGGCGCGCTGCATGCGATGCGACAGGCGAAATTTTAGTCAGGCACCGCCGACAGTTGAGCCGTGCTCTCTCGGCCTCTACGCCGCCCGCGCGATCAGTCCGTCGATCATCGCGCGCACCAGGCCCGCGATTTCCTTCCGGAGCGCCGGCAGCGGTACCGCGACCAGCTTCTGCTCCAGTCCCAGCGCCACCATGCCATGCACCGCCGAGAACAGGCTGCGCGCGGTGATCCCGAGCTCCTCCCGACTGCGTTGTGGAAACAGCTCGGCCAGGGGCTCGTAGACGTGGCGGAACAGCTGCAGCTGGTCGTCGATGGACCAGTCGGGGAGGGGCTTGTCGGGGTCCATGCGGTGCTCGAACAGCGCGCGCCACAGTTCGAGATTTTCCGCGGCGAAATCGCAATAGGCGAGGGCGATGCGGACCAGAGTCTCCGGTGGCGACGGCCCGCCCGCGCTTTCCGCCACGCTCAGGGCTTGGTCAAGCCGACGCAAAGTGCGCGAGCCCACACGCAAGATCAGCTCGTCCACATCGGCGACGAGATTGTAGACCGCGCCGTTGGCGCAGCCGATCTCGCGGGCGAGATCGCGGGTTTTCAGGCCCGCCAACCCCCTGTTGGCGATCATTCGTTCCGCCGCCAGGATCAAATCGGATCGAAGTTTCTCCCGACGTTGCAATGTCTTAGTCATCCGCGATCAAATTTCTGAGCGTTGCTCAATATTTCTTGAACGAAGTTCAAGTTTCTTGCTACAAACCAACCGTGAGCAACGCTCATAACAGGGAGCCAACAATGTTCAAGACCGTAGTGACACTTTTCCGCGGCAGCGTGGCCGCCGCCGGCGAGGAGCTGGAAGACCGGACGGCCCTTCTGATCCTCGATCAACAGATGCGCGACGCGGCCGCCGCCGTCGAGCGCGGCAAACGGACCCTGGCGCTGGCGATCGCACAGGACCAGCAGGAAGGTCGCAAGCTCGAGGCGACCGTCGCCCGCATCGCCGATCTCGAGACGCGCGCGGTTGCTGCGCTCGATGGCGGCCGTGAGGATCTCGCCAAGGACGCCGCCGAGGCCATCGCGGGCCTGGAGGCCGATCGCGATGCGGCGCTGACGGCACGCGCGTTGTTCGCAACCGAGATCATCAGGCTGAAGCGGCACGTCGCGAGCGCGCAGGCCCGCATCACCGAGCTCGACCGCGGCCGCCGTGTCGCCCGTGCCTCGGAGGCGGTGCGCTCGCTTCGCCGCAGCGGCATCGAGGCGGCGCGCCCCTACGAATCCACGCTGCCGGAGGCGGAGAGCACTTTGAGGCGTCTTCGTGAGCGGCAGATGGAAGCCCAGGCCGCCGACGACGCGCTGGTCGAGCTCGATGCGGCCACCGGTCCGCTCGCCACCGCCGAAAAACTCGCCGAGCGGGGTTTTGGCCCCCGGCTCAAGACGACCGCGGACGACGTGCTGGCGCGGTTGAAGTCCAAGCGCACGCCGACTGTCTGATCCCAATCCCCATCATCATTCGAATCAACAGGAGACCATCATGAACCAGAACGGCCAGCTCCACAGCGGCGCCTGGGTGACCTTCACTTACGTGTCTTTCGCAGCCTCCGCCTTCCTCGTCGCCATCGGCGTCTTCTTCCTGCCGATCGATTTCTGGATGAAGGGCTATCTCACCATGGGGGTTGTGATGCTGATCCAGACCTGCGTCACCCTGACCAAGACCATCCGCGACAATCACGAAAGCAGTCGGATGGTGAACCGCATCGAGGATGCCAAGGCGGAACGTCTGCTGATGGAAGTCTCCAAGGCGGCTTGACGGGCATAGACAATCCGCAAGGAAGCAGCGGAGCAATGCGCTCCGCGGCTTCGGCGCCGGAACGCATTTTGCCACACCTCATATCGCGCCTGCGAAATGCAACAGAGCCATGACGATCGCGCGGGCGTGCGCTCTTGCGCAACCGCGCGGGCAGGGGCAGTCTTCACAGGCGGCGCACAAGAACGCCGCCAATAAGATGTGCTTACAAGATCTCGGCGAGGAACCTCATGGCAGCGACGCGGATCGACTGCGACATCCACCCGGCGGTTGGTGGCACGCGCACGACGCTGCTGCCCTATCTCAGCGATCACTGGAAAGAGCAGGTGGTGAGCCGTGCCATCGATGGACTCGATCTCACCTCCTATCCACCGAGCATGCCGCTGGCGGGCCGTACCGACTGGCGTCCGGTGAACGGCGCAAAGCCTGGTTCCGATCTTGCGATGTTACAGAAGGGCGCATTCGAGCAGTTGGGTGCCAGCCACGCGATTCTCAACGTGCTCTACGGCGCTCAGGCCGTGTTCGATCCCTACATGGCGGCCGACTTCTGCAAGGCGATCAACGACTGGATCGCGACTGAGTGGCTGTCGCGCGATCCGCGCTTGCGTGCCTCGATCGTGGTGCCGATGCAGGACCCGGATCTGGCGGTCGAGGAGATCGAGCGCCGCGCCGGCGATCACCGCTTCGTCTCGATCCTCGTGCTGGCGCAGGGCGAGACGCTGCTGGGTCGGCGGCATTTCTGGCCGGTCTATCGGCTCGCCGAAAAGTACAAGCTGCCGCTCGCGATCCACGCCGGCACGCAATATCGGCAGGCGCCGAGCTCGGCCGGCTGGCCGTCGCACCGCTACGAATATTACTTCGTCGAGGCGCAGGCGTTTCAGGCGCAGATCTTGAGCCTGATCTATGAGGGCGTATTCGGCAAGTTTCCGGACCTCAAGGTCGTGCTGATGGAATCCGGCGTGAGCTGGCTGCCGGCCTTCATGTGGCGCGCCAACAAGACCTGGCGCGGGGTGCGCGTCGAGGTGCCCTGGGTCGAGCGCGAGCCGGCTGCGATCATTCGCGACAATTTTCGCGTCACCATGCAGCCGTTCGATGCGCCCTCGGATGCGAAAAGCGTCGAGGAGATCATCGACCAGATCGGCTCTGAGAAGATGTTCCTGTTCGCGTCCGACTATCCCCACTGGCAGTTCGACGGCGACGATCCGATCCCGCCGAACCTGCCGAACAGCATCATCTCGAAGATGTGCGTCGACAACCCGCTGGAGACGTTTCCGCGGCTGTCGCTCGCCAACTGACATTGGAGGTTCGCATGAGTGAGGTCATCGACCGCCCGCTGCGGGAAGACGAGAAGCCCGCTGCTTCGCGGCTGCGCATCGTCGATTGCGATGTCCATCCGAGCCTGCATTCGCCCGACGACCTCAACGAGTTCTTGCCAAAGCGCTGGCAGCAGCATCTGAAGGAATATGGCAGCCATTTGCGCACGCCCTATCTGTTCACCACGCCCTATCCGCGCTCCTCGCCGCTGATCGCGCGCCGCGATGCCTGGCCGCCGACCGGCGGACCTCCCGGCTCGGATCTCGCCTTCATGCAGAAGCAGCATCTCGATCCGCTCGACGTCGAGTTCGGGATTTTGCAGGTGCTCGATCTCTTCATCTTCTCGCAGCAGAACCTCGAATTCGGCGCCGCGATCCAGCGCGCCATCAACGACTGGCAACTGGCGTTCTGGTCGCATCGCGACCCGCGCCTGAAGGCTTCGATCCTGGTGGGACAGGACGGCGTTGATCTCGCCATTGCCGAGATCGAACGCTGCGCGAAGATCGGCGAATACGTTCAGATCAACGTCTCGCCGCGCGCCAACGAGCCGCTCGGCCGCCGCCGCTATTGGCCGATCTACGAGCGTGCCCAAGAACTTGGTCTGCCGCTCGGCATCCATGTCGGCGGCTATGGCGGGCATGCGCCGACCGGTGGCGGCTGGCCGTCCTATTATGTCGAGGAGCACCAGTCCAACGCGCACACCATCGCGGCGCAGCTTGCCAGTCTCGTGATAGAGGGCGTGCCGGAGCGCTTTCCAAAATTGAAGTTCGTCTTCATCGAGGGCGGCTTCGGCTGGATCCCGTCCGCGGTGTGGCGGATGGACCAGCATTTTGAGCGCTTCCGCAGCGAGGTGCCGCATCTCAAGCGCAAGCCGTCGGAATATGTCCGCGAGCATTTCTGGTTCACGACGCAACCGATCGACGAGCCTGACGAAGCCCGGCACCTGCGCTCGCTGATCGAATGGGTCGGCATCGATCGTCTCTTGTTCTCGTCGGACTATCCGCACTGGGATTTCGACGATCCGCGCTTCGCCTTCAAGACGCCGCTGACAGAAGCCGAGCGAAGGAAGATCTTCAGCACCAATGCCCGCGCGGTCTACAAGTTCTGAGAGGGGTCTCAACGGTATGGCCCGTCACATCGTCGCGTCCATCTCGGAGATCCCACCCGGCGGCAACAAAGTCGTCGATATCGACGGCCGCGACATTGTCGTGTTCCACGTCAATGGCGAGTTCTTCGCGCTGCTGAACCGCTGCCCGCACGAAGGCGCGCCGCTGGAGAAAGCGGCGTGCGTGGCGCGACTGACCTCGCCCGAGCCCGGCATCTATCAACGCTCGCGCGTCGGCGAGATGCTGCGTTGTCCCTGGCATGGCTGGGAGTTCGACATGCGCAACGGCCAATCCTGGTTCGACCCAAAGCGCGTCAAGATCAGGTCATATCCGGTCGCGGTGGAGCGAGGCGAGGAACTCCAGAAAGGTCCGTATGTCGCCGAGACGTTTCCGGTGCATGTCGAGGACAGCTACGTGATTGTCGAGGTCTGAGCAGCCGTTTCGGATTGTGATTTGGCCGCAGGTGGGATAAGCCTCGCCCGCATTTATGGCGGAGACGAGCTTTGTCGAAACAATCCCTGCGTGAGGAGGCCGAGCGCCTGATCCGCGAATCGATGGAAAAGAAAACCGTCGTCGTCAAGCAGGGTGATACCCGCATCGAGGCCGTCTGCGGTAAATGCGGCGCCCCGAACCGTGTGCAGGCGCCAAAGGGCCAGACCCGCATCAAGTTCGCCTGCAAGAATTGTGGGCATCAGCAAGAGACGCTGTAGGTTTCTTCACCCTATCCACAAGGGGAGAAGGAAAGCGCCTAATCCCCCTTCACAAACTTCGCGAATGCATCCGCATGGTCCGGATGCCAGCGTGACAGCGGCGGGCGGTTTTCCACGATGTCGCCGGCGGCCCACAGCATGCGCTTTTCGTCGAGCGCGCGCGGGACGTCGTTGTCGGGGCACAGGATGTAGAAATCGCCGGCCTCCAGCCGCGCCAGCATGAAATCCGCGGTCTGCTCGGCGGTCCAGGCGCCGGCCGGCTTCTCCGTCCGGCCCTTCGCGGTAAGGTTCGTGAAGACGAAACCGGGGATCAGCAGATGCGCGGTGATGCGGCAACCCGCAGTGTTGCGCAGCTCGTGCTGGAGCGCTTCCGTGAAAGCTTTCACGCCGGCCTTGGAGACGTTGTAGGCGGGATCGCCGGGCGGGGTGGTGATGCCCTGCTTCGAGCCGGTGTTGATGATGAGCCCCGCCCTGCCGCGCGCCATCATGTTGGGCGCGAAGATGCGCGAGCCATTGATGATGCCC
This sequence comes from Bradyrhizobium sp. Kon58, assembly GCF_055807455.1. Lineage (NCBI taxonomy): Bacteria > Pseudomonadati > Pseudomonadota > Alphaproteobacteria > Hyphomicrobiales > Nitrobacteraceae > Bradyrhizobium > Bradyrhizobium sp. Kon58. The sequence continues at coordinate 47,179 of NZ_JBVVOT010000003.1, forward strand.
CACATGTTGACGCCGATAATGCGCTGCCAGTTGTCGGGTTCGCCGAACAGCGTGCTGCCGGGCTGGATGCCCGCGTTGTTCATGAGGATGTCGGTGCCACCGAAGCGCTCGCGCACGGCGCGCTCCAGTTCCGTCACGCTCTCGGCCTTGCTGACGTCAATCGCGAAGGTCATCACGTGTGTGGCGGACGTCAGGGATGAGAGTCTTGTTGCGGCATCCGCCAGTCCCGCCTGATCCACATCGGCGATACACACCTTCATGCCGTCGCGCGCGAACGCTGCGGCGGCGGCGAATCCGATGCCGGACGCACCGCCGGTGATCACGGCAACATTGTCTTTGACGATGGCGGGGTGGGGCATGGATCGTCTCCGGGGAGGGGCTCGGTCGTGCCATAACATGGCACTCGCGCGACCCTGCACAAGTCGGCATGGGAGGTCTTCGTTCCGCGCCGACTTTACGCCTCTCCTTTACGCCTGTCCGGCATCGCAGTATTCTATCGACCAACGATCCCGCCCAGATCGAACCAATCAATCATTTGACAGGGAGTTCAGCCATGGCTGTGTCGCAGGCTATTCCGATCACGCGCCATCCATTCGCCAACGGGTCCTACAAGCAGATGCTGATCGACGGGAAGTGGGTCGATGCGGCCTCCGGCAAGCGCTTCGAGACCCACAACCCCGCAACCGGCGAACTGCTCGCAACCGTGGCCGAGGGCGACAAGGAAGACATCGACCGTGCGGTCGCTGCCGCCCGCCGCGCCTTCGAAGGTCCCTGGAGCAAGGTCAAGCCGTTCGAGCGGCAGAACCTTCTCCTGAAGCTTGCCGACCTCGTCGAGAAGAATTTCGACGAATTGTCGCAGCTCGACACGCTCGACATGGGCGCGCCGCTCAGCCGTACCCGCGCCTACCGCCTGCGCGCCGTCGGAATGCTGCGCTATTATGCCGGCCAGACCACCGCGATCCATGGCGAGACCATCGAGAACTCGCTGCCCGGCGAAATCTTTTCCTACACGCTGAAGGAGCCGATCGGCGTCGTCGGCGCCATCATTCCCTGGAATGGTCCGCTGACTGCGACGATCTGGAAGATCGGTCCGGCGATCGCGACCGGCTGCACCGTCGTGCTCAAGCCCGCCGAGGAGGCGCCACTGACCTCGCTGCGCATCGCCGAGCTCGCGATGGAGGCGGGCGTTCCGGCCGGCGTCATCAATGTCGTGCCTGGCTTTGGCGAGACTGCGGGCGCGGCGCTTGCCGCGCATCACGACGTCGACAAGGTTGCCTTCACCGGCTCGCATGTCACGGGCCAGTCGATCATCCGAGCCTCGGCCGGCAACCTCAAGCGTGTCTCGCTCGAGCTCGGCGGCAAGTCGCCGGACATCGTGTTCGCGGACGCCGATCTCGATGCCGCCGTGCCGGGCGCTGCGATGGCGGTGTTTGCCAATTCGGGGCAAATCTGCAGCGCCGGCACCCGGCTGTTCGTCGAGCAGTCGATCTACGAGGAGTTCGTCGGCCGCGTTGCCGAGTTCGGCAAGAAGCTGCAGGTCGGCAACGGCCTCGATCCCAACACCCAGATCGGACCGCTGGTGTCGGAGCAGCAGCTCGAGCGCGTCACGAGCTATCTCGATATCGGCCAGAAGGAAGGCGCCAAGGCGCTCGCCGGCGGTGGCCGCGTCACCGAAGGCGCGCTCGCAAAAGGCTTCTTCGTGTCGCCGACGGTGTTCGCGGGCGTCCAGGACAACATGCGCATCGCGCAGGAGGAGATCTTTGGTCCCGTCATCTCCGCGATCGCGTTCAAGGACATGGACGAGCTGGTCAAGCGCGCCAACGCCACCACGTTCGGCCTCGGTTCAGGGCTGTGGACGCGCGACGTCAGCAAGGCGCACGCGGTTGCGAAGCGCCTCCGTGCCGGCTCGGTGTGGGTGAACTGCTACCAGGCGATGGACCCGGCCGTGCCCTTCGGCGGCTACAAGATGAGCGGCTACGGCCGCGAATCCGGCAAGCAGCACGTCGAGGAATATCTCAACGTGAAGGCCGTCTGGATCAAGACGGCGTAACACTGGTCTTTCCCGCGTTCCGCGGGAGGGAATATCTGGTTTTACAGGGGCGGCGCCTTTCCCGGTGGCCGCCCCCTCGCTATATGATGCGCATCCTTCCTTAGCCATTCTGGGGCCGGCATGAAATTCGAGGCGTTGTTTCAACCGTTGCAGATCGGTCCGTACAAGCTGGCGCACCGCGTCGCGATGGCGCCGTTGACGCGCATGCGGGCCGAGCGCGAGAGCTTTTCGCCGCGGCCGCTCAATGCCGAATATTACGGTCAACGCGCCACCCAAGGCGGCCTGCTCATTGCCGAGGCCTCGCCTGTGCTCTCGCATGGTCGCGGTAATCCGGCGACGCCCGGCATCTATTCGGAAACGCAGATCGCGGGCTGGCGCAAGGTTGTCGACGCCGTGCACGCCAAGGGCGGCATCATCTTTCTCCAGCTCTGGCATGTCGGCCGCGTCTCGCATTCTTCCTTCCACGGCGGGGAGCTGCCGGTCTCGGCCTCGGCGATCCCGATCAAGGCCGAAGGCATGAAGGCGATGACCGCGGACGGCAAGATCTCCGACTACGAGACGCCGCGCGCGCTGGAGACGGACGAGGTCAAGGGCATCGTCGAGGCCTTCAGGCAGGGCGCGAAGAATGCGCTGGCCGCGGGCTTCGACGGCGTCGAGATCCACGGCGCCAACGGCTATCTGCTCGAGCAATTCCTGCAATCACGCAGCAACCAGCGCACCGATCAATATGGCGGCTCGATCGCGAACCGCGCGGGGCTTCTGCTCGAAGTGACCCAGGCCGCGATCGACGTCTGGGGCGCGGGCCGGGTCGGCGTGCGGCTGTCGCCCCACGGCATTGCCAATGATTCCGGCGAGCCCGATCCGATGCCGCTCTATACGCATGTGGTCAAGGCGCTCGACGAGCTCGGTCTTGCTTATTTGCATTTCATCGAACCGCGCTCCAGCGGCTCGGGGCGCGCCGAAGTCAACTGGCAGAACGTGCCGTCGGCAATGCTGCTGTTCCGCCCGCTCTACAGCGGCGTGCTGATGACGGCAGGCGGGTTTACGGGCGAGACGGCGAACGCCGCCATCGCAGAGGGACACGCCGACCTCATCGCCTTCGGCCGCATCTTCATCTCCAACCCCGATCTGCCGCGCCGCCTGCAGCACGACTACCCTCTCACGCCGTATAACCGTGCGACGTTCTACGGCGGAGAGGAGAAGGGCTATACGGACTATCCGGTGTATGACGAGCTGACGCCGGTCTGACACTGCTGTAGCCCGGATGAGCGAAGCGATATCCGGGGTCTTCACCTAAGCTCTGGTCTTCCCGGACGTCGCTTCGCTCATCCGGGCTGCGGAGTTATTGTGTTGCCCCGACGGACACCACGAATTCCGTCATTGCGAGCGATGAGGGAAGCACCCATGGCCAAAGCCGCAGCCGCCGCAGGAGTTGCCACCGGCCAATGCCTCTGCGGCAAGGTCACCTTCGAGATCGACGTCCCCGCACGCTGGGCCTGGCACGATCACTCCGCCGCCAGCCGTCGCGCCCACGGCGCCGCCTATGCGACCTATGTCGGAAGCTGGAAGAAACGGTTTCGCATCACCGCAGGCAAGACGGCGCTGACCCGCTACGAGGACAAGGCAACGAAGACCGCGCGCAGCTTCTGCGCGCATTGCGGCACGCCGATCGCATATGAGCGCCCGCGCGGGCCGCACATGGTCAACATCCCCCGTGCGCTGTTCAAAGAGCGCACCGGCCGCCAGCCGCTCTATCACATTGCGATCGAGGAGCTGCAGGAATGGACCTATACCGGCGAGCCGCTGGTACCGTTGAAGGGCTTTCCCGGTGTGGTCTGGCAGCGCTCGAAAAAGAAGAAGCGGGCGGGCGGCGAGGATCCGTTCGAGCTGGGGCGCGAGGAGATGTAGCGTGCTGGGCCCACGCAACGCAGCCATGACCGCGCTTCCTTGCGCGCCTCCCGCGATTTCGGCCATCATGCTTCCTGCCTTGCGGCAACGTCCGCCTCTGGAGGAAACATGAAGAACAAGATCACCGGCCGCTCCGCCTTTCTCGCGCTGCTCAAGGACGAGGGCATCACGCATCTGTTCGGCAATCCCGGCACCACCGAGCTGCCGATCATGCATGCGCTGAAGGACCATCCTGATCTCACCTATGTGATGGCGATGCAGGAGAGCCTGGTGGTGGCGATCGCGGATGGCTATAGCCGCGCCTCCGGAAAGCTCGTCGCCTGCAACGTCCATGTCGCGCCCGGCCTCGGCAACGCGATGGGCTCGCTCTACAACGCCCAGTTCACGGGCACGCCGATGATCCTGACCGCGGGCCAGCAGGAGCAGGGCCACGGCCTGATGGAGCCGGTGCTCTACGGCCCGCTGGTGCGCATGGCGGAGCCGCTGGTGAAATGGGCGGTCGAGGTGACGCGGCTCGAGGATCTGCCGCGCATCGTGCGCCGCGCCGCCAAAGTCGCGACCACGCCGCCGACCGGGCCGGTGTTCATTTCGTTGCCCGGCGACATCCTCAACAGCGAGGCCGGGATCGATCTCGGCCGCTCCACCCGCATCGACGCTCGTACAAGGCCATCGGATGAGGCACTCAAGGCGTTCGCCGCGCGGCTGCTGAGGGCCGAGCGTCCCGTGATCGTCACCATGGACGAGGTGGTGAAGAGCGACGCGCTGAAGGAGGCCGCCGAACTCGCCGAGCTTTTGGGCGCGGCCGCATACCAATCGTCGACGCCCTATGGCTCGCACTTCCTCTCCGAGAGCCCGAGCTTCGTCGGCACGTTGGCTCGTGTCCAGAAAGTCGCGCGCGACACGCTTGCGCCATACGACCTCTTGATCGCGCTCGGCGGTGATCCGTTGCGGATGTCGGTCTACAGCGAGGTCGATGCGCTGCCGGAGGGCCTTGGCATCGTGCAGATCGGCCTCGGCGATTGGGAGATCGCCAAGAACTACGGCGCCGAGATCGCGCTGAAGGCGGATCTGAAGGAAACGCTGCGCGCGTTGATCCCGGCGTTGAAGGAGATGGGCAGCGCGGCCCTGGCGCATCGCGCGAGGCAACGTCTCGCCGAGCTCGCGCCGAAGAACTGGACCGCGCGGCGCACCGCGCTGGTCGAGCAGATCGGCAAAGCCGCGGACCGCAGCCCCATCGATCCGGACTGGCTGGTGCTGCAAATGGTCGAGGCCATGCCCGCCAATGCCATCCTCGTCGACGAAGGCCTCACCTCGAGCCGCCAGATCACGGCGCTGCGTGCGCACCGCGACCGCTTCGGCTATCACGGCATTGCCTCCGGCGGCATCGGCTGGGGCCTGCCGGCTTCCGTCGGCGCCAGCATCGCCAATCCCGATCGCCCGGTGGTCTGCTTCTCCGGCGACGGCAGCGCGATGTATTCGATCCAGTCGCTGTGGACGGCGGCGCATCACAAGCTGCCGCTCAATGTGGTCATTGCCAACAATGGCGGCTACCGCATCATCAAGCAGCGTCTGCTCGCCTTCCATGGCGACGACAATTACGTCGGCATGGATTTTGTCGATCCGCCGGTGGATTTCGCGGGCGTGGCGAAGGCGTTGGGATGCGAGGCGATCAAGGTCAGCGATCCCCGCGAGCTGAAGGCGACGCTGGCGTCGGCATTTGGCCGGCCCGGAACCAAGCTGATTGAGGTGATGGTGGACGGGAAGGTGTAGCCCTGCTGTCGTCCCGGCGAAGGCCGGGACCCATACCGCGTGATCTATCGGTCGCGCGTGCTACTAGTCCCCAACGACCAGTGTTCGCCAAACCGCTCCCTGGGGTTATGGGTCCCGGCCTCCGCCGGGACGACTGCGGTGACGCTACCCCTTCCTCCCCACCCTGAATCCCGCCGCCGGATGCGGCGCACCCAGCCTTGCACGCCCGTCACCGAACAGCTTCTCCCGCAGCGTGCCCTTTGCATATTCCGCCTTGTACCGCCCACGCCGCGTCAGCTCCGGCACCAGCATGTCGGCGATGTCCTCGAAATCACCGGGCGAGATCGCGAAGGCGACGTTGAGGCCGTCGACATCGGTCGCCTCGAACCACGCCTCGATCTTGTCCGCGACCATCTCCGGCGTGCCGACCACGACGGGACCGGCGCCGCCGACGCCGACATGCTCGATGACGTCGCGCACGGTCCAGACGCGATCGGGATCGGCCCGGGTGACGTTATCGAGTGCGCTGCGGCCTGCATCGTTCTGAACATGGCGCACCTGCTGATCGAGCTCGTAGCCGGAGAAGTCGATTCCGGTCCATCCCGACATCAGCGCCAGCGCGCCCTCCGGGCCGATGTGGCGGCGATAGTCGGCATATTTTTCGTTCGCCTCGGCCTCCGTCCGCCCGAGGATGATCGTCATCATCGAGAACATCAGGATTTCCGCCGGATTGCGCCCGAACGCGGCGGCCTCCTGACGGATCGCCGATACGCGCGGCGCGATCACCTTGGCCGACGGCCCCGACATGAACACGCATTCGGCATGCCGTGCCGCGAACTGCCGTCCGCGCGGTGAGGTGCCGGCCTGATACAGCACGGGCGTCCGCTGCGGCGACGGTTCGCTCAGGTGGATGGTGTTGTTGATGCGGTAGTTCGCGCCCTGGTGGTTGACGCGATGGACCTTTGTGGGGTCGGTGAAGATGCCGCGCGTGCGGTCGCGCAGCACGGCGTCGTCCTCCCAGCTCCCTTCCCAGAGTTTGTAGACGACCTCCATATATTCGTCCGCGATCTCGTAGCGGTCGTCGTGCCCGATCTGCTTGTCCTTGCCGGCGCCGCGCGCGGCGCTGTCGAGATAGCCGGTGACGACGTTCCAGCCGATTCGTCCCTCGGTGAGATGATCGAGCGTCGACATCCGCCGCGCGAACGGATAGGGCGGCTCGAAGGAGAGATTGCTGGTGACGCCGAAGCCGAGATTCTGCGTCACCGCGGCCATTGCCGACAGCAGCAGCAACGGATCGTTCGAGGGCGACTGGGCAGCATTGCGCAAGGCTGCGTCAGGACTGTTGCCGTAGACGTCATAGACGCCGAGCACGTCGGCCAGGAACAGGCCGTCGAAACGGCCGCGCTCCAGTGTTTTGGCAAGATCGATCCAGTAGGGCAGGCGGTTATATTCGGCAGTGCGGTCGCGCGGATGGGTCCACAAGCCCGGTGATTGGTGCGCGACGCAATTCATCGCAAATGCATTGAGCCTGATCTGCTTGGCCATGATGGTCCCCCGGCGCCCTGTACCGGGCGCTCTTCGAATGATAGAGCTGCGCCCGAACTTGGCGAAGTTCTTGCATATAGCGCGACGTTGGCAAGGCCAAAATCAGCGGCGCTGCCGCGCTTGGCAAGCCAATCTCAAGAGAGCAAGAACGAAATCCCAAGACTATCGAAGTCCCCGCCACTTTCGGAGGCCTGCCCGCATCGGGTATGCTCCTTCGTCTCGCAACCTAAAAAAGAAAATAATGACCAGAGCCGATGCCATCGCCCGCGCCCGTGACGATTTCAAATCCGGCGCGTTCCTCGCCGAACTCGACCGCCGCGTCGCCTACCGGACCGAGAGCCAGAATCCGAACCGGAGCGTCGAGCTGCGCGCCTATCTGGAACAAGAGATGGTGCCCGCTTTCGCCGCGCTCGATTTCGAAAGCCGGATGGTCGAATCTCCCAGCGGCAAGGCGCCGTTCCTGTTCGCCGAACACCACGAGAACGAGACTGCGCCGACCGTGCTGATCTACGGTCATGGCGACGTCGTCGACGGCATGGAAGGCGAGTGGCGCGATGGCCGCGATCCCTGGCGCACCACGGTTTCGGGCACGCGTCTCTACGGCCGCGGCACCGCCGACAACAAGGGCCAGCACAGCATCAACATGGCCGCACTCCGCGCGGTGCGTGGGGCCCGCGGCGGCAAGCTCGGCTTCAACGCCAAGTTCATCGTCGAGATGGGCGAGGAGATCGGTTCGCCGGATCTCGGCAAGGTCTGCGATCTCAATCGCGATGCGCTCAAGGCCGATCTGTTCATGGCCTCCGACGGGCCGCGCCTGTCCGCCGACCGTCCCACCCTGTTCCTCGGCTGCCGTGGCGGCATCCGGATTCATCTCGATGTGAACCTCCGCGACGGCGGCCATCACTCCGGCAATTGGGGCGGCGTGCTCGCCAATCCCGCGACCATTCTGGTCAACGCGATCTCGACGCTGGTCGACGGCCACGGCCGTCTTCAGCTGGATGCGCTGAAGCCGCCCCGGCTCACCAACCAGATCCGCAGTTATCTTGCCGACGTGCAGGTGGTGCCGACCGAGGACGAGCCGGCGTTGGCCGAGGACTGGGGCGAGGAGGGTCTTTCGGCGGCCGAGCGGCTCTATGCCTGGAACACGCTCGAAGTGCTGGCGATGTCGTCGGGCAATATCGAGAAGCCGGCCAACGCCATTCCCGGCCACGCCAACGCCGTGCTGCAACTGCGCTTCGTGGTCGGCACCAGGATCGATGGGCTGATCGAGGCGATCCGCGCGCATCTGGCGCAGAAGGGCTTTCCGATGGTCGAGGTGCGGGCGGCGCAGAGCTTTGCCGCCTCGCGCACGGATTTCGACAGCCCCTGGATCACATGGGCGGCGGATTCGGTGCGCCAGACCACCGGCAAGGTCCCGGCGGTGCTGCCCAATTTCGGCGGCTCGTTGCCCAACGACGTGTTCTCCGAGATCCTGGGCCTGCCGACGATCTGGGTGCCGCACTCCTATCCCGGCTGCTCCCAGCATGCGCCCAATGAGCACATCCTGCTGCCATTGACCGAAGAGGCCTTGACGGTGATGGCCGGCCTGTTCTGGGATCTCGGGGAATTGCCAAGCCCGCTAACAAGCCCGCTAACGCGCCCGCCGGCCTGAGCCGTTAACCGGAGCCGCGATCCAGCCAAAAGTCACATTCTATTCCAACCCAATTTGTGCTTGCATCCCGCCGGCATCATCCTGAAAGGGGACCCAAAAGTGAAACATTTCCGTAGCATCGGCCTCGCGCTCGCCGCGACCTTCGCTGTCAGCCAGGCCGGGGCCGAGGAGCTGACCGGCACGCTGAAGAACATCAAGGACACCGGCGCCATCACGCTCGGCTTCCGCGACTCCTCAATCCCGTTCTCCTATCTCGACGACAATCAGAAGCCCATCGGGTTCGCGATGGACATCTGCTACAAGATCGTCGACGCCGTGAAGAAGGAGCTCAAGCTCGACAAGCTCGAGGTCAAGCTCAACCCGGTGACCTCGGCGACGCGTATTCCGCTGATGGCGAACGGCACCATCGACCTCGAATGCGGCTCGACCACCAACAATGCCGAGCGCCAGAAGCAGGTCGCCTTCACCAATACCCATTACCTGACCGCCAGCCGCTACGTCTTCAAGAAGTCAAGCGGCCTGAAGTCGATCGACGATCTCAAGGGTAAGACCGTGGTCTCGACCGCCGGCACCACCAACATCAAGCAGCTCACCGAAGCCAATGTTGCGAAAAGCCTCGGCGCCAACATCATCCCGGCCAAGGACCACGCCGAATCCTTCCTGATGGTCGAGACCGACCGCGCCGTCGCCTTCGTGATGGACGACATCCTGCTCGCGAGCCTCGTTGCCGGCTCGAAGTCGCCCGACGACTACGTCATCTCAAAGGACGCGTTCTCCAAGCCTGAGCCCTACGGCATCATGCTGCGCAAGGACGACGCCGCGTTCAAGAAGGTGGTCGATGCGGCGACCGCAGCGCTTTATACTTCCGGGGAAGGCCAGAAGATCTACGAGAAGTGGTTCACCCAGAAGATCCCGCCGAAGGGTCTGAACCTCAACACCCCGATCTCGGCCGAGCTGAAGAACGAGTTCGCCAAGCCTACCGACTCGCCGAACCCGGACGATTATAAGTAAGCTATAACCGCGATCTTTCGATCCGGATCGTGTCCGGCCATCTTGACTCCAAGGTGGCCGGACATTTGCATAGGCGCCGGGACATCCATGACTGGCGCGTTCGCGCGGGGGACACGTGAACTACCACTGGAACTGGGGAATTTTCTTCGAGCCGAACCCGATGGGGACCGGCACCTATCTCGACATGCTGTTGTCGGGCCTGGTGCTGACCCTCAAGACGGGTGCGCTCGCATGGATCATCGCGCTGATCATGGGCTCGATCGTCGGCGTGATGCGCACGCTGCCGTCGAAGGGAGCGTACTGGTTCGGCTTTGCTTATGTCGAATTCTTCCGCAACATGCCGCTGCTGGTGCAGCTCTTCCTGTGGTTCTTCGTGCTGCCGGAACTGCTGCCGAAATCTGCCGGCCTCTGGCTGAAGCAGCTGCCGAATGCGCCGTTCTGGACGGCGGCGATAGGCATCGGGTTCTTCATGTCGGCGCGCGTCGCCGTGCAGTTACAGGCCGGCATCGGATCGCTCCCGCGCGGGCAGAAGATGGCGGCGACGGCGCTCGGCCTGACGACCTTGCAGGCTTATCGCTACATCTTGCTGCCGATGGCTTTTCGCATCATCCTGCCGCCGCTGACGTCCGAGTTCCTCAACACCATCAAGAACACGGCTGTGGCCATCACCATCGGCTTGCTCGAGTTGACCGGACAGGCGCGCTCGATGCAGGAATTCTCGTTCCAGGTGTTCGAGGCCTTCACCGCCGCGACCCTTCTCTATCTCCTCGTCAACGCCGTCGTCGTGACCGCAATGCGCTTCCTCGAGCGCTACGTCGCGATCCCCGGCTACATCACGGGGAAATAGCACCATGTTCAGCAATTTCGATTTCGAGGTCATCCGTCGCGCACTGCCCTATCTGTTTTACGAGGGCATGACGTTCACGCTGATGCTCACGGGGCTTGCGGCGCTCGGCGGCCTGATCTTCGGCACGGCCATCGCGCTGATGCGGCTGTCGGGCTTCAAGATCCTGGGCCGCATCGCCGGGGTCTATGTCGACTTCATGCGATCGCTGCCGCTGGTGCTGGTGATCTTCTGGTTCTACTTCCTGGTGCCCTATATCGGGCAGTGGGTGACCGGCGCGTCGCGCCCGATCAGCGTCGGCGCGTTCGCGTCCTCGCTCATCACCTTCATCATGTTCGAGGCCGCGTACTTTTCCGAAATCATGCGTGCCGGCATCCAGTCGATCTCGCGCGGCCAGCCGGCCGCTGCCAACGCGCTTGGCCTGACTTACGCCCAGACCATGCGCTACGTGGTGCTGCCGCAGGCCTTCCGTAACATGCTGCCGGTCCTGATCACGCAGACCATCGTGCTGTTCCAGGACACCTCCCTGGTCTACGTGCTGTCGATCACCGATTTCCTCGGTGCGGCCAGCAAGGTCGCGCAGCGCGACGGCCGTCTGGTCGAAATGTATCTGTTCGCAGCGATCGTCTACTTCACCATTTCCTGTGTTGCGTCCTTCGGCGTTCGCCGCCTGCAGGCGCGCATCGCCATCATTCGATAGAGTCTGTCATGATCGAGATCAGCCACGTCGACAAATGGTACAGCCCGAGCTTCCAGGTGCTGACCGACTGCACCACCAGCGTCACCAAGGGCGAGGTGGTCGTGGTTTGCGGTCCCTCGGGATCAGGCAAGTCGACGCTGATCAAATGCGTCAACGCGCTGGAGCCATTCCAGAAAGGCGACATCAGCGTCGATGGCACCAAGGTCAACGATCCCAAGACCAATCTGCCCAAGCTGCGCTCGCGTGTCGGCATGGTGTTTCAGCACTTCGAGCTGTTTCCGCATCTGAAGATCATCGATAATCTCTGTCTTGCACAGCAGAAGGTGCTCGATCGGTCGCGCGACAAGGCGATGGCGAAAGGCATGCAGCTGCTGGAGCGCGTCGGCCTGAAGGAGCAGGCGCAAAAGTATCCCGCGAACCTGTCCGGTGGCCAGCAGCAGCGGGTGGCGATCGCTCGCGCGCTTGCAATGGATCCCATTGTCATGTTGTTCGACGAGCCGACCTCGGCCCTCGACCCCGAAATGGTGAGCGAGGTGCTCGACGTCATGGTGGACCTTGCCCATGAGGGCATGACCATGATGGTCGTCACCCACGAGATGGGCTTTGCCCGCAAGGTTGCCAACCGCGTGATCTTCATGGACCGCGGCGAGATCGTCGAGGACGCCCCGAAGGACGATTTCTTCGGCAAGCCCCGTAGCGACCGCGCGCAGAAGTTCTTGTCGAAAATCCTGTCGCACTAGTTCTCGCGTTATTCCGGGATGCGCCGAAGGCGGGTTTCAGGGCCTCGCCAAATCCCGTATAACCGCACCAAATCTCTCTTCCCGCCAGGAGACCTGCCTTGGATCCGATCGCCTATGTCAACGGCTCATTCGTCCCGCTCTCGGACGCCAAAATTTCGGTGCTCGATCGCGGCTTCCTGTTTGCCGACGGCATCTATGAGGTCTCGGCGGTGCTGGACGGCAAGCTGGTCGACAACGCCTCGCATCTGATGCGGCTAGAGCGCTCGGTCGGCGAGATCCAGCTGAAGCTGCCCGAGACGGTCGAGCGCATCACCGAGCTCCAGAAGGAGCTGATCGCGCGCAACAAGGTCGAGAACGGCCTCGTCTATCTCCAGGTCACCCGCGGCGCCGACAAGGGGCGCGACTTCGCCTTCCCCAAGGGCGACGTCAAGTCGAGCCTGGTGATGTTCACGTCGGAGAAGGACATCATCAACGCCGCCTCGGCCAAGACCGGAATCAACGTGATCACCGTGCCCGACATCCGCTGGGAGCGGCGCGACATCAAGAGCGTGGCGCTGCTCGCGCAAGTGCTGGCAAAGCAGGCCGCGGCCGAGGCCGGCGCGGGCGAAGCCTGGATGCTGCAAGACGGCTACATCACCGAAGGCGGTTCGTCCTCGGCGTTCATCCTGACCCAGGACGACGTCATCGTGACCCGCAAGAACTCCAACGCGATCCTGCCGGGCTGCACCCGCAAGGCGGTGGTGGCGCTGGCGGAAGAGCGTCAGCTCCGCCTCGAGGAGCGTTCCTTCACGGTCGCCGAGGCGCTCGCCGCCAAGGAAGCCTTTGCCACCTCAGCCTCGCTGTTCGTCCAGCCGGTGGTTGCGATTGACGGCAAGAAGGTCGGCGACGGCAAGCCCGGCCCGCTTGCCGCGCGGCTGCGCGAGATCTACGTGGAGTTCGCCAAGGCGACGGCGGTTTAAGCCACCCACCGCCGTCATCGCCCGGCTTGACCGGGCGATCCAGTACTCCGTGACGGAAGTGCTGGACTCGACAGGCCGCGGCGTACTGGATGCCCCGGTCAAGCCGGGGCATGACAGTCGAATGTATTGAGGCGGTTTGGCCTCATGCGTCAGCACCTCACGCCACCGACGCTTTCACCTTCACTGGATGAACCGCACGGAACGCGATCGCAATCCTGTTCCAGGCATTGATGGCGCCGATCAGCATGGTCAGGTTCACCGTCTCCGCATCGGAGAATTGCGCTCGGACCTGCTCGTAGACGTCATCCGGTGCGTGCGTCTCGGAGATCAGCGTCACTGATTCGGTCCAGGCCAGCGCCGCGCGCTCGCGGTCGGTATAGAGTGGGGATTCGCGCCAAGCGTTGAGCAGATAGATGCGCTGCTCGGTCTCGCCGCGCTTGCGGGCGTCCTCGGTGTGCATGTTGATGCAGAAGGCGCAGCCGTTGATCTGCGACGCGCGGATCTTGACGAGCTCGATCAGCGATTTCTCCAGGCCGGTCGACTGGATCTGCTCTTCCAGTGCCATCAGCGCCTTCATCGTGTCGGGTGCGGCCTGGTAGAAATTCATGCGGGGTTTCATGGTCGTTCTCCTTGCTTGCTGGGTTGATCTCAGTGGGCGCCGCCGGCCGAGGCGTGGCCGGCCTTCTTCAGGAAGAGGGTGGCGATCAGCGCGACGATCAGTGCCACGCCGAGCAAATAGAAGGTGTCGCTGAAGGCGAGGATATAGGCCTGCTTCTGCACGATATGGCCGATCGCAACATAGGCGCGATGCGAGGCGTCCGCACGGTCGAGAATGCCGTGATTGACGAAGTATTGGGTGAGCTGGTCCAGCCGTGTTCGCGTCGCCTGCTCGAACAGCGAGACTGACTGCATCAGCACGTTGGAGTGATACTGCTCGCGCTTGGTCAGCAAGGTCTGTAACAACGCGATCCCGACGGCGCCGCCGAGATTGCGCATCATATTGAACAGGCCGGAGGCCGAGCCCGCGTTTTCCGGTTCGATGCCCGAGGTCGCCACCGCAGACAGCGGCGCCATCACCAGCGCCTGTCCGATCGCACGAACCACATTGGGCCAGAGCAATTGATCGGCGGCATAGTTCCCGGTCATGGTGATGTTCATGAAGTTGGAGGCCGCGAATAGGACGAAGCCGACGCCGATGATGAGCCGCGCATCGAGCTTCTGCATCAGCCGCGGCACCATGGGGATCAGCAGGAGCTGCGGCAGCCCGGTCCATGCCAGCACCATGCCGATCTGCTCGGCATTGTAGCCCTGGATGCGGGCCAGATATTGCGGCAGGATGAACACCGAGCCGTAGAGCGCGATTCCCAGCAGGAAATTCGCGAGCATGCCGAAGCCGAAATTGCGGCGGACCAGCAGGCGCAGGTTCAGGAGTGGCTTCTTCACGGTCAGCTCGATGATCAGGAAGGCGGTCAGCGCTACGGCCGCGATGACGGACAGCTTGACGATGAAGGGCGAGCCCAACCAGTCGTCCTTGTTGCCTTCCTCGAGCACGGTCTGCAGCGCCGACAGTCCGATCGCCATGGTGATGATGCCGGCCCAGTCGCCGTCGCGCAGCAACGACAGCTTCATGGGCTTTGCATCGAGGGCGTACCAGAGCATGCCGACCATGATCGCGCCGGGGACGACATTGACGTAGAAGATGTACTGCCAGCCAAAATTCTCGGTGAGATAGCCGCCGATGGTCGGGCCGATCGCGGGCGCGAACGTCGCCGACAGCGCGAACAGCGCAAGGCCCACGGGTTGCTTGGCGCGCGGCAAGAGCGTGATGATGAGTGTGAACGCCATCGGAATCAGCACGCCGCCGGTAAAGCCTTGCACCGCCCGCAGCACGATCATCTGCGGCAGGTCCTGCGCCAGCGCACAGGCGGCCGACAGGACCAGGAACAGGATCGCGTTAGTGAGGAGATAAATGCGGATCGAGAACACCTGCGCCAGCCAGCCCGAGAGCGGGATCACCACGATCTCCGCGATCAGATAGGAGGTCGAGATCCAGCCGCCGTCGTCGATGCCGGCGCCGATCGCGCCCTGGATGTCGGCGAGCGAGGCATTGACGATCTGGATGTTCAGCACCGCCATGAAGGCGCCGAGCGTCGCGCCGATCACGGCAATCCAGGTCTTGGGGGAAACCACCGGCGTGGCGATCGCGGCCGGAGCAGGAAGGCTGGTGGCGGAAGTGGCGTTCAGGGCGGGTTGGAGCGTGCTCATGAAAGGCCTCGTCTCGGATACGGAGACAGGATGCATCAGGCGGATGGTCTTGATAATCGAGGAAGCCTGGGAAGGATCATCCGGCAGGACTTGATAATGCTGCCGGAGCTGGCCCTCAGCCTCCGTCGGGTCGCGTCGCATTGCCGGCGAGGCGCTTGGCTGTCTCGCGCTCGGCCATGACGGCCTGTTTGGTGTCGATAGTCGGCGCCGCGGACATGCCGGGGCGCAGCAGCCCGGTCAGGCTGTGGTCGTCGAGCACGATCTTCACCGGCACCCGTTGCACGATCTTGGTGAAATTGCCGGTGGCGTTGTCGGGCGGCAGCAGTGCGAATTCAAGGCCGCTCGCCGGCGACAGGCTGTCGACATGGCCGCGCAGGGTCTGGTTACGGAAGCTATCGACGTGCAGCTCGACCGGCTGGCCGGCACGGACATGGGTGAGCTGCGTCTCCTTGAAATTCGCCACCACATAGACCGCATCGAGCGGCACCACCGCCATCAATTGCGTGCCGGCTTGCACGAACTGTCCCACGCGCAGTGAGCGGGCGCCGACCGTGCCGTCGACCGGCGCGGTAATCTCGGTGTAGGAGAGATTCAGGGTCGCTTGCTCCGCGACCGCGCGCGCGTGCTCGAGCTGGGCCGTGGCCTGCGCGCGCTGGGTGGTGAGCACGTCGATCTTGCGTTGCGCGGCCACGAGGCCCGACCTGGCATGTTGCAGTTGCGCGTTGCTGGCGCGCAACGCGGCGTCAGTCTGTTGTGCGCGCTGAATCGTGCCTGAGCCCGACTTCATCAGGTCGTCGTAGCGGGCGCGCTCCTCCTGCGCAAATTTCAGATTCGCGTCCGCAGCAGCGACATCGGCCGTGCTCTGCTCGATGATCGGCTGCTGGAGTTCGAGCTGGGCGTCGAGGTTGCGCACCGACGCTTCCGCCGCAGCGACATCGGCGCGGGCCTGGTCGAGCGCCGCCTTGAAGTCGCGGTCGTCGATCTTCGCCAGCAGCTGGCCCGCTTTGACCTTTTCGTTGTCGCTGACGAGCACCTTGGCGATGTAGCCCGAGACTTTTGGCGCAACGATCGTGGAGTCGGCCTTCACATAGGCGTCGTCGGTTGTCTCGAGATAACGGCCGTTGACCCAGTAGTCGTGTCCGTAATGGACAATCGCTGCTGTGCCCGCGAGGAACGCGAGGGCCAACGCCGCCCGCCGGACCATATTCCGGGTCGGACCACGCACCGGCACCGGCGGAGAAGCTTGCAGTCTCTCAGTCGCTTGCTGGAAGTTTTCGGTGCGGGGCATCTCGGACATAGCAGTCTCCTGTCGGGTGGCTGAGACTATCGGTCTTCTTCGCTCGATCGATAATCGGCGAAATACGGGAAGGATTATCCGCTGAGAGTGGATAGTCCGGGATTCCGCCTTCGCGTATGGTCTACCGAACCGGAGGTGCGACTGCCCCAGAGCGATTGCCGCCTCTGTCGAGGGATTGCGGCTAACCCATCCGCCATCCGCGCGCGAGCTGATCTGACGGATAATCGGACAGAATTCCTTGCGATTATCGACCAAGAGCGGATAATCAGTCGGCATGGACCGATTGACGAGCCTCGAAGTCTTTAGCCGGGTGGTCGAGACCGGCGGCTTCTCTGCAGCAGCCCGCAAGCTCAACATGTCGACCACCATGGTGAGCAATCACGTTCAGGCGCTGGAAGACCGGCTCGGGGTGAGGCTGCTTCAGCGCACCACGCGTAAGGTCAATCTCACCGAGATCGGCAAGGCCTACTACGACCGCTGCATCCAGATCCTCGCCGATATCGAACAGGCCGACGATATCGCGAGCGAATTGCAGTCGGTGCCGCGCGGCACGCTACGAATCCACGTCGCCACGCACATGGTGCCGTTCGTCGCGCCGGTGGTGGCGAAGCTCCTGTCGGCCTATCCAGAGCTCAAGATCGATCTGCGCATGGGCGAAGCCGACATCGACCTCATCGAAGAAGGCTATGACATTGCACTGCGCATGACCGCGCCGCCGGATTCGAGCCTGATCGTCCGCAGCCTCGCCACTTGGCGCCACGTGCTGTGCTGCTCGCACGATTATCTCGAAAGGCACGGTCGCGTGCAGAAGCTCGATGAGCTCACCACGCACAATTGCGGGCGCCATTTGAATTATCCGTTCGGCGACGATTGGCGCTTTTTCGATCGCAAGGGCGCGCCGGCATCGGTACGGATTTCCGGCAGCTTCGTCACCAACAGCGGTGAGGCCCTGCGGAAGGTGGCGCTGGAAGGCGCTGCCGTCTGCCTGATGGCGGGTTTTCTTGTTCGGGACGATCTCGAAGCCGGTCGGCTCGTTCGCCTGCTGCCCGAGTACCGGCCGGTCGAGATGTCGATGAACGCCGTCTATCCGCACCGGCATCATCTGTCGGCCAAGGTCAGGACCTTCATCGACATGCTCGTGCATCACAGCGCCGAGCAGCAGAAGCTGATCAATCCGTATTCATGACGGGCGCGGCGGCGGCAATCGCCCGAACACGGCGTCGAGCGCCATGCCGATCGCAAGCAGGCCGCGATCGCTGCCCGCGGGGCCGTCCAATTCAAGCCCGATCGGCAGTTTGCTCCGGGCGCCGAGCGCGATCGGCATCTGGATGCCGGGAATGCCGGCATTGCTGCCGGGATCGGTGTTCTGGATGAACAGGGCGAAATTCTCCAGGCTGCTGGAATCGGGAATGGAGGCAATGGCGACACGCGGCGTGGTCGGGAAGGCGATGGCATCGAGCCGGCTGTCGGCGAAGGTCCTGCTGTAGAGCGCCTGAAGCTTGGGGCGTGCGGTATTGATCGCGGCATCATAGACCGGCTTGGCGTCAACCAGCGTGCCATCAGGGGCGGGAAGTTTGCGCGGGATCACCAGGCCATCATAGGTGCCCTTGACGTCGGCGCTGGAGATGTCCTTTGCCAGCGCCTCGATGGAGAGGCCGGTGCCGGTATGTGCGAGATAGGCCACCATGTCGTCATAGGCCTCGTACAGTACGACTGGAAAGCTGACCTGGCCATTGAGTTCGGCCAGTTGCGGCATCTCGATCTCAACGATCGTGATGCCCTGCGTCTTCATTTTCGTGAGGGCTGCCTGGAATGCGGCGTCGGTGTCGGCGTCGAGATTGCTCAGCATCGTCTTTACAATGCCGATCCGCACCAGCCTCAGATCGGACGGCGCGATGGCATCGCCGCCCGTAATTACGCGGTCGAGCAGCGCGACATCCGCCATGGTCGCGGCCATGGGACCCGCGGTGTCGCGGGTGTGGGAGAGCGGTGCGATGCCGTCCTGCGGATAGCGGCCGATCGTCGGGCGTAGCGAGGCGCAGCCGTTCAGCGCAGCCGGCACGCGGACCGATCCGCCAGTGTCGGTGCCGAGCCCGCCTGCCACGATCCGCGCGCCAATCGCGGTACCGGTCCCGGAGGAGGAGCCGCCCGCGATCAGGGCGCGGTCATAGGCGTTGCGCACGCCGAACTCCGCGCCGGTCTTGAATGCGGTGTTGTAGCCGGAGATGCCGAAGGCGAGCTCGTGCATGCTGGTCTTGCCGATGATGACCGCGCCCGCCGCGCGCAGCTTTGCGACCACCGGCGCGTCGGCCCTCGGAACGTAATGTTGCAGCGCTGGCGTTCCCGCGCTGCACGGGAGCCCCGCGACCTCGATATTGTCCTTGATCACGATGGGAACGCCGCCGAGCGGCTTGTCCTTGTTGTCGTTCGCGTCGAATGCGGCCGCGGCCTTCAGGGCGCCGGCCTCGTCCAGGGTGACGAAGGCATTCAGATCGGCATTGGCCGTGGCGCGGACGAGAGCTTCCGTCGTGAGCGCGGTGCTCGTGATTTTTCCGGCGCGGAGGTCGGCCACAGCCTGGGTCAGGGTCAACTGGTCGAAATCCATGAGGTGTCACCCCGTTGCAGGAGCGCCATCAGGGCGCGCCTCGGCTCCAGAGGCTGAAGCCTCGCCGGCATCACGTCAACCGTGGGCACGCAAGTTTGCCTGCGATGCTGCGATCACATCGGCGAGAAGCCGTTCGACCGCCGGCTTCACCTTCGCGATCGCGGTATCTTTTACCGGCCCATAACCGCGGATCTCCATCGGAGCCTTGGCGATCGCGACGAGATCGGGCAGGCGCGCCGCATCAAGCTCGCCGAGCATACGTTCGATCACGTCCTCATACCAGGTGACCAGCTCTCGCTCCGTGCGGCGTTCGACGGTGTAGCCGAACGGATCGAATACTGTCCCGCGCAACCCTTTCAGTCGCGCGAGCGCGGCGAGCGGCAGCTGGATCCACTGGCCGAGGGCGCGCTTGCGCGGCCGGCCGCGGGCGTCGCGCTCGGACGGCAGGAAGGGCGGAGCGAGATGGTATTGGACGCTGAAGCCGTCCTCGAACTCGCGCTTGAGTTCGTCGAGGAAGCCGCTCTGCATGTGCAGGCGCGCCACCTCGTACTCGTCCTTGTAGGCCATCAGCTTGAACAGGGCGCGCGCAACTGCCTCGGTGAGCGCCTCGCTATTCAGGTTGGCTTCCGCATTGCGAACATTTGCAACGAGCGCTCGATAGCGCGCCGCATAGGCCTCGTTCTGATAGGCCGTGAGGAAGTCGACGCGGCGGTCGATCAGCTGGTCGAGCGTCTCTGCCTTGGGCGCTTCGTCCACCTTCGGCAAGAAGTCCGGATCGGCGGCCGCGATCCGGCCCCAGGCAAAGGCGTGCTTGTTGCTTTCGACCGCGACGCTGTTGAGCCCGATCGCGCGCAACAGCGCCGATAGCGAGACCGGCAGCAGCCCGTGCTGCCAGGCAAAGCCCAGCATGACGATGTTGGCATAGACGGCATCGCCGAGCAGTCGCTCGGCCAGCGCGTTGGCGTCGATGGTGTCGAGATTGCCGTCGCCGATCACCTGGCCGATCGCCCGCAGGCGGGCAGGTGAGGCGAGATCCGCGTCGCGGAACCGGACGACGTCGCCGGTCGGCATCTCTGCAGTGTTGACCGCGGCGCGCGTGCCTTTCCGATAGGTGCCGGACGCCTTTGGCGAGGAGCTGACGACGAGGTCGCAGCCGATCAGCGCATCGGCCGCGCCCTGATCGACCCGGACCTGATGCAACGCGTCGGGGGATGCAGCCAACCGGATGTAGCTCAGCACCGGCCCGAATTTTTGCGCAAAGCCGGTAAAATCCAGCACCGAGACGCCGTTTCGCTCGAGATGCGCCGCCATGCCGATCAGCGCGCCGACCGTGATCACGCCGGTGCCGCCGACGCCGGTGACGAGCAGATCATAGGGACGGTCGAGCGTTGCGGGCGCGGGCAGGGGAAGCGTGGCCGCGTGGCCGACCGGGTCGATCCGGCTCGCGCTCTTCTTCCGGCGCGTCGCGCCCTCAACGGTGACGAAGCTCGGGCAGAACCCGTTGAGGCAGGCGAAGTCCTTGTTGCAGGATGAGAGATTGATCCGACGCTTCCGGCCGAACGGCGTCTCCTTGGGCTCCACGCTGAGGCAGTTGGATTCAACCGAGCAGTCGCCGCAGCCCTCGCAGACGAGATCGTTGATATAGGCGAAGCGTTTGGGGTCGGCCATCTGTCCACGCTTGCGGCGGCGCCGCTTTTCGGTGGCGCAGGTCTGCTGATAGATCAGCACCGAGACCCCGACGATGTCGCGCAGCTCGCGTTGCACGGCGTCCATCTCCTCGCGGGGATGGATACTGACGCCGATCGGCAGGTCCGCCGGCGAAAACTGCGCTGGATCGTCCGACACCAGCGCGATGCGCGCAACGCCCTCGGCGCGGACGCTGTGCGCGATGGCGTGGACGCTGATCGGGCCGTCGACGGGTTGGCCGCCGGTCATGGCGACGGCATCGTTGAACAGGATCTTGTAGGTGATGTTGGCTTTGGCCGCGATCGCCTGCCGGATCGCCATCGAGCCCGAATGATAATAGGTGCCTTCACCGAGATTCTGGAAGACGTGCTTGTTGCCGGTGAAGCGTGACGAGGCGGCCCAGTTCACGCCTTCGCCGCCCATCTGGATCAGCGACGAGGTCTCGCGGTCCATCCAGCTCGCCATGAAATGGCAGCCGATGCCGGCTAGCGCCTTCGATCCCTCGGGCACCTTTGTCGATGTATTGTGCGGGCATCCCGAGCAGAAATAGGGCGTGCGCGTCGCACCGCTGACGTTGATCGTGCGCGCGGCCTCAGGCATCAAGCCGGCTGCGCGCGCGGCGAGATTGAGGGCCGGGAACATCGGATCGAGCCGGCGTGCGAGCACGTCAGCGAGCGCTCGTGGCGACAATTCGCCGATCCAGGAGATCAGCCGCGCGCCGGTTTCGTCGTGCTTTCCGACCATGCGCTCGGGTTTTTCGCCCGGATAATCGTAAAAATATTCCTTGAACTGGCTTTCGATGATGCCGCGCTTCTCCTCGACCACGAGGATCTCGCGCTTGCCCTTCACGAACGTCATCGCGTCATGCAGCGCCAGCGGCCAGACCATGCCGACCTTGTAGATGTCGATGCCGATGCTGCGGCAGGCTGCTTCGTCCAGGCCCATCAGCCGCAAGGCTTCCATTAGATCGAGATGCGCCTTGCCTGTGGTGACGATGCCGTAGGTGGCGCCCGGGATGTCGTAGATGTGACGGTCGATCGGATTGGCCTTTGCGAAGGCGTAGACCGCGTGCTTCTTCGCCTCCAGCCGCTCCTCGATCTGCGGGCCGGGCAGATCGGGCCAGCGATAGTGCAAGCCGCCGGGCGGCGGCGTGAAGTCCGGCGTGTGGAAGGCGCGGGACGGGCGCAGCGCGACGGAGGCGCCGGATTCCACGATCTCCGAGATCGCCTTGAAGCCGACCCACATGCCAGTGAAGCGGCTCAGCGCGTAGCCATATTCGCCGAATTCCAGATATTCGCTGACGCTTGCGGGGTGGAGCGTCGGCATGAACCAGCTCATGAAGGCGACGTCGGACTGGTGCGGCATCGAGGACGAGACGCAGCCATGGTCGTCGCCGGCGACCACCAGTACGCCGCCATGCGGCGAGGAGCCATAGGCATTGCCGTGTTTCAGCGCATCGCCGGAGCGATCGACGCCGGGGCCCTTGCCGTACCAGAGCCCGAACACACCATCGACCGCGCGGTCGGCCTGCGTCTCGACCTGTTGTGAGCCGAGCACCGCAGTCGCGGCAAGATCTTCGTTCACCGCGGGGAGGAATTCGATGCGGTCCCGCTTCAGTCGCTCCTGGATGCGCCACAGTTCGAGGTCGATGCCGCCGAGCGGCGAACCGCGATAGCCTGAGATGAAGCCCGCCGTGTTCAGCCCCGCGGCACGGTCGCGCCGCACTTGGTCGAGCGCAATGCGGACGATGGCCTGCGTGCCCGTGAGGAAGACGCGGCCCAATTCGCGATCGTAGCGGTCGGAAAGCTCGTAGGCGTCGAGTGACGAGATGGCGTCCATCCGGACCTCCCGCGGCATCCTTGCCGGATGGGAGAAGGGTAGGCCTGGGCGACTGGTAGGTGTTACCAATATTTCCTAGTTGCGGGTTCATTATGGTAGAACTGTCCGATATCTCTCACAAAGGGGTGAAATAATCCATTTTGGCGGTACCCATGATCGAAGACCAGGACGCGCGGATTCTCGCCTTCCTTCAGAAGGACGGCCGCGCCACCAACCAGCAGCTCGCCGACGCGGTTGGCATGTCGACGTCGGCGTGCTGGCGCCGGGTGCGCGCGCTGGAGGAGAGCGGTGCCATCCGGGGCTATGCCGCCCTGGTCGCGCGCGAGCAAGCCGGCTTTGCGATGTCCGCGATCCTCCACGTCTCGCTGGAACGGCACGACGCAAAATTCGTCGACGAGTTCGTCGCGCGGGTGACCACGCGGCGTGAGGTGCTGGAGTGCTTTGCGACCACGGGCGATGCCGATTACCATTTGCGCGTCGTCGTGCAGGACATGGCGGCCTACAACAGATTCCTCGACGACTTCATGTTCCGCATTCCCGGCATTCGCTATGTGAGAAGCAACGTGGTGCTGAAAGAGATCAAGACGGGCATCGCGCTGCCGTTTTGAGCTTGCGGCCTATGCAATCTGTCGCCTCACCCTGAGGAGGCCGCGTAGCGGCCGTCTCGAAGGGCGAGGCCACAACCGGGCCTTCATCCTTCGAGACGCTTGCTTCGCAAGCTCCTCAGGATGAGGATCACCGCTCCTCCCGCACGAACCTGTTCCGCAGCGTGCCGATGCCCGTGATGTCGATCTCCACGACGTCGCCGTGGGTGATATCAGGCGAGGCACCATCCGTTCCCATCCAGATCACGTCGCCGGGCCATAAGGTAAAGTATTTGGTCAGCTCGACCAGGAACGGCACCACGCCAAAGATCATGTCGTTGGTGTGGAAGCGGTTGGTCTCCTTGCCGTTGAGCCGGACGATCGTTTCCATCTTGTCGAGGTTGGCTTCGGTCTCGATCCACGGGCCCATCGGTTTGAACGTGTCGGCGTTCTTCGAGCGCCACAGGCTGCGGTCGGCCTTCTGCCAGCTGCGCTCGCTGACGTCGTTGCCGATGGTGTAGCCGAACACGCAATCCATCGCATTCTGTTTGGTCAGGTGCTTGACCTTCTTGCCGATGACGACGACGAGCTCGCCTTCGTAGTGAATCTTGTCCGTCGCGAAGGACGGGATCATGACCTCCTCGTCATGTGCGATCAGCGCATTCTGGGCGCGATAGCCGATCTCGGGTCTGTCCGGCACCGCTGGCACCTCGCCGCGCTTGTCGGCGGCCTCTTTCAGATGCTTCAGATAGTTCAAGCCGACGCAGTAGAAGGTGCGCGGAATCAGCGGCAGCTCGATTCTAACCTGCGACAGCGGATGCGTGCGCGAGGTGCGTTGCCATTCGCCGAAGGGATCGCCCTCGATCGCGATGACCTGGTCACCCTCGACGATTCCCCAGGACGTCTTGTCCGCGGCGGTGAATTTCAGCCAGCGCATGCCGTGTCTCCGTTGTTATTCCGCGGCATCGCGCGGCTGCAATTTCCAGTCGCCGGCAGCCGGCCGCTTGAGCCCGAGATTTTCCCGCAGCGTTTTGCCGCGATATTCCTTCTGGAACAATCCGCGCCGCTGCAATTCCGGGACGATATGCTGCACGAAATCGGCATAGGAGCCGGGCACATAAGTCGCGGCGATGACGAACCCGTCGCAGCCGCGCTCGACGAACATTTCTTCGAGCTTGTCCGCGATCTCCTTGGGGCCGCCAACCATCGCATCCTGGACCTGACCGCGGCCGGAGAAGGTGACAAAGTCGCGCGCGCTCGGATTGCTCTTGCCGGAGTTCTTGAGCACGCCGTCGCGGATGCCCAGAATGCCCTGCATGCTCTTCAACTCCTCAGTCGTCAGCGGCTCGTCGAGGTCCTTCGAGGCGAAGTCGTAGTTGAGCGCTTCGGCCAGCAGCGACAGCGCATCGATCTGCAGCGGCAGCTTGTTGATCAGCGCCATCTTGTCTTCGGCCTCGGCTTTGGTCGCGGCGCAAACCGGTGTCGTCAGGTTGCAGAGAAACATCGCCTCCGGATCGCGGCCGGCTTTCGCGGCCTCGTTACGCACGGACGCATAGCCTTCCTTGGCGGCGGCGAGATTGCGTGCAGCTGTGAAGATCACCTCGCCCCACCGTCCGGCAAAGCGCTGGCCGCGGCCGGACGCGCCGGCCTGAATGATCACGGGATGGCCCTGATCAGAGCGCGGCACGGTGAAGGGACCGCGCGACTTGTAGAATGGGCCCTTGTGATCGAGCCGCTTCACCTTGGCTGGATCGGCGAAGCGGCCGCTCGTCTTGTCCATGATGAGCGCGCCGTCTTCCCAAGTGTCCCAATGGCCGAGCACGATCTCCATGAATTCGTCGGCGCGGTCGTAGCGGGAATCATGTTCGGGATGAGAGTCGCGCCCCATGTTGTGTGCTTCGCCGTCATTGAGCGAGGTCACGACGTTCCACCCGGCGCGTCCGCCGGACATCAGGTCGAGCGTTGCGAAGCGGCGGGCTATGTCGAAGGGTTCGAAATAAGTCGTCGAGCCGGTCGCCCCCAACCCGAGCTTCTCCGTAACCATGCCCATCGTCGTCAGCACGATCAGCGGATCCATCTTCACGCAGCGGATGCCGTATTCGACGGTGTGGGCGTGATCGTTGCCGTAGCGGTCCGGCATCGCCAGCCGGTCGTCGAAGAAGGCCATGTGGAACTTGCCGGCTTCGAGGATTTTGGCGATCTCCTGATAATAGTCCGCCGACATCGAATCGTCGCGCGAGTCCGGATGTCGCCACGAGCTCGGCAAATTCGTGCAGTTCTGGGCTTGAAGGAAGCCGACCAGTACCATCTGCCGCGTCATGCTGCTGTTCTCCGAATTGCGTCAGGCCGAAATCCGTCAGGCCGAAATCCGTCAGGCTAGGTCGAGGACCGTATCGAGCCTGTACTC
This sequence comes from Bradyrhizobium sp. Kon58, assembly GCF_055807455.1. Lineage (NCBI taxonomy): Bacteria > Pseudomonadati > Pseudomonadota > Alphaproteobacteria > Hyphomicrobiales > Nitrobacteraceae > Bradyrhizobium > Bradyrhizobium sp. Kon58. The sequence continues at coordinate 73,019 of NZ_JBVVOT010000003.1, forward strand.
GCGCGCCAGCGCGCGCAGCTTTTCCCAGGTCGCATCCTCGATCTCGATGCCGTCGCGCAGGCGCTGCTGCTCGCGCACGCCCTCGATCTCACCGGGATAGAACACGCCCTTGCTGCCCTCGGAGGGCGGGGTCGATTTGAGATAGTGTGCGAACTCGGCGACTTCGCGCTTGAAGTCCCGCAGCGGGCGAAACGCAGCGACGTTGAACACGGCCATGAAGCAGCCGTCATTGTGCCGGCCCGTGGGCTCGACGCCGAAACCGAGGCCGGTGAGCAGGCCACACAGGACCTCGACCATGGCGGCGAGGCCGCTGCCCTTGTAGCCCTCGGTGCCGCCTAGCGGCAGCAGCGCGCCGCCCTTGCGATACTGGGCTGGATCGGTGGTGTGTCGTCCTTCGGCATCGATGATCCACCCCGACGGGATCTCCTCGCCGCGGGCGACCGCGAGCTGGATCTTGCCGGCCGCGACCGCAGAGGTCGCCATGTCCAGATAGAACGGCGCATCGAGGTCGGACGGCACCGCGATCGAGATCGGATTGGTGCCAAGCCGTGCCTCCTTGCCGCCGAACGGCGCCACGTGCTTCGGCGAGCGGCCGGAATCCGCCGTTGCGATCCCGATCATGCCTTCGCGCATCGCCATCAGCGGATAGGCGGCGAGGCGGCCGACATGGCTTTGCCGGAAGACGGTGCAGGCGGCGACATTCGCCGTCTTCGCTTTCTCGATCGTCAGCGCCATCGCCTTGGCGTTGACGTGGAAACCAAAACCCCACTGGCCGTCGATTACGGTCGTCGTCGGCGATTCCTGTACGATGGTCCATCTGGCGCCGGGCACGATGTGGCCGGCCTTGATCCGGTCGACATAGGTGGGAATGGCGATCACGCCGTGGGAATCGTGGCCGGCGAGATTGGCGTTGACGCAGCCGCTTGCGACCGTGCCGGCCTCTTCCTCGGAAGCCCCGGCGGCACGAAGCAGCGCGGCGCTGATGCGCGTGAGGCGGTCGGCCTGGACGATCGGCATGGCGTTTCCTCAGGTCTCGCCCTTCGGGCTCTGGTTCTTGAGGGCCATCGTCTCAAAGCACAGATGCGATATCAATCTCCCGTAAACCAATACAGGGCTGCAAATTCGCAGCGAGCAGGGCCGTCGGGCGAAGATTCGTCCCGCGCGGTGGCATTTTCGACAGATTGGCGCAGGTCGTTCGCAGCTCGTTCACTTTGATCGACGGTTTGCAGCGCGCAATAACGACCACTTAGGCGATCGCCGGTCATAACGTCATCCGGGAAAAAAAGGCAGAAATGCCCGGGAGCTGAGATCGTGCCGACGACACTCGCGCGCACCTTTGCGGCGTTGAGCGCCATCAACGAAGCGATCCTCTACGCGAAATCGCCGGATGAGCTGTACCAGAAGGTCTGCGACGCCGGGTTTGCGAGTGGAGACTTCATGGCCGTGGCCGTGTTCCTTGTGGAGCCGGATGGCCATAAGCTTCGCTTTGCCGCTGGTCGCGGCGATGACGTGGCGCGGCTGAGCGCGATCGAGATCACCACGCAGGCTGGCACGCCGGAAGGCCTGGGCGTGGGCGGCGAGGCGTTCCGCAGCCAGAAGCTCTGCATCAGCAACGATTTCCTGAACGATCCGCGTTCGCTGGCATGGCGCAACGGCGCGGTGGCGGCGGGTGTCGGCGCGGCCGCGGCGCTACCCCTGATCTGCATGGGACGCAGTATTGGGGTGTTGTATGTTACGCGGTCGGGCGCCGGCTCGCTCGACGAGGCGATGGTCTCGTTGTTCGAGCGGATGTCGGCCAATATCTCTCACGCGCTGGAGAGCTTCGCGACCGAGGGAGCCCGCCTGGATGGCGAGCGGGCAGTGCGGCGGCTCAACCGCATGTTCGGTGCGCTCAGTGCGACGAACGAAGCAATTCTGCAAGCCAGCACTGAGCTGGACTTGTACCAGCGGGTCTGCGACGCCGCTGTTTATAGCGGCAAATCGCTTGCCACTTTCGTTCTGCTGCACGAGCCGGATTCCGAATGGCTGACGCCGGTGGCAGCGACCGGACATAATCTGGATCTGATCAGACAGTCGCGCTACTCGATTGATCCGGAGAGTCCCTACGGCAAGGGCATCTCCGGCGAGGTGTTCCGGACCCAGCAAGCGATCGTCGAGGACGACCTCGTCAATCGTACCAAGGGGACCACCTGGGAGCAGGCCAACGTCAATGCCGGCGCCGTCGCCTGCGTGGCTGCTCCCTTGATCAAGCGTGGCACCAGCATCGGCGTGCTGTTTTTCTTCGTGAGCAAAGCCTGGGCGAAAGACGAAGGCATCGTCGCATTGTTGCTGCGCATGACCGAAAACGTGTGCTTTGCGCTCGAGAACTTCGACCGCGACAAGGAGAAGGCCCAGATCGCCTTGGAGGAGGATCGGCTGGCGCGCATGTACGCGGCGCTAAGCGCGACCAACGAAGCCATTCTGCGGGCAAGGTCGCGCAGCGAACTGTTGGATCTGGTTTGCGAAGCCACGGTGCACGGCGCCAAGTTCGCCTCGACCTCCATTGCATTGCTTGACCGCGATGCGGGACTGCTTCGTGTTGTCGCGTCCTTCGGACCGAATGCCGAGGAAGTGCGATCCTTCAGACTGTCGGTCAGCGACAAGGAGCCGGAAGGACGCGGGCTGACCGGCACCGCGTTCCGGACGCGGCGGCCCTGTATCAGCAACGACGTCCTGGCAGACGCCCGCCTCAAGCCTTGGCACGCCAGCGCGCATCGCAATGGCATTAGGTCCTCAACCGCGATGCCGCTGTTCAACGGCGACAGCGTCGAAGGCGTATTCCTGTTCAATTCGCCCGAGTGCGGCACTTTCACGGACGAATTCGTCGAGCTGTTGCGCAAGCTCCAGGCCAATGTCGCCTTCGCGTTGGAGAACTTCGACCGTGCCGACGAGAAGGCGAAGGCCGACAGGCAGCGTGACAGGTTGAGCGGCATGTTCGAGGCGCTGAGCGCGACGAACGAGGCAATCATGCGCGCCAAGACGCGCGAGGAGCTGTTCGAAGGGGCGTGCCAGGCAGCCGTGCTCGGCGGCGTATTCGCCTCGGCGACAATCGGCATTATGGACGACCAGCGTGAACTCGTTCGCGTGGTTGCCGTGAAGGGGCGCCTCCAGGAGCGGATGGTGGGACGCACCTGTTTTGTTTCCGCCGACCATCCTGAGGGTCGCGGAATCATAGGGATGTCGCTGCGGACCCGCGGGCCCAGCGTGATCAACGACTATCTCCACGACCCCCGAGCGGCGCATTGGCACTCTAAGGCGATCGAAGATGGAACGCGAGCAGCTGCCAGCTTCCCGCTGCTGCGCGCCGGCCAGGAGCCGATCGGCATTCTGCTTTTCCTCGCGCCGGAAGAGAATACGTTCACACCCGATATGGTCGAGTTGCTCGGGCGCCTCGCCGAGAACGTGTCATTTGCACTCGATAATTTCAATCGCGCAGAGGAAAAGTCCCGCAACGAGGCGCGGACGGAGCGTTTGGCTCGCATGTTCGCGGCGCTGAGCGCGACCAACGAGGCGATCATGCGGGCGAAGTCGCGCGCCGAACTGTTCGACCTCGTCTGTCTCGCCGCATCGAACGGCGCCAAGTTCACCTCGACGACCATTGCGCTGGCCAGGGCCGACAGCGACCAGCTGGAGATCGTGTCGAGCGCCGGACCATCGTCTGACACCACGCGCAATGTCCGCCTGTCAATCGACCCCGAGCGTCCCGAGGGGCGCGGAATGAGCGGCACGGCGTTCCGCACCCGCCAGCCCTGCATCAGCAACGATTATCTCAACGACGATCGCGTCCGCGCCTTTCATAGCATCGTCCGCAACGACGGCGCGCGGTCGGGCGCGGCTTTTCCGCTCGTCGCGCACGATCAAGCCGTCGGCGTCATGATCTACATGTCCACCGAGCCGGGCACCTTCACGGCCGAGTTCGTCGAGCTGTTGCAGCGCCTCGCCGACAACGTCTCCTTCGCGATGGAGAATTTCGACCGGGCCGACGAGAAAAACCAGGCCGACGAGCGAATCGAATACCTCGCTTCGCACGACAGCCTGACCGACCTGCCGAACCGCGAGACCTTCAACGGGTTGCTGCATGAGGCGATCGACGAGGCGCAGCGCCACGATCGTCGCTTTGCGGTGCTGTTCATCGACCTCGACCGTTTCAAAGTCATAAACGATTCGCTGGGCCACGAAGCCGGCGATCTGCTCCTGCTCGAAGTGGCCAACCGGCTGCGTGGTGCGCTGCGCGCAACCGACGTGGTGGCGCGGCTCGGCGGCGACGAGTTCGTGGTGATCCTCGATCAATGCGGCGAGATCGACGACGTCCAGCGCATCGCGACCGGGCTGTTGACGGCGCTTGCGGAGCCCATGGAGCTAGCGGGGCACGAGTGCCACACCACTGCCTCGATCGGCATCGCGATGTATCCGGCCAACGGCTCCGACGTGCAGACGCTAACCAAGAACGCCGACATGGCGATGTATCTCGCCAAGGAAGACGGCAAGAACGGCTATCGCTTTTTCTCCAAGGAAGTGAAGACGCAGTCGATCGAGCGGCTGTCGTTGGAGAGTGCGCTGCGCCGCGCGCTGGAGCGGCATCAGTTCACTTTGAACTACCAGCCCAAGGTGGACATGGTGACCGGCCAGATCACCGGCGTGGAGGCGTTATTGCGCTGGGCGCATCCCGATCTCGGCAATATCTCGCCGGCGCAGTTCATCCCGCTGGCGGAGGAAACCGGACTGATCGTGCCGATCGGCCGCTGGGTGATGAAGGAGGCCTGCGCGCAGGCCATGGCCTGGCAGCGACGCGGCCTGTTGCCGGTATCGATGGCGGTGAACCTGTCGCCGCGCCAGTTCGTCGACGAGCATCTGTTGCAGGACGTCGACGAGGCGCTGGCCGCAAGCGGCATGTCGCCGGTGCTGCTTCAGCTCGAAGTCACCGAGAGCATGATGATGCGCAACGTCGGGCGTGCGCTCAAGGTGCTCGACGCCATTCAGAGCCGCGGCATTCGCCTGGCCATCGACGACTTCGGCACCGGCTATTCGTCGATGTCGCTGATGAAGCATTTTCCGATCGACACCATCAAGATCGACCGCTCTTTCGTGCGCGACTTGCCGCAGGATGCGGAGGATCAGGCAATCGCGCAGGCGATCATCAGCATGGGCAAGGCGCTCGGCATGACCGTGGTGGCGGAAGGCGTCGAAAACGCCGAACAGGAGGCGTTCCTGCGCGCCCATGGCTGCGACGAGATGCAGGGCTTCCTGATCTCCAAGCCGGTGCCGGCGCGGCAGATGGCCGAGCTGCTGCGGCCGATGGAGCTGCCCGGCACGCCGCCGCTCCAGCCGGAGCTGGACCATGCCGCCACCGCGGCCGCAGCGCTACGGTTGAAAAGCGCTGTCGTCTGATGGCTGCGGCTGAAGCTCGCGGGCGTCCTCGCCCCTGATCTCCGCCTTGCGTGGAAAATCATCCGGCCAGGGAAGCGAAGTTTGTTCGGCGAAGAGCGTGATCAGGACATGCGCGCCATCGGCAAAGCTCGAGCCGTCGCCAAGGCCGAGCTCACGACACCACGCCTGTCGCATCGGCTCGTGCGTGTCGAGCACGGCCATCGCCGGGCCCCACCACCAGGCCGGCGCCGCCGACCGTTCGTGCTCCGGCACGGCATGCCAGAGGACGAGCTCGTCCATCATGCGCTCGAATTGCAGGCTTGCAGCCTGATGCATTCGTTCCGTGCTCCCTTGGGTCGCGCCTGAAAGCAGGCCGATGCGCGGACTCGATCGTGGCCTTCGCTGTGAAAAGCTGGCTCGCACTTTTGGCTGAGCCGATTGTGCCGCTCGTGTCGGCGGCCATACAAAAACATGCGGCGGCCGGGAAAGTTGCCGACGCCGACTGTGACAGTCTCTTTAGCCGCTTATGAGCCCGACCCGCAAGCCGCAATACCGGCGCCGCCGGCGCTGAAATAGCGCAGGCGGGGCTGATAACCGGCGGCGGTCATGTCGTTGTCAACTCAGCGATTAAAGGGTCGATTGCGGCTGAACAGCAGATAGATCGCGCGAGGATTGGTGGTCAAATAACGCCAGAACAGGCGGCGGGGCTCGAGCAAGGTGCGCCAAGCCCATTCCAGCCCGATCTTCTGCATCCATCGCGGCGCGCGCGCGCGGCTGCCCGACAAGAAGTTGAACAGGCCGCCGGATGTCTTGATGACGCCGACATTGGTGAGATGCGGGGTGAATTCCTCGACGAACGCCTGCTCGTTTGGCACGCCCAGCGCAACCCAGAGATAATCCGGCGCGAGCGCGTTGATCTCGTCGACCTTCGCGCGCAGCGCATCGCCACGGAGATACCCGTGGCTGTAGCCGACGATCTTGAGGTTTGGATACATCTTTCGGACGTTCGCGACCGCCGCGGCGTTCTCGTCCTCGCTCGCGCCGAACATGTAAAAGGTGCGGCCGACCGCTTCGGCCTTGCGCGCGACGACGTGAAACAGATCCGTCGTGGCGACGCGCTCGGGCAGCGGAAACCAGGATTGCAGCCTGGACGCCGCCACCAGCGGCTGACCATCGGCGTTGATGAGGTCGGCAACGCGGAACAGGCGTTCGGTCTCCGGTTCCGTCGAGCACCGCGCCAGCACCTCGCCATTGGCCGAGGTCAGGTGCAGCGGACGGCCGATGCGATGGCGCGGATCGGTCGCCTCGATCATGAAATCTGCGGTCGCTTCCAGGTCGAGTGCGGCCATGCGAAGGCCGCCGATGGTGATCCGCGGCACGTCGGCGGTTGCGGCCCGGCCATCGAGATTGATGCGGCGCTCAAGCATATTGTCTGCCTCGTTGGCGAGCTTGGGCCATAGGGGTGAGTTCGTCGAGCACGACGCCGACGAGCTTGCGCTCGGCGCGGCCGAGCGTGCTCAATATCTCTTCCAGGCCGTCGTTGATGTCGAGGCTGGTCGGCAGCACCGCCACCACCGCGTCGGCATCATCGAGCAGCTTGCGGCTGCCGGCCGTGAGTGGCGCCGCGGGGCCGTCGAGGATCACGAGGTCATAACCGCCGGCGGAGCGCGCCTGCTCGATGGCCTTGCGGATGGCGTCAGTGGCCTTGGTTGCGTCGCCTTCGGCGGCCGGCAATACCGAGATGCCGTTGAGTGTCTTGATCTCGCGTGCGGCCTTGCTGCCGATCGAAAGCCATCCGACCTTGCTCGGCTCGCTCTTGCCGGGACGGTTGACCTTGTTCGAGAGCGAGTGCGCCTGATGGTCGGCATCGATCATCAGCACCCGGGCGCCGTCGCGCGCGGCCGCGAGCGCGAAATTCAGCGCCGTCACGCTGCGCCCGGTGGTCTCGCTGGCACCGACGAGCGCGATAACAGGCATTGTCTTTCCGCCGGCGCGCCGGGCCGCCGTAGCGCGCATGTCGCGCCAGGCGTTGAGCAGCGTCGTCAGTGGAAAGCCGGGGCGCAGCGTCGGCCAGCCCAGCCGAGTGAGGTCGATGCCGCCGCCGGTGGCGAGAATGGCACCGAGCGTGTGGATGACGTCGGCCTCCTGGAGGCGCGCGATCAGCGGCTTTTCGATCAGGGGCTTCTCGACCATCGAAGGTTGCAGCGGCGGGGCGGCGAGTTCCGGCAGTGCCTCCGCGACTTCCGGGGCTCGCGAGACCGGCTGGGGCCGGGCAGTCTCCGGCGCCCGCGAAGGCTCCGGAGCTCGCGGAGCTTGCGGCAACGGAGTCCGATTGGGCCGGGCCGGCGCCGGCGCCGGCACGAACGCACCGGCGAACAGCAGTTCGGCCGCGACGAACCAGCTTGATGCAGCGATTGCGCCGAAGATGAAACCGATCATGGCGAACAGGCTCATCGCCGGCGGGAACGAGCGCCGCTGCGGCACCGTCGCTTCGCCGATGATGCGGGCCGCCGAGGTGTTCAGCGTCTCCTGCTCCTCGGTCTCGCGCGAGCGCTTGAGGAAGGATTGATAGACGTCACGGCTGGCATCGGCTTCACGCTCGAGCTCGCGCAAGCGCACGGCGGCCTGGCTGAGCTGGACGCTCTGCCGCTTCTGCGCCTCCAGCGCCCGGCTGAGCGAGGCTTCGAAGTCGCGGGCGCGCGTCAGATCGTTCTTGGCGGACTGGGCGAAGCGGTCGATCTCTTCGTTGATGGTGCGCTTGAGATCTTCGACCTGCTTCTCGGTCTGGCGCAGCGCCGGATGACGCGGGCCGAGCTCGCCGGCTTGCTCCGCATATTTCTTGCGCGCATCGGCATATTGCGCGCGCAGGTTCGCGATGGTCGGCGATTGCAGCGCCTCGGAGTTTGCGCCTGCATCTGCCGTGGTGCGTCGGCTCGCCTCGATCTGGTCGAGGCGCGCCTGCGCGTCCATCGTCGCGGCGCGGGCGGCGGAAAGCCGCTGGTTGCTGGCGGAAAGCTGCTGGTCGCTGATCAGCGCGTCCTGGGTGCCGACGAAATTGTTCTGGGCCTTGTAGGTCGCAAGCACGGTCTCGGCGTTGCGCAGCCGCTCGCGCAGCTCCTTCAGGCGGCCGGAGAGATCGTTGGTGGCGCGCCGTGCGGCCGACGCCTGCGAGTTGCGGGATTCCGCGAGGTAGGCACTGGTCAGCGTGTTGGCGAGCATCGCCGCTTTCGCCGGATCGGTCGACCAGACCTCGATGTCGACGATGAAGCTCTTTTCGGTCTTGCGGATCGTGATGTGCCGGTTCAGCGCCTCGAGGGCGGCGAGCTGCACTTCCTTTTTCTCCGTGGCGGAGGGCGCTTGGGGCTGAAGGCCGATCAGGCCGAGCAGCGACGACATCACGCCTTTGCCATCTGCCCCGCCGAATTCGGGGTCCTTGTCCAGATCAGCCTGCTGGATCACCTGGAGCAGCACGCTGTTGGAGGTGATCAGGCGCGCCTGGCTCTCGACCACCATCGACATGCCGGAGACGTCCTGCGCGCGAGGCGTTAGCTCGCGATCGACGAGCTGAAGCTCGCGCGGGTCGACATAGAGCTGGGCGGTGGCGGTGTAGCGGAGCGCCAGGCTCTTGCCCACGGTGACGGCAAGCGTCGCACCGAGCAGCGCGGCAACGGCAATCGCGATCTTCCGCCGCCAGAGCAGATTGACCAGCTCCAGCACGTTGAAACCGGCCTGAGGCCGTTGCTGCGGAGCCTCCGGTCTGGCCCGGTCTATCGGCTGGTTGTAGTCAAGCATGATCCCCAGCTTTCATTCCAAGTGCCGCGTGCTGAGGGGGTACTCTTCGCTCTACGCCACGCACCTCAGATATAGGTGCCCACTCAACGCAACAGGGAAAATTAACCATACTCATTGAGGGACTATTCACCGAAATGGCAAACAAAGCGTTTAAGCGCATGCCACTCTTCGACGCGTCGTCGTGACGCGTGCGATGGCGCGGTCCTTCAGAGATTAACGGTTCGTTACCGCGTGCGTCGTGGCCGCGAGGGTTCGCTGGTCTTGCCATCGGCCGCGCGCGCACCATGGCCGTCAGCTTTTCCGCAGGATGACGTGATAATCGCCGCGGCGGACGTCGGTCCCGCGCGGGAGCACGGCGTTGAGCACGGCGGCGCCGGCGTCGACCAGGGCTGCGAACAGCGGCTTGCGCCGGCGCATCTCGGGATAGCGCGGGCTCTCGACCTCACGGCGGTAGATCATCTCGAGGCCATTGGCGGCGGCGAACGCTTCGAGCGCCGGCAACGACACCAGGGGATGGAAGAAGGTCGGGAACGGCGGCTCGCCCGGCAAGCCGGCATCCTTGATGCCTCGAATATGCCGGTAGAACCAGACGTGGAACCAGTGCGGCGAGTATTTGGTGACGACTCCGGACAGCGAACGCGGATTTGGCGCGCCGATCAGGATCATCCCGCCGCGCTTGAGCGCGTCGCGGAAATTCAAGAGTGCGGCGTCGACATTGGGAAGATGTTCGATCACGTTGTAGCAGATCACCAGATCGAAGGTTCCGCGCCCGAAGCGGTAGGTCTGGACGTCGCCGAGGATCGCTTCGTCCGCGTAGCTGTTGTTGCGAACCTGGTCCTCGTCGATGTCGACGACGGTGACCTTGCTGCGGCTCAGCAACTCCGGTGGCAGTACGCTGCACGAGCCGCCGCCGGCTTCGTAGGTGGCGAGCTGGCCCTGCGGCAGTTCTCGGCGCAGCACGTCGTGGACGGCGAGCAGGCTATCGCGGGCTTCACCGGGGACGAGATCGTGCAGCGCCTGAGTGTGGGTGATGGCTGCGGGAATTTGGACCGCCGTGGCTGTCGCGAAATCGATCGTGGTTGGCTTGTTCATTTTTTTCCGACCGCGCTTGTTCGACTTAAATTTACAGGAAAAATCTCGTCTACCCGTAGAGCAAATCCGATGCCGCGACGCTTCACCCGTCGCAGTGCTTACGGTCAGGTTAATGAGCATGTGCGTTAACTACGGTATCGTCCCCGCCAGCCGCCATCGGCACGCCGGACCGCGAATTGCAGTATTACGCGCGCAAGGTTTCGCTGCAGAAACACCCGGAAGCAGTTAAGTGCATGGATGGCGGAAAATCGGCGGCGTGGCCCCGTCGCGAGGCTCAAACCGGCCGTTCATTTTGGGACGTTCCTGTCCCGCGGCGATGTGCCGTCGCGGGACGGCGCTGATCCCAGGGATCGAAGCAGGGCTTTTTCAATCTATCTCGGACATCTAGAACGTCATGACATTGATCCCGACAGACCTGTCCGCCACGCGTATCTCGGATGCCGTGCGCGATCCCAACCGGGAGATCGCGGCCAGCTCGCGGATTATCGACCTGTCGGTTGGTATCGTCGTCTGCATCCCCTGCTTCCGCCGCCCGCAGCATCTGCGGTTGACGCTGGACTCGCTCGCGAGCCAGCGCACCCCGCGCTCCTTCGCCGTCGTCATGGTCGAGAACGATGCGGTGCGGCGCGAAAGCGCGCCGGTGGCCGCGGAATATCTCGCCCATGGCAGGCTTCAGGGTGTCTGCCTGGTCGAGAAACGGCAAGGCAACGTTCAGGCGATCAACGCCGCGTTCGAGACGGCGCTGGCGCTGTTTCCCGCCGCGACCCGGTTCCTGATGATCGACGATGACGAGATCGCCTCGCCCGATTGGCTCGAGCTGATGGTCCGCACCGCGGAGGCGACCGGCGCCGATCTGGTCGGCGGGCCGGTGCTGCCGGTCTTCGAGGACCGGAGCATGCCCTGGCTTTCGCGCCATCCCGTTTTTTGTCCCGCCTATGATTACAGCGGCGCTGTGCCCTTGATCTACGGCTGCGGCAATTGCCTGATCACGCGTGCGGCGTTCGAGAGGTTCGCCCGGCCCGCCTTCGACCCGCGCTTCAACTTCCTCGGCGGCGGCGATTGTGATTTCTTCGTGCGGTGCCGCGATGCCGGCATGACGTTCCACTGGACGGCGGAGGCTGTCATCACCGAGACGGTGCCGCAAAGCCGCACCAGTTTCGGCTGGATCGTGAAGCGAGGCCTGCGCATCGGCGCGATCAATTATCGTGTGCAGGCCAAGGCCGCGCAGGGCGCGGCGGCGCGCGTGTGGGTGTTTGCGCAGATGCTCGGGAGGTTGCCGTTGTCGCTGGTGCGCGCGGCCGCTTTGCTGAAATCGTCGAAGGCCGTCGTCGCGATGCATCCCGTGATGGTCGCGCTCGGCTCGGTGCTCGCCGCGTTCGGCATCGAGCCGAAGCCCTATGAGGCCTCGAAGATTGTGTCCTGACGCCGAGGCGGCGGGCTAAATACCAAAACAGGCGAGGGCGACCCTGACCGCGGAGCGTGGCAGCGACTTGAGCGAGCGGCGCCCGACCATCCCGAGATAGGCGAAGGCCTGGCGATATCTGCCGAAGCGGACCGCCTGCATCGCCGAATACGTGACGAGATGAACCTCGGCGGCCTGGCGCAGCCCGGCTGCCATGCCCGCGGGCAGTCGCGCCATGATCAGCCCGTCGTCGAACACCCGCGCGATCGCCGGAAAGAAATCCTGCGGTGTCCGCACCGCCGCGTTCATGGTGTTGGCCGTATGCAGGCGGTAGTCGAGCAGCAGGTTTGGCGCAAACTCGAATTCGCCGATCGCAGCAAGACGGCACCAGCAGTGCCAGTCCTCGCAATATCTGAGCGAGACGTCGAAGCCACCGATGGCGCGGAAGGCCTCTGCACGTGCGAGCGCGATGCCGCCATTGACGATGAAGTTGCCGGCCGCGAGCCGCGCCAGCACGTCGCCGGACGGTTTGCTGCGTCCTTTCAGCAGATCCCGTCGGCCGATCTGCCGTCCCTCGCTGTCGATCGTGTTGTAGTCGCCGTAGACGAGAACCGCTCGCGGCGCACCCCGCGCAGCCGCCAGCAGCGCCGCGACCGCGCCGGGCCGCAGGCGATCGTCGGCATCCAGGAAGAGCAGCCATTGGCTGCTCGCATGGTGCGCGCCGAGATTGCGCGCTGCCGATACGCCGGCTGCGCCGTTGGTCATCAGGCGCAGTCGAGGGTCACGAATGGCGCGGACGATGGCGGTGGTGTCGTCGGTCGAGCCGTCGTCCACGACGATCACTTCGCTGACCTCGGCCTGCGCCAGTGCGCTGGCGAGGGTTTCGCCGACATAGGCCGCAACGTTCTTGGCCGGAATGACGACGGACACCGACGTGGTTGAGCCGACCTGCAGCGGGACGCGCGCCGCCGGAACGACGCGCGATGTCGCCGGTAATTCGAGAATTTCTTCCGCGGTGATCAAGATACGGCTCGCCTTTAACGGTCTGTTAACCAGGGCGCTTCTGCGAGTTGGTAATGCGATCGATCGCAACCTTGGCCGTCGCGGATGATACTCGCATTGAGAAAAAAACGTCGGCGCGAAGGCTGGCGCAGTGCTGGTTTCATCAATTAGCGTTAAGCCGCCGGCATTAAGCCTGTGGCAAATTTGGAAGAGTGCGACAGCCGGTCCCATGCGAGAATGCGCATCAGGCCGCCGCGGATGGACCCAGTGCCCGCAAAGACATTCGACTACGATCCCGACGACATGGTCCTCAACCTGTTCTACGAGGACAAGGACGATCGCTGGTTTCCCGGCGACCGGCATCTGCGCCGCGTGGCGCGTCGCATGCTGCTCGGCGAGCCGCGCATGAGCGGGCAGCTCCGCGTGTTCCTAAATCTCTGTGCGGGACTCGATCGGCTCGGTATCCGCTATCGCGTCAACGACTATGGCTACATCGCGCGGCATCCGGACGAACTCGCCTGCATCATCGGCCGCACCTTCCTGCTCGACAAGTTCGCCTGGAAAAATCCGATCCTGCTCGGCGTCGCCGCCCACAATCATCCACTCGACGATCCCGACCTGTTCAAGCGCCTGCCGGTCAAGAAGGTCGTGGTGCCCGGCCCGTGGTACGCCGACATGTATCGGCCGCACTGGCCCGACACGGAGGCCTGGCCGATCGGCATCGACACGGATCTCTGGGCACCGTCGTCGACGTCGCAAAAGAGCGTCGATGTCCTGATCTACGACAAGGTGCACTGGGACCGCGATCGCCATGCGGCGGAGCTGATCGAACCCATCCGCGCCCGGCTCACGAGGGAAGGCCGCTCGTTCACCGAGCTGCGCTACGGCAGCTACAAGGAGGAAGACTATCGGGCCGCGCTCGCGCAATCGCGTGCGATGATCTTCCTCTGCCAGAGCGAGAGCCAGGGCATTGCCTACCAGCAGGCATTGTCTTGCGGCGTGCCGGTGCTGGCCTGGGATCCCGGCGGCCCGTGGCGGGACCCCGACTATTATCCACATCGCGTCCAGTTCGCGCCGGTGTCGTCGGTGCCGTACTGGGACCATCGTTGCGGCGCCAAGTTCGTCGACATCGCAGGGTTCGAGGCGGGGTGGGACGAGTTCTGGGCCGGGTGCGCCGCCAATACGTTCGATCCGCGCGGCTTCGTGCTCGACAATCTCACGCTGGAACAGCGCGCGCTTCAATATTACGAAATCGCGCGGAGCATCGTGCGGCAGCAGGCGCCGCAGAGCTCCGGCGGACTGGTTGACGGATGCTTAACAGGGATCGGCTAGGACTTGGAGCTTCCCCCGGCTTCACCACCAGTCTTGAGCCATGGATCGCAGCGCCACTGACATGACCGACGTCGAGGCCCGATCGTTCGGCCACGTCCTGCGCGACGGGCTTGCGGGGGTCAACGCCGTGCGGGCAGCGCGCTGCCTCGTCGTAGTCGCAGCGCTGCTCCTCGTGCTGGTGACGCTCGATCCGTTTCCGGACCTGCGCAGCGCGGATGTCGCCGCCGTGGTCGGCGGACGATTGGCGCTCACCTATGTCTCCTGGGGCCTACTGGCCGTGGTCGCGGTATTGTTGGTCGCCGCAACGGATGCGCCCGCGCTGAAGACGCTGGTGACGCCGCTGCATCTCTGCCTGGTCGGATGGTTGTTGATCAACATCGTCTTCTCCGAGAATCGCGGAGTCTCGATGCAGCGCTTCGTGCTCGCAGCCAGCGTGATGTCGCTCGCGGTGCTGTTGCCGTTGTTGCCGCCGACGCAGCGCAGCTTCAACCTGTGTCTCGGCGGCGCCGCGCTCGTATTGCTCGCACTCTGCTATCTCGGCGTCTTCGTGGCGCCGCAATACTCGATGCACACCGCACTCGACGTCACCGAGCCGCAGTTGGCCGGCGACTGGCGCGGCAGCTTTGGTCACAAGAACGTCGCTTCGCCGGTGATGACCATTCTGGTCTATGTCGGCATTTACCTGTCCGCCGTCGGTTCGTTCGTGATGGGGCCGGCCATCGCCGCGCTGGCCGGACTCTTCCTGATCTTCACCGGCGGCAAGACGTCGTCGGTGCTGTGTCTTGCGATCTACGCGCTCGCCTCGCTGGTCTGCGTGACGCCGAGCCTGTGGCTGAGGCGGATCATCTGCTTCGTGCCGCTGATCGTGATGAACCTGTTGACGGTCGGCAGCGTCCTGAGCCCGGCGCTCGGGGCGATGACGCGGCTGCTTCCGCTCGATCCCACCTTCACCGGCCGTTCCGCCATCTGGGAGTTCGCGCTCGCAGCTGTCGCCGAGAAGCCGATCATCGGTCACGGCTACGCGGCATTCTGGGACGACGTGACCGCGCGGCAGACCGTCCAGGGCGCCGAATGGGCGACGAGTGCGGCGCACAGCCACAACAGCTATCTCGACCTCGCGGTCACCATCGGCCTGCCGGGGCTGTTGCTGGTGATCCTCGTCTTCGTGCTCGCGCCGCTAGGCAATTTCCAGACCGCCCGAACTCACAACCGCAGCGGTGCGTTGGCTAAGCTGTTCCTGACCGTGTGGCTGTTCGGCCTGTACTACGGGGCCACCGAGACCTTCCTGCTCGAACGGCAGAATCCGATCTGGTTCATGTTCGCTGTTGCCGTGGCCGGCCTGCACTTCCTGGCCAGGTTCCAATGCGTTGCGGAAACGGAACCGGACGACTTGTCGCAGCCGGTGCCGCCGCAGTGGCATCGGCTTAACGATAAGCAATGAGGTCACTTGTGGCCGCGACAAAACATAATCTATCTGGAAACACCCAGTAATCGCATGTCCCGCGGATGACGATCCTCAGCGTCGAGCAACCAGATGGTCTTGTGTCCAGTACGTCGGGAATCGCGGTCGATTTCGTGCGTGACTGGCAGCGGGCCGCATCCCGCCTGAACGCAGGCCATCGCACCGCATTCCAGCATGGATACTGGCTCGGCGCCTGGTATGAGGCGTTCCACGATTTCTCGCCGCTGATTGCATTGATCTCCGATGCCACGACGGGCAGGGACATCGCAATGGTGCCGATGATCAGCCATCTCAGGCGCGGCATCCGCATCGTCGAATTCGCCGATTTCGGCATCTCCGACAACAACGCGCCGATCCTTGCGCTCGATGCCGCGTTGGACGCCGCGGCGACGGAGGCGATCGGCATGGCGCTGATCGACGCATTGCGCGCATTGCCGGACCGCTTCGATCTGCTGCGCCTGAAGAAGATGCCGGCCCAGATCGGCGGCAGGCCGAACCCGCTGGTGGCGCTCGGCCGGATAGGATCCTGCTCGCTCAACGGCAACGTCGTGCTGACCGGCGACGACTATGAAGCTTACCAGGCCTCGATCAAGCGCATGCAGATGCCGCGCTGCTGGCGCGTCTTCAGCCGTCACGACGGCGCGCGATTCGAGATTGCTACCGATGTCGCGCGTGCGCGCGAGCTTCTGGACGTGATGGATGCCCAGCAGCAGGCGCGCATGCGGAAGCTTGGTTCGCGCTTCGTCCTCAACGACGAAACCCATGCGCAGTTCTATCGCGAGGTCGCCCGTCAAGGCGTCGCGGACGGTTACGCCGTCATCTCGGCGCTGGTCTGCGACGAGGCCGTCGTCGCCACCACGCTCGGCGTCAGGTTTGGTGCGACCTATTTCCTGCTGCGCATCAGCCACGCCGGCGATTCCTGGTCGAGCTGCTCGCCGGGGCTGCTCGTGACCGAGCGCACCATGGCGGCGCTGCATGCAGATGGCGTGCGCCGTTTCGACCTCAGCATCGGCAACCAGGATTACAAGCGCCGCTTCGGCGCCGAACCGGTGCCGCTGACCGATGTCAGCGTCGCGCTGTCCTGGCGCGGAATGCCCTTCGCGTGGCGTGACCACGCCGCGCAGGGCCTGCGCCGTTATCCCCGGCTCGCCGCCTTTGCGGCGAAGGCGATTGGCAAGGGGACGCGCTGACGGGCGCTCCCCTCGCATCAGACGTGCAGCTCAGCCATGTAGCTTAACCGTGCAGCTTCCTGGCTGTCTCCGCGATCTGGCGGCCCTGATAGCGTGCACCTGCAAGTTCGTTGGCGCTGGGCTGCCGGCTGCCGTCGCCGCCGGTGATCGTGGTGGCGCCGTAAGGTGCGCCGCCGGTGACCTCGTCGAGCTTCATCTGGCCGGCAAAGCCGTAGTTCAGGCCGACCACGACCATGCCGAAATGCAAGAGGTTGGTGATGATCGAGAACAGCGTCGTCTCCTGGCCACCATGCTGGGTCGCAGTCGATGTGAAGGCGCCGCCGACCTTGCCGTGCAGCGCGCCCTTGGCCCAGAGCCCGCCGGCCTGGTCGAGGAAGTTCGCCATCTGCGAGGCCATGCGGCCGAAGCGGGTGCCGGTGCCGACGATGATCGCGTCGTAGTTTGCGAGGTCCTCGATCTGAGCGATCGGGGCGGCCTGGTCGAGCTTGTAATAGGAGGCTTTCGCGACCTCGGCCGGCACCAGTTCGGGCACGCGCTTGATGTCGACGGTGGCACCGGCTTCGCGCGCGCCTTCCGCAACGGCGTTGGCCATCGCTTCGATGTGGCCATAGGCGGAATAATAAAGGACGAGAACTTTGGTCATGATGGTCTCCGTTGGATGCAGATTTGATGGGTTGGTGCCGGGGGCGTCATGCCGGGACGGGCCCCGGCATGACGAAGGCGTTGCTAAGCCGCGTCGACGAGCACGATCTCGGAATCTTCCAAGGCCGTGATCTTCAGCCTGTCCTCGTCGCGGATCGCGGCGCCGTCGCGGGCGTTGACGCGCACGCCGTTGATCTCGACTGACCCCGCCGCGGGCACGAGATAAAGGTGCCGTGACTTGTCCGGCGCGTACTCCGCGCTCTCGCCCGCCTTCAGCGTGGTGGCGAGCACCCGCGCATCGGCGCGGATCGGCAAAGCGTCCGTATCATTCTCGAAGCCGCTCGCGATGGTGACGAGCTTGCCGGAGCGGTCTCCTTTCGGAAACGGCTTCGAGCCCCAGGTCGGCTGTCCCCCGCGCGCGGTCGGCTCGATCCAGATCTGGAAGATGCGTGCCTTGGTCGGCTCGAGATTGTACTCGGAGTGGCGGATGCCGCTGCCGGCGCTCATCACTTGCACGTCGCCCGCTTCGGTGCGGCCTTCGTTGCCGAGGCTATCCTGATGAGTGATCGCGCCCTCGCGCACATAGGTGATGATTTCCATGTTGGAATGGGGATGGGCGGGAAAGCCGGTGTTGGGTGCGATCTCGTCGTCGTTCCACACCCGCAGGGCTCCGTGACCCATGTTGTCGGGGTCATAATGGCTTGCGAAGGAGAAATGATGCTTGGCATTGAGCCAACCGTGGTCGGCGCCGCCGAGCTTTGAGAAGGGTCTGAGTTCGATCATCTGCGTAATTCCTTGTTTGAGCGGGTGGCGCCTTGATCAGGCGCCGAAACCGCCGTCGACGTTGAGCACCGTGCCGGTGACGAAGGAGGCTTCCGGGCTTGCGAGGAAGACGATTCCGGCTGCGACTTCCTCGGGGCGGCCGAAGCGCTGCAGCGCGTGCTGCTTGCGCTGGGTCTCGGCGAACTCGCCGCCGTCCTTCGGGTTCATGTCGGTGTCGATCGAGCCGGGCTGCACCACGTTCACGGTGATGCCGCGCGGACCGAGGTCGCGCGCTGCGCCCTTGGTGTAACCGACCACGGCGGCCTTGGTGGCGACGTAGTCCGCAAGACCCGGGAACGAAGCGCGGTCGGCGAGCATCGAACCGACGGTGACGATGCGGCCGCCTTCGCCCATCAATTGCGAGGCGGCGCGGATCGCCGCGATCACGCCATGCACGTTGACGGCATCCTGGCGGGCGAGCGCTTCGGTGTCGGCATTGGCATCGTCAATCGCGCCGCCGCTCGCGACGCCGGCATTGTTGACGAGGATGTCGAGATGGCCGAACTCCTTCGCGACGTCGTTGACGAGCTGCGTCACGTCCTTGGCCGAGGCTTGGTCCGCCTTGAAGGCGCGCGCCTTGACGCCCCGGGCCTTCAACTCGGTGACGACCGCTTCCGCCTTTTCGGGCGAGGCGACATAGCTGATGGCGACGTCCGCGCCTTCATCGGCCAGTGCGCGGGCAGAGGCCGCGCCGATGCCGCGCGAACCGCCGGTGACGAGGGCAACCTTGCCTGAGAGCTTCTTGGTCATTGGATTTCTCCAGTCCTGAATTTCTGATGGCCCTTGGATAAGCCTCCACCTGTGGTATAGGAATAGAAACTGTTGAAACCTATTGTTTCCTTAAACAGTCCAATGGGATCCGCTTTCATGGCCAAACTCCCCGATTTCGAGGCACTCGCGATTTTCGCAAAAGTCGTGGAATTACGGTCGTTTGCGGGAGCGGCAGGCGAGCTCGCGATGTCCAAGGCGACGGTGTCCAAGGCGGTTACGCGCCTCGAAGAGCGGCTCGGCGCCCGGCTGTTCAACCGCACCTCACGCCGGCTCGCGCTGACCGACGCCGGGCACAAGCTCGCCGAGCGTGCGACGCGCCTGCTGTCCGACGGCGAGGCGGCGGAGAACGAGGCGCTGGCGCAATCGGTCGCGCCGCGCGGCCTGGTGCGGCTCGCCGTGCCTATGTCGTTCGGGATCAAGGCGGTGGCGCCGTTGCTGCCGGAGTTCTTCGAGGCTTATCCGGAGGTCTCGGTCGATCTGCATCTGAGCGATGCGACCATCGATTTGATCGGCGAGGGCTTTGACATGGCGGTGCGGATCGCGCGGCTGCCGGATTCCTCGCTGATTGCGCGGCGGCTCTTCACGATGCCGCGCTTTACGGTGGCCGCGCCGTCCTATCTTAGGCAATACGGACGGCCGACGCATCCGATGCATCTGGCCGAGCACAAATGCTTCAGCTACGCCTATCTCTCGACGCCCAACGTCTGGCACTACACCAATGCGGCCGGCGAGCAGGCCAGTGTACGCCCAGGCGGACAGCTCCGCGTCAACAACGGCGAAGCGGTGATGCCGGCGCTGATCGCCGGCCTCGGCATCGCGGACCTTCCGGAATTCATCGTCGGCGAGGCCATCGCCTCCGGCGAGGTCGAAGTGGTCCTGAAGGACTGGAAGCAGGTCGAAGGCGCCGTGCATCTGGTGACGCCACCTGGCGGCCCGCGCCCCGCACGCGTCGAGGCGCTCGGCGATTTTCTCGCAGCGAAGCTGCCGGGTACTTGCAAGCGGCAGGCAAAGAAGAGCGAGCGAACAGCGTAGGTGCGGTAGGGTGGGCAAAGCGAAGCGTGCCCACCAATTTGATGCGAGGGATCGCAAGTGCCTCAGTATCGCCGAGCGCAAGGCAACATGTTCTTCTTCACCGTCGTGCTAGCCGATAGGTCAAGTACGCTACTCGTCGACCAGGTTGATCGGCTACGCCAGATCTACCGAACGGTCGGGCAACGCCGGCCGTTCGAGACCGTCGCGATCTGTATCTTGCCTGATCACCTCCATGCGATCTGGGCGTTGCCTGAGGATGACGCCGACTTTTCGTCGCGATGGAATCTGATCAAGGGCAGCTTTTCGCGAGGCTTGGAGATCGGCGAGCGTTCACTCAGTAAATCGAGGAAGCGAGAGAAGGGCATTTGGCAACGCCGATTCTGGGAGCACGTAATTCGCGACGATGCTGACTTGGAGCGGCACGTTGATTACATACACTTCAATCCTGTGAAGCATGGCCTCGTCACGCGTGCGCGGGATTGGTCTTTCAGCAGCTTCCATCGTTATGTTGGTCAAGGCACCCTTCCCGTGGACTGGGGAGGGGATGTGCGTGATATCGCAGGGCACTTCGGCGAATGATTGGTGGGCACGGCGCTTTGCGCCTTTGCCCACCCTACGGCATACCGCCCAGTAGTACGATTACGACACCGTCACATCATTACGCGCGACCACGCGCAAATTCGGCTTCAACGTTTCTTCCAGCTGCGACTTCAAATCATGGACACGCGGATCGCGCGAGCGCTTCGCGCAGACTGCGTATTGATGCACGGATTGCGCCAAGGCGCGTCGCGCTTCCGGCGTCTGCGTGACGTCGGGCTTTGAAAGCCGCAGGACGATGGCGGCGAGATTCACCAGCATCTCGTCCAGCGCCACGTCAATGGTCTGAAGTCTATTCATCCGCTCCACTCCTTGGGAGGCAACGGTAGAGTCCAGGGGGCGTTCCTGACCGGGCAGAACATGGATAATGCTTCGTTAATCCCGCCACGCGGCTTGTTCTTGCGGATGGTCACGCTAGGCTGGCACCGAAATAAGAAAACAGGGGGAATCTGCCATGGATCGACGCGATATCCTGCGCTCCGCTGCCGCATTGCCGTTGTTGCCTGTGTTGTCGAGCGTGGCTTTCGCGCAAGCCTATCCCGCTCGCAACGTCACCATGATCGTGCCGTTTCCGGCCGGTGGCCAAGCGGATCTTGCGGCGCGTCCCGTCGCACAGGCGCTGGAGCGAATCCTCGGCAAGGCTGTCATCGTCGACAACCGCGCCGGCGGTGGCGGTGGATCCGTCGGCAACGCTGCGGCGGCGCGCGCCGAGCCCGACGGCTACACGCTGCTGATGACACTGTCCTCGCTCGCGGTGCTGCCCGAAGCCGACCGGCTGTTCGACCGTCCGGTGGCCTACGAGCTCTCGCAGTTCATGCCGATCGCGCGGGTGCTGGCCGATCCCACGCTGCTCGCCGTGCCGGCCTCGGCGCCGTGGAAGACGGCGAGGGATTTCGTCGAGGACGCCAGGAAGCGTCCCGGCCAGATCACCTATGGCTCATCGGGGCCTTACGGCACGTTGCATGTGGCGATGGAGATGTTCGCGAGCAGCGCCGACATCAAGCTGCTCCATGTGCCGTTTCGCGGCGCCGGACCGGCGCTCACCGCGCTGCTCGGCGGCACCGTGCAGGCGATCGCCGCCGCACCGGGAACGCTGAAACCGCAAGTGGAGGACGGCAAGCTGCGCGTGCTCGGCAATTGCGGCGCCAAGCGCATCGCAAGCTTCCCCGATCTGCCGACCTTCCAGGAACTCGGTTACAAGGACGTCGAGATGTACATCTGGGCCGGGCTGTTTGCGCAGAGCGCGCTGCCGGCGCCGATCGCGACCCGCCTGCGCGAGGCGATGGCGCAGGTGATGACGAGCCCCGACGTGCTCAAGGCCTTCGAAACGTCGGGCAGTCTCGTCGCCTATCAGGACGCGCCGGCGTTTGCCGAGTTCGTGGCTATCGACAGCGCGCGGCTGATTACGGCGGTCAAGAAGATCGGCAAGGTCGAATAGGTTCCTGGCCCGTTTTCACAATTTTTTGTTGGTCCAGAACCTCTCCGCGTCTCATTGATTGAAGAGAATTCGAGAGACTCGCGAAGGAATCGGACATGCGAACAGAGCGGATTGCGCTGGGTGTGGCGCTTGCGATCGGCGGCATCGTCGCGCAGGGCGCTGCATCCGCTGAAGAGTATCGCGGAACCATGGAGCAGCAGATGGCCTGCACGCCGGATGTGTGGCGGCTGTGCAGCGACCAGATCCCTGATGTGAGCCGCATTACGGCGTGCTTGCGGCAGAATACGCCGCAGCTCTCCAGCGGTTGTCGCGCGGTATTCCAGTCCAACAATCAGATGCCGCCGCAGCAGCAGGTTCCGGGCAATCGCGCCGCGCCGGCGCCACGTTATAACAATGCGCCACCGCCTCCGGCGAACCAGCCCCGACCTTACGACGAGGATGATTAGCGCGCTTCGGATCTGACCTCGCAGACATCGACCCATTCAGCCGCGGTCAGCTCGGCCATCCGCTCCGGCGTGATGCGCACCGCGCTGTGGGTCGAGCCGGCAGCCGGCACCACCACGTCGAACGCCTTCAGCGAGACGTCGCAATAAACCGGCAGCGGTGATCTCAATCCGAACGGGCAGACACCACCGACCTCGTGGCCGGTGACTTCCGCAACCTCTTCCAGCCCCAGCATCTTCGGCTTGCCGCCGAACGCCGCCTTCACCTTCTTGTTGTCCATGCGCGAGGTGCCGGCCGCGACGATCAGGATCACGCGCTCGCCGATCCGCAACGACAGCGTCTTGGCGATCATTCCGGGTTCGACGCCATAGGCTTCGGCGGCCAGCGCCACAGTTGCGGAGCTGATCGGCGATTCCATGACTGTGATGTCGGGGGCTTTTTCGGCGAAGAAGGCGCGAACGGATTCCAGGCTCATTCCAGTCAGCTCATTCCAGACTTATGGGCGGGCGGCGATGCCTAAGCAATCCTTGGCAGCTCCGAGAGCGCCCGGACGCGATAATCGGGTGCAAAGCCGAGCTCGTCCATCTGGGTGCGGATCGCCTTGAACATCGTCAGCGGTGCCACGAGTTCGTTCTCGACGCAAGCCAGCGCCATCGCTTCGGGCGTCACCCGTTCGATCCAGGCAACGTTCAGTCCGAACGCTTTCGCGCCCGCGATGTCCCAGGGGTTGGAGGAGACGAACAGCACCTCGTCCGGCGCGGTGCCGAGCACCTCGCCGATCAGCTCATAGGCTTCCGGGCTCGGCTTGAAGATCTTCTTCGCGTCGACGCTGATCGTGGCGTCGAGCAGGGCGTCGAGGCCGGAGTTGCGCACGAGCGCATTCAGCATATCCGGACTGCGGTTGGAGAGGATGGCGAGTTTTCGCGGTTTTAGAGCCGTGAGCGCTGCCGTCGCATCCGCATAGAGATCGAGATGCAGATATTTCTCGATCACGCGCTCGAATGCCTCGTTCTCGTAAGCGAGCCCGAGCACGCGCAGCGTATAGGCAAGCGAGTCGCGCGTGATCGCTGCGAATTCCTGGTAGCGCCGCATCAGCGAGCGTAACCAGGTGTATTCGAGCTGCTTGATCCGCCAGATCTGCGTGATGATCTCACCGTAACCCGGAAACGCATCCTCGGTGATCTCGGCGACCGACTGGATGTCGTAGAGCGTTCCGTAGGCGTCGAAGACAACGGCTTTGAGGCTCAATTGACCTGTCCTCCGGGATCGTTGCGGTCCACGGACTATACAAGGCGCCGCGAAATCGGTCCAAGACGGAATCGCGACTTGGGCCCTGGTTTCTAAAATCTGATCACGACCTTGCCGAAATGTGAGCCGGTCCGCAGGTGCGCATATGCTTCGGGGACCTCGTCGAAACCATAGACCCGATCGACAATCGGGTGGATCGCGTGTTCGGTCAGGAAGCGATTCATCGCGGCAAAGTGTTCGACTGATCCGACGGTGACACCGATGATGTCGGCATTCTCCCACTGAAGGCGCGCGAGGTCGGGCTTGGGGCCGAACCCTGTCAAAACCCCGATCTGGACGATCTTGCCACCCGAAGCGACCGATCTCAGCGATCGGTCGTAAGTGCCGGGACCGCCGAGTTCGAGGATGTGACTGGCACCTCTGCCATCCGTTGCCTTCATCAGGGCGACATCCCAGTCAGGCGTCTCGCGATAGTTGATGAGGATCGAGCCGCCCAGCGCCTTGGCGCGGGCGAGTTTTTCATCCGAGGAGGATATCACGATCGCACGCGCCCCCAGCGCCGCCGCGAATTGAAGCCCGAACAGCGCGACGCCGCCTGTTCCCTGGACCAGCAGCGTGTCGCCTTTGCGCATCCCGCCGCGTGCGATGAGGCCATGGAAAGCCGTGACGCCGGCACAGGGCAGGGTCGCGGCCTCAACCGCGGACAAATGCGCCGGCACTGAGACCAGCGCAGTCGCCGGCAGCACGACATACTCAGCCAGCATTCCGTCCATCGTGTTGCCACCGAGGGACGAGGGAATATAGCTGGAGTTGAACGGCCCCGAGATCCAATCGCGGAAGAACGATGCAGCGACGCGGTCCCCGAGTCGCCATTGCGCGACGTCGGCGCCGATGGCGTCAACGACACCCGCACCGTCGGAGAGTGGCACGCGGCCCTTGAGCTCGCCTTGGCCTGCACGGTCGAGGATCAGGAGGTCGCGGTAATTCAGACTTGCCGCCTCGACCCGAATGCGGACCTCGCCATTGGCGGGTTCGGGTTTGCTGATTTCGACGCGCGCAAGGCGGCCAGCACCAGCATGGCCATTCAAATGGTAGGCTTTCATCGTTGCTCCCTTCACAAGTGGCATTCACTTGGACGAGCAAAGTCTGTAGGGTCTGACAGTACTGTCAGGGTCAAGAGGCTTCAGATGAAGATCGGCGAACTCTCCCGGCGGACGGGGGTCAGCGTCCGAATGCTGCGCTACTATGAAGGCGAAGGACTGCTTGCGCCGCAGCGGACGAACTCCGGCTATCGCGACTATGGCCTGGCCGAAGAGGAAACGGTGCGGCGGATCAAGATGCTCGGCGGCGCGGGGATGACGCTCGAAACCATCAAGCGGTTACTCCCATGCGTGCGGAACAACGATCCGGCTTTCACGCCGTGCAACGAGCTGCGAAAAATACTCACGCAGCAGGTCGGCCTGATCGACGAACGCATCGAGACGCTCAGCCAGAGCCGGACAATTTTGGCGGGCTATCTGGCAAGCGTGAACTGATCGCATAACGTAGCCATAAGATTCACCGCCTCTTGGAATTCCAGGCCTCCCGCTCGGCGAAAACGCGGCTGACCTCCGCCATGTGCTCCGTGCTCCACGAGCACAGCGGCACGAGGGCCTGAGCGAGGCTGTGGCCCAAAGCGGTGAGACCGTAGTCTACCCGCGGAGGCACTTCCTTGTAGTCGGTCCGCTTCACGAGACTATCGGCCTCGAGCTCCTTGAGTTGCTGGATCAGCATCTTGTCGCTGACGTCGCGCACGGCTCGCCGCAGCTCGCCGTAGCGGGTCGGCCCGCCCTGGGCGAGGAAGTACAGAATCAGCGGCTTCCACTTGCCGGCGATGACCCGCAGGGTCGCGTCGAGGCCGCAAGTGAAGCCGGGCAAAGTCGGGGTGCAGCTTTGGACAGGTGGCGAAGCCTGCGCAGGTGGAGAGATCGTGTCTGACATTTTTGGGCACTTACCAAAAGGTGCATACTTGTCGATAGGTGGGTAGGCCGCCAGCTCAGTGCAACCCTAGTGAAGGAGCACATCATGAGCAGACTACAAGGCAAGACGGCGGTGGTGACGGGCGGCGGAACCGGCATCGGATTTGGAGCGGCCAAACGGTTCATCGACGAAGGCGCGTTCGTCTATCTCTTCGGGCGGCGGCAGGAGCCGCTCGATGCCGCCGTGGCGCAGCTCGGTTCCTCGGCGCGCGCGGTCAGGGGCTCGGTGACGGACATGTCCGACCTCGATCGGCTGTACGCGACGGTGAAGGCCGAACGCGGCGGGCTCGACATCCTGTTCGCCAATGCCGGGACCGGATTGTTTGCGCCGCTCGGCGAGATCACGCCCGAGCATTACGATCAGATCTTCGACGTCAATGTAAAGGGGCTGGTGTTCACGGTGCAGAAAGCCCTGCCGCTGATGACGAAGGGGTCGTCGATCATCCTGACCGGATCGAGCACGGGGGTGATGGGGACGCCGCAGTTCAGTATCTACAGCGCGACAAAGGCTGCGATCCGCAATCTGGCGCGCAGCTGGGCGCAGGACCTGCGCGGCACCGGCATCCGCGTCAATGTGCTGTCACCGGGGCCGACCAAGACGGAGCTGGCGCTGGAGATCGTCGGCGAGGAAGCGTTCGACGCGCTTGGAAGCATGACGCCGCTCGGGCGCGTGGGCGACCCGAGCGAGACGGGGGCGGTTGCGGCGTTCCTGGCGTCCTCGGACAGCAGCTTCATGACCGGCGGCGAGGTTTTCGTCGATGGAGGCTTGGCACAGGTCTGAGGCCTTCGGTCGGACGACTTCCGCCGATGCCACGAGAACGGTGCGCCCCCTCTCCCGCTTGCGGGGGAGGGCTGGGGTGGGGGGTGTCTCCGCATCGGGAAAATCATCGTGTGGAGAAAGCCCCCACCCGCCACGCTTCGCGCGTCGACCTCCCCCGCAAGCGGGAGAGGTTGCAGCGAGGTTCGGCGTGATCACCCGCCAGTCCGAACCGAACAGCATCTTGTTCTGCAGGAATAGTGAATCAACCGATGATAGAGTAGAAAGCGATCCGAGAACGCAGGCTTGAGATCGACCAATGCAAGATAATGTCGTCAGGCAACCGTTGCTGGTCGAACTCGCCATCGAAGCGGCGTCTCAGGCGGAGCATGATAAACTTGTGACGGCGCTCGCGAAGCTTGCCGCCGAGGATCACTTGTTCATTGTGTCGCTCGATCCCGAGTCGGGGCAGGCTGTGCTGAAAGGGGTGAGCCAAGGGCATCTCGAAGGCAAAATCGATATTCTTCGCCGTGCCCATGGGATCGTCGTCAATGTCGGCGCGTGGCAGGTCGCATTGATCGAGCGCCCAACCACGCGCGCTGAGGGGGAATACACCCATAGGAAGATCTACGGCCCCAAAGGCGAGTTCGCCGCCGTGAAGCTCGGCGTCGCGCCTATCGATGCCGGAAAGGGCTTTCACTTCGAGTCAAAGGTCGACGAAAGTGTGCTGCCGAGAGAGTATCTGCCCGGCGTGGAGAAAGGTCTGAGAGACGTCCTTGCTTGCGGCGTCGTTGCGGGCTTTACGGTGGTCGATGTCGGCGTCGAACTGATTGACGCCAAATATCACGATGTCGACTCATCAGTGCTTGCCTTCGAGGTCGCGACGCGGGCGGCCTTCCGCGAAGCGCTGAAAATGGCGAAGGCGGTCTTGCTCCAACCAATCATGAAGGTCGAGGTGGTGACGCCGGGAGCATTCGCAGCATCTATCGCCGACGATTTGAAATTACGGCGTGCGCACATTCGCTTCAGGGACATCGAGAACGAGGTTGTCGCGATCGACGCAATCGTTCCGCTCATGACCATGTTCGGCTATTCGGCAAGTCTAGGCTTGATGAGCCGCGGGCGGGCGAGTTCCGCGATGCGCTTCGATCATTACGCTGCGATTGAATCACCCGAGAGCGATCCGCCGTTTCGGCCGGCGATAGGCATGCGCGCTTAAGGCCCAGCCCTCTACCGCTGCGGAGCCGCTGCAAGCGAGCAAGCGGCTCCGTCAGTTCATGGGATCGCGCCTAGATCCCCAGCAGCTTCCTTGCGTTGGCCTTCAGCACCTTCGGCCGGATCTCGTCGCGGATCTCGATCTTGGCGAAGTCCGACAGCCAGCGGTCCGGTGTGATCACCGGCCAGTCCGAACCGAACAGCATCTTGTCCTGCAGGATCGAGTTGATGTAGCGCACCAGGATCGGCGGGAAATATTTCGGCGACCAGCCCGAGAGGTCGATGTAGACGTTGGGCTTGTGGGTCGCGACCGACAGCGCCTCTTCCTGCCAGGGGAAGGAGGGATGGGCGAGGATGATCTTGAGGTCGGGGAAATCAGCCGCGACGTCGTCCATGTACATCGGGTTGGAATATTTCAGCCGCATCCCCATGCCGCCGGGCATGCCCGAGCCGACGCCGGTCTGGCCGGTGTGGAACAGCGCGATCGCGCCACCATTGTTGATCTCTTCATAGAGCGGATAGGCCATGCGGTCGTTGGCGTAGAAGCCCTGCATGGTCGGGTGAAATTTGAAGCCGCGCACCCCGTATTCCTCGATCAGCTTGCGTGCCTCGCGCACCCCGAGCTTGCCCTTGTGCGGGTCGATCGAGACGAAGGGGATGAGAACGTCGAGATGGTCGGAGGCGATCTCCAGCATCTCCTCATTCTTGTAGCGGCGGAAGCCGGTCTCGCGCTCGGCGTCCACCGGGAAGATCACCGCGGCGATGTTCTTGGATCGATAGTAGGCGGCGGTCTCCGGCACGGTCGGCGGATGCTTGTGCGGCGACTTGAAATAGTCCGCCATCTGCGCCTGAAAATCGTCATAGCCGTCGTCGGGATGGGTGCCGCAAGGCTCCTCGGCGTGGGTATGGATGTCGATGGCGACGACGTCGTCGATGTTCGGCAGCTTCAGCTTCGGCATGGGTTTCCTCCCGACGGGTTGCCGAATTGATTATATGATATAACGAATTTGGCAAGGCATTGTGGGACAAGGTGTTGCAGGACAGGCGTCGTCCGCGCCAGATTGGGCCGATCCGGCCGCTTCTACTTTGCATGGGGTTGTTTTCCAGAATTTGGTGGGTGGGATCGGGGCAGTTAACATTGACATCCGGTCCTCCCATGCCTTAAGAACCGCCCCGTCCCGGGCGGTCGGTCCGCCAGCGGGAAAATCTCATTTTGCCTCATTCGCGCGTGCCGAAACGGTAGTGCCGAACACGGCCTTTCGAACGTTCAGGATTCTGCCATGAAGGTCCGTAACTCGCTGAAATCGCTGCGCGGTCGCCATCGCGCCAACCGCCTGGTCCGCCGCAAGGGCCGGGTCTATGTGATCAACAAGGTGCAGCGCCGCTTCAAGGCGCGTCAGGGCTGATTTCGCCCTGCCGGACGCCCGCGCGCGCCCCGCAAGACCACGGTCTCACACGAGTTTGACGCCGCCCCTGCTTTGCAAGGGCGGCTTTGCGCGTTTAGACTTCGACCATGGCAGTGAGATTCTTCGTCGCGCGCACCCTGTGTCTGGCTCTCGTACTGGGAGCCGTCGGACTCGCTCCGGCGCTGGCACAGCAGATTGATCCGCCGGCCCCGCCCGGCAAGCAGAAGAAACTTCCGGAAGCGCCGGCCAAGCTGCCCAAGGTCGACCGCACCAAGAATCTCGATTTCCTGTTCGGCGCGCTGAAAGCTGCGCCCGACGAAGCCAGCGCCAAGCATGTCGAGGCGCGGATCTGGGCGATCTGGATCCAGACCCCGAGCGACACCGCGGCGCTGCTGATGGCGCGGGCCAAGACCGCGGTCGACGCAAAGAAGATCGAGGTTGCGATCAAGCTGCTGGATTCGGTGGTCAAGCTCAGGCCCGACTACATCGAGGCCTGGAATCGTCGCGCGACGCTCTACTACATGCAGAACGATTATGGCCGCTCGCTCGCCGACATCCGCGAGGTGTTGATCCGCGAGCCCCGCCATTTCGGCGCGCTCGCAGGCCTCGGCATGATCATGCAGGAGGTCGGCGACGAAAAGCGCGCACTCGAGGCCTACCGCAAAGCGCTCGCCGTCAACCCGCACCTCGAGAAGATCCCCGATCAGGTCAAGGCGCTGACCGAGAAGGTCGAAGGCCGCGATATTTAGCGGACAAGTCGATCATTGCTCGAGCGAATGCGGCGCAAGCCGATTAACCACGACGACACGCGCCGCGTCACAAGGGGTATGGGTGGCACCGCCGCAGGCCTACCTTGATGGCGGGAGCACAGCCATGAAGCGTTTGATCTTTGCAGGTACATTGCTGTTGGCGTCGGGCACGGCGAGCCTCGCCGACGGACTGTTCTGGGTGGTCGGCAACCGCGCCACCGGAAAATGCAACATCGTGACCAGCAATCCCGTGATCATCGGCGACGTCTGGTTCGGTGACGGTCCTTACAAATCGAAGGCCGACGCCAAGCTTGCCCGTTCGACGATCCGCGCCTGTCCCGCACCCACGCCTGACGAGGAAAAGGACGAGGACAGCACGAACTAGGTCGACAGCAACCTAGTGCAAAACGCTGCCTTCGCGCTCGGCGAGGCCGCGATCGACTGCGGCGGCGTAAGCCTTTGCAAGCTCCGTCTCGAGGTGCTCGTTGATCAGCAGCAGCGCGCGCACGGCACCGCGCAGGTCGCCGTGGCAGCTTGCCACGATCTCGTCGATCGCAGTGTCTTTGGATCTCAGGCTCATCGAAATTCTCCGGTTCAAATCAGGATAAATCCTGCCGGTCTTTCCCGCATCCCGAGGGTTGCGAGCACGATCGGCGCCCACCCGCGTCTCAATGGCGGAACCGACCGTGGCGATTATAAGGACGCCGCGATGACGACGGCATGAAGCTGCTTCGAAGCCTGCGTGCTGCAGGGAGCGGTATTGATTTCGTTATGTTTTTCCCGCTTGAATTATGCACATATCCACAGCCCTGGTATTTCAAGTGGAGCGCGGGGGCTCCCCGGGCGAAACTGCCGCCCGCAAGCCACGTAACTGCCCTGTGCCCTGGATCGCCCGGATTCCATCCATGATCGTGATGTCAGTCGTGACTGCGCTGGTTGTGCTGGCGCTGGTCACGCAGGCCGGCGTCCTCGCTGTGCAACGCTCCTTTCCACCGCAAGGCCGGATGATCGAGGTCGATGGCGCCGTGCTTCACCTCGTCGATATCGGCCCGCGCGATTCGGGCCTGCCGATCGTGATGCTGCACGGCGCGAGCTCCAACCTTGAGGCGATGCGGCGGCCGCTCGGCGATCTCCTCGCCAGGGATCATCGCGTCATCCTGATCGACCGCCCCGGTCATGGCTGGAGCACGCGGGCGCGGCGGCAGGATTCCACGCCTGAGGTCCAGGCGCGGATGATCGATGAAGCGCTCGGCAAGCTCGGGATCGATCGCGCGGTGTTCGTGGTGCATTCCTGGAGCGGCGCGCTCGGCGCACGGTTGGCGCTCGATCATCCCGGCCGCGTCGCTGGCCTTGTGATGCTCGCGCCGGTCACCCATCCCTGGCGCGGCGGCGTCGGCCGCTACAACGAGATCATCGCAACGCCCGTGATCGGCCCGCTGCTCGCCTACACCATAACCCTGCCGCTGGGGTATTTCCTCAGCGAGCCCGGCGCGCGCAATGTCTTCCTGCCGCAAATGATGCCGGATGTTTTCGTGCGGGACTCCGCGACGCCGCTGCTGCTGCGCCCGCGCGAGTTCATCGCCAATGCCTATGATCTGGTGACGCTGAAGGAAGCGGTCGCTGCGCAGGTCGCGCGCTACGGCGAGATATCGGCGCCGGTCACGATCATCGCCGGCGAACCCGACAAGACGGTGAAGACCGACATTCACGCGCGCCCGTTCGCCGCCACCGTGCAGAATGCGAAGCTGATCGTGCTGCCCGATCTCGGCCACATGGTGCAGAACGCGGTGCCCGATCTGGTGAAGACCGAGATCGAGACGATGATCGGGAAAATCGTATCAGCGCAGGCGGTCGCCGATTAGAGCGTTTCCGAGCGAAGTGGCTGCCGGTTCGCGTGAAGAAAACGCGTCAAAACAAGAAGCTGGAGCTTCGGTTCAGAACCGAAGCTCCAGCGACCGCCATTCGCGCGCTTACTGCTTGATCTTCCCGTCCTTGTCGAACTGCGACACATAGGCCCAGAGATTGTTGATCTCGGTCTCGTTCTTGATGCCGGCGAACGCCATCTTGGTGCCGGGGATCTTGGCCTTGGGGTCCTTGATGTATTCCTTGAACACGGCCTCGTTCCAGGTGATGCCGGAATTCTTGTTGGCGTCGGAATAATTGTAGTCCGGCGCGGTACCGGACTTG
Organism: Bradyrhizobium sp. Kon58; assembly: GCF_055807455.1. Lineage (NCBI taxonomy): Bacteria > Pseudomonadati > Pseudomonadota > Alphaproteobacteria > Hyphomicrobiales > Nitrobacteraceae > Bradyrhizobium > Bradyrhizobium sp. Kon58. Next base: position 105,023 of record NZ_JBVVOT010000003.1, read on the forward strand.
CGGCCGTCGAGGCCGTTGAGCTCGGGGCCGACCTTGTTCTTGGCGCCTTCGCCGATCGCGTGACAGGCCAGGCATTTGTTGAACGACGACTTGCCGGCCGCGGCATCCTGCGCCATCGCGGCGGGTGCGGTGGCAATCGCGGTGAGGATGGTCAATGCGCCAAAAATCAGTTTTGTCATCGGGTGCTCTTCGTCTCTTCCCTGGGGGCTGGTCAGTTGCATGCCTGATCGGCAATGGTCGGACCCGCCGGTTTTGGCAGGCCTGCTCGGATTGGACAAGCCGCCAAACCATGGCAGGTTTCACGATTTCCTACTTGTCCCAGAGCGAACTCGCGCAAGATCGTCGATCCGACTTTCGGATGGCCTACCCAAACCACCGCGGACGTGGTTGATTTACCGCGACAAATCGATCGTGCGGCCTCGGCCGGAACGACATGCCATGAAGGAAATGTTATGGCCATCATGATGCCCGCGAGTGACCAGGCCGTGCTCGCGCGCCGCGCCGAGATCGTGGCTGCATTGCGCGCAATCGTACCGGGCGAAGGCGTGATCGATACGCCTGCCGAGATGCGGGCCTATGAATCCGACGGATTGACGGCCTATCGGCAGCCGCCGATGGTCGTTGTGCTGCCCGACACGACCGAGCAGGTTTCGCTCATCCTGAAATATTGTGCAGGGCAGGGCATCAAGGTGGTGCCGCGCGGCTCCGGCACCTCGCTGTCCGGCGGCGCGCTGCCGCTGGAGGACGGCGTGCTCCTGGGCCTCGGCAAGTTCAAGCGCATCCGCGAGATCGATTTCGACAACCGCGCCGTCGTCACCGAGCCCGGCGTCACCAACCTCGCCATCAGCCAGGCCGTCGCCCATGCCGGGTTCTACTACGCGCCGGATCCGTCATCGCAGATCGCCTGCTCGATCGGTGGCAATGTCGCAGAGAATTCCGGCGGCGTGCACTGCCTGAAATACGGCATGACCACCAACAATGTGCTCGGCTGCGAGATCGTGCTGATGAGCGGCGAGATCCTGCGCATTGGCGGCAAATCGGCGGAGAACTCCGGCTACGACCTGATGGGCGTCATCACCGGCTCCGAAGGCCTGCTCGGCGTCATCACCGAGATCACGGTGCGCATCCTGCAAAAGCCGGAGACGGCGCGCGCGCTGATGGTCGGATTCGCGCAAGTCGAGGCGGCCGGCGAATGCGTGGCGCGCATCATCGGCGCCGGCATCATTCCCGGCGGCATGGAGATGATGGACAAGCCCGCGATCCACGCCGCGGAAGCCTTCGTCCACGCCGGCTATCCGCTCGATGTCGAGGCCCTCCTCATCATCGAGCTCGACGGTCCCAAGATCGAGGTCGACGAGCTGATCACGCGGGTCGAGACAATTGCGAACGCTTGCGGCTCGACCACCTGCCAGATCTCGACCTCGGAGGCCGAGCGCAATCTGTTCTGGGCCGGCCGGAAAGCCGCGTTCCCCGCCGTCGGCCGCATCTCCCCGGACTATCTCTGCATGGACGGCACTATCCCACGCGGTGCGCTGCCGAAGGCGCTGGCGCGCATCCGCGAGCTATCGGAAAAATACCAGCTCGGTTGCGCCAACGTGTTCCATGCCGGCGACGGCAATCTGCATCCGCTGATCCTCTATGACGCCAACAAGCCCGGTGAGATCGAGCGCGCCGAAGCCTTCGGCGCTGACATCCTGCGCGCCTGCGTCGAGTTCGGCGGCGTGCTCACCGGCGAGCACGGCGTCGGCATCGAGAAGCGCGATCTGATGCCGGAGATGTTCAGTGAGATCGACCTCAACCAGCAGCAGCGTCTGAAATGCGCCTTCGACGCGCAGGGCCTGCTCAATCCCGGAAAGGTGTTTCCGACCCTGCATCGCTGCGCCGAGCTTGGTCGCATGCACGTCCATGCCGGCAAGCTGGCATTCCCGGACATCCCGCGATTCTAACGTCGCCTCGCTGCAACGCGCCAAATTTGATTTTCGCTGCAAACTTCGTTACCCGCTACGGGCGTGGATACGCTCAAGGTACGAGACGCCAAAGACGTCGAAGAGGTGGTGCGCGCGGCGATTGCCAATGAGCAGCCGCTCGAGATCATCGGCCATGGCTCCAAGCGTGGCATCGGTCATGCGATGGCGACCAATGCGGTGCTCGACGTCTCCGCGCTGAGTGCCATCACCGCCTACGAGCCCAACGAACTCATTGTCACGCTCCAGGCCGGGGCGCCGCTGGCCGACGTGCTGTCGCTGATCGATGCCAAGAACCAGCAATTCGCCTTCGAGCCGATGAACACCGCGCCGCTGCTCGGCACGCCGGTATCAGGCACCATCGGCGGCATGATTGCGGCTGGCCTGGCCGGTCCGCGCCGGATCAAGGCGGGCGGGGCGCGCGACCATCTGCTCGGGGCGCACGCCGTCTCGGGTTTCGGCGACAGCTTCAAGACCGGCGGCAAGGTGGTGAAGAACGTCACCGGCTACGACCTCTGCAAGCTTCTCGCCGGTTCCTGGGGCACGCTGTCGGTCATGACGGAAGTCACGCTGAAGGTGATGCCGAAGCCGGAGGCCGAGCGGACGCTGGTGCTGCGCGGCCTCGACGATGCCGCCGCCAACAAGGCGATGACCGCGGCGCTCGGCTCGCCCTTCGACGTCTCCGGTGCCGCGCATCTGCCGACATCGGCGTTCCGGACCAAGACCGAAGGTCTCGGCGATATCGTGGGCCAAAGCGAGGCGCTGACCGTGCTGCGGCTCGAAGGCATTACCGCCTCGGCCGCCCACCGTGCCGGCTCGCTGCGCGAATTGCTGGCGCCGTTCGGACCCGCAACGCTCGTCGAGGACACGGTGTCAGCGGCGCTATGGACCACGATCCGCGACATCTTGCCGTTCGCGGCTGGCGGCGCGCTGGGGGCCTGGCCGGTCTGGCGGATCGTCTGTCCGCCGGCGTCGGGCGCGGCGCTCGGGACGCTGCTGGCGCGCGAGACCGGCGGCGAATTGATCTACGATTGGGGTGGTGGACTGATCTGGGCGGCGGTGCCACCGAAGCCGGACGCGCATGGTCCGGCCGTGCGCGAACGTGCGAATGCGGCCGGCGGGCACGCCACGCTGATCCGGGCGGCCGAGGACATCAGGCGCACGATCGATGTATTCCACCCGCAAGCCGCTGGCCTTGCCGCGTTGAGCGAGCGGGTCCGCGCCAGTTTCGATCCGAAGACCATCCTCAACCGGGGCCGGCTGACGCGGGACGCTTGCTGAATGAAGACCGAATTCTCACTCGCGCAGCTCGCCGACCCCGACATCGCGGAAGCCGACAAGATCCTGCGCGCCTGCGTCCATTGCGGCTTCTGCACCGCAACCTGTCCGACCTATGTGCTGCTTGGCGACGAGCTCGATAGCCCGCGCGGCCGCATCTATCTGATCAAGGAGATGCTGGAGAGGGACCAGACGCCGACGGCCGAAGTGGTCAAACATGTCGACCGCTGCCTGTCGTGCCTGGCCTGCATGACGACCTGCCCCTCGGGGGTGAATTACATGCATCTGGTCGATCAGGCCCGGGTCAGGATCGAGCAGCGTTACGAGCGGCCGCTGGCCGAGCGGCTGCTGCGCCGGGTGCTGGCCTTCGTCCTGCCGGACCCGCAGCGTTTCCGCGCCAGCATGTGGCTGGCGCGGCTGGCCCGCCCGCTGGCCGCGTTGCTGCCGACGCCCCGGCCGTCGGCGACACCAGGCCTGATCCTGCGCCTCAAGGCGATGCTGGCGCTGGCGCCGGACCGGCTGCCGCCACCGGGGCCCGCCGCCGGCAGTGTGTTCGCGGCACTCGGCAAGAAGCGCGGCCGGGTCGCGCTGCTCCAGGGCTGCGCCCAGCAGGTGCTGGCGCCGCGCATCAACCAGGCCGCCATCAGTCTCCTCACGCGCCACGGCATCGAGGTCGTCCTCGTCAGGGACGAGCAGTGCTGCGGCGCGCTGACCCATCACCTCGGCAACGACCAGGACGCATTAGGGCGGGCTCGCGCCAATGTCGCGGCGTGGCGCGCGGAAGCGGCCGGCGAGGGGCTCGACGCCATCCTGGTGACCGCGTCCGGCTGCGGCACCGTGATCAAGGACTACGGCTATCTTCTGCGCGAGGACGCTGCGTTTGCCGTCGATGCGGCGAAGGTCTCCGCGCTCGCCAAGGACATCACTGAATACGTCGCCGGCCTTGGACTCGTGGCCACCGCGCGACAGGACAACATCGTCGTCGCCTATCACTCTGCGTGTTCGTTGCAGCACGGGCAGAAAATCACGGGCCTTCCGAAAGAATTGCTTTCCAATAATGGATTCGTGGTGAAAGATGTGCCGGAGAGCCATTTGTGTTGCGGTTCGGCGGGGACTTACAACATTCTCCAGCCCGAGCTTGCGGGCCGGTTGCGCGATCGCAAGGTCGCCAACATCGCGAGCGTCAAGCCGGACATGATTGCCGCAGGCAATATCGGCTGCATGGTGCAGATTGCCAGTGGCACGTCAGTTCCGGTCGTACACACGATTGAGCTTCTCGATTGGGCTACGGGCGGGTCGCGGCCGGCATTGAACGCGCAAGACTGAGCTTTCGAAGACTGAGCTTTCGAGGGCTGAGCTTTCGTCCGGAGGTGACGGCTGAAGACGCCCGGATCGACCATTGTTCGGCGGCAACAGGAGGACCACGATGGCGAAAGCGAAGAAGAAAAAAAGCAAGAAGGCCAAAAAGGCCAAGAAGGCGGTAGCGGCGAAGAAGACCTCAAAGAAGGCAGCCAAGAAGTCCGCGAAGAAGTCTGCCAAGAAAGCCACAAAGAAATCTGCCAAGAAGGCCGCGCCGAAGAAGGCCGCCAAGAAGTCGGCCAAGAAAGCCGCTAAGAAGGCTGCCCCTAAGAAGGCCGCCAAGAAGGCTGTGAAGAAAGCGGCGCCGAAGAAGGCGAAGGCAGCTCCCGCGCCGAAGCCGTCAACGCCGGCAGCTCCGGCTCCCGAGCCCGCCGCCGAGACAAGCTGGGCGATGCCTTCGTCTTCTGCGGACACGACCCCAGCCGAAGGACAAGGTTAGGCCCAAAGTTAGGCCAAAGGCTGGATCCAATCCGACGACCATGATCGACGACAGGAAGGCCGCAGCGGTGATGCTGCGGCCTTTTTGCATCGGCGTGACGGCGCGCGAGGGATGGTCTCGTCGGGAAGCAGCCTGATTCGTGGCGCGGGCAGCACGGTACCGCCGGACCCGTACTAACCCGGGCCGTCCGGTGCACTTTGGAGTGCAAATAATGTGGTCGAGAAGACACACAGCCTGACAACCTTTCGTGGAATCGTCAGAACGCCCAAAAAGTCGGCAGATGCCCGCGTTTTTTGCTTCACGGTTTACGCCACTCCATCCAGATTGTCGCAGTTACGAAATTTGCAATCAGGTCGTGCGTTCCGGGGGCTTCCGGGATCCGGCTGGGGTCATAGAACTGGTGATGGGGATCGAAATGAAAAAAGTGGCTTTGTTGGCAACGGCGCTGGCAATGGTGACGGGCTCGGCTTTCGCGGCAGACATGGCGGTGAAGGCTAAGAAGGCCCCGGTGGTTGCTTTCGATCCCTGGGATATCGCCTTCGGCGGCGCCATCATGAGCGACTACATCTTCCGCGGCGTCACGCAGTCGAACCACAAAGCGTCGGTCGCGGCCTATTTCGAGCCGCGCTACAACGTCAACAAGGACCTCCAGCTCTACGTCGGCGTGTCCGCCGAGAGCATCTCCTTCGCCAATCGCGCCGCCGCTGAAGTCGACATCTACGGCGGTATCCGCCCGACCTTCGGCGCCTTCGCGTTCGACATCGGTGTCTGGGGCTACCTGTATCCGGGCGGCAGCTGCGCCGACAACGTGCTCACCGGCGGCATTCCCGGCGGCAACGTCTGCGGCGTCAGCACGACCACGATCTTCCTCGCCGACGGCAACGTCATGAAGAAGGACGTCAGCTTCGTCGAAGTCTACGGCAAGGTGAACTACACCATCAACGACAGCTTCACGGTCGGCGCGACCGAGTACTACTCGCCGAACTTCCTGAACTCGGGTGCCTGGGGCAACTACGCTTCGTTGACCGCCAAGTACACGGCGCCCAGCACGGCTTTCGGTCCCTCCGGCATGGGCATGTATGTGTCGGGTGAGTTCGGCCGGCAGTGGTTCGGTACTTCGGATGCCTTCTACGGCACCGGCGTCGGCACCGTTTTCGCCAATGGTATCCCCTACAAGGACTACAACACCTGGAACATCGGCATCGGCTTCACCTACAAGGTGTTCACGCTGGACCTGCGTTACTCCGACACCGACCTGAACAAGGGTGATTGCAACGCCTTCACCAGCGCCTTCAACGCCACCGGCACCACCAACGTCACCGCGATCAATCCGGGCGGCGCTGGCTCCAACTGGTGCGGCGCGGCCGGCATTGCCAAGCTGTCGTTCGACCTGACCGCGATGAGCAACCTGAAGTAAGCTTCTTCCCGAAGCGACTTGATTGAGGGCGGCAGGACAACCTGCCGCCCTTTTGCTTTGGGCGCGTGGGGCGCAGGCCGGGGGGCTGCATGGTTCGAGACGCCTCCGGCCGCTCCTCACCATGAGGGGGCACGGATTTCAGCGCGCGGACAGACCTCATCCTGAGAGCCCGCCAAAGGCGGGCGTCTCGAAGGATGGCCGCAACGAAGGGCCATAGCCTCAGGGAATGGTCGAGCCGCCTCAGCGTGCCGCGCTCGGCTCCTTTTCGACCGGCACACCACCGTCACCGAGGACGTGGATCGCGCCGTGCTTCACCATCGTCACCTTGCGGGTATGGAAGGCTTCCAGCGTCGAGCGGTGGCCGATCGAGACGACGGTGGCCTGTGGCAGCTTCTCCGCCAGCAACCGGTACAGGCGGGCCTCGGACGGCTCGTCCAGCGAGGCCGTGGCCTCGTCCAGGAACAGATAGTCCGGCGCGTGCAGCAGCGCGCGGGCGAGCCCGAGGCGCTGCTGCTCGCCCAGCGACAGCATCCGGTTCCAATGACCGTCCTCCTCAAGCCGCTCGGCGAGGTCGGGCAGCCCGACCGCGATCAGCGCGTCCCTGACGCGTGAGGTTTCGAACGCGCCCGGCGCGGCCGGATAGACCACCGCGTCGCGCAGCACGCCGACCGGGAAATAGGGGCGCTGGGGCAGCATCATCAGCTTCGCCTTTTCCGGCACGAAGATGCTGCCGGTGCCGAACGGCCAGATGCCCGCGATGGCCCGGAACAGCGTCGACTTGCCGGAGCCCGACGGTCCGGTCACCAGCACGCGCTCCGGCGTCTGGACGGAGAAGGCGTCGGCGGCCACCAGCGGCGTGCCGCTCGGCAGGTTCACGCAAAGCTGTTCGAGAGAGATATTGCGATTGCCGCCGGCGGCCTTGAGGGCAATCGCAGGCTCGTGCGGCGGCAGGTGCGCGGCCGCATCGACCGACATCTCGAATCCGTCGAGGCGGGCGACGATCGAGCGCCATTCCGCCAGCGATCGGTACGCCGTGACGAAGAACGACAACGCGCCCTGTACGCTCGAGAAGGCGGAGGCGGTCTGCATCATGTCGCCAAGCTGGATCCTCTTGGCGAAGAAGGCCGGCGCCACCAGCACGTAGGGAAAGATCACGGCGGCCTGCTGATAGCTCGCGGTGAACGCGGTGAGGCGCTTGGTACGGCTCATGATTGAGTACCAATTGCCGATCACGAAGCCGAAGCGGTCCAGTAGGCGGCCGCGCTCGGCGCCTTCGCCCTTGAGCAGCGCGATCTGCTCGGAATTCTCGCGGACGCGGACGAGGTTGAAGCGGAAGTCGGCTTCATAGCGCTGCTGCTCGAAATTGAGATTGACCAGCGGGGCGCCGATCCAGTGCGTCAGCGCCGTGCCGAAGATCGCGTAGACCAGCGCGCCCCAGCACAGATAGCCGGGGATCATGAGATCGGCGCCGAACAGGTGCAACGGCGCGGCGTTGGAGAGGCCCCAGAGGATGATCACGAAAGAGAACAGCGTCACGATCGACGAGAGCAGGCCGAGCCCGATGGTCAGGGTCTGCTCGACGAAGTTCTTGACGTCCTCGGTGATGCGCTGGTCCGGGTTGTCGGCCGCATCGCCCTTGAGCTGCATGCGGTAGTGGGTGGCGCCTTGCAGCCATTCGCCCAGATAGTGCCGGGTCAGCCATTGCCGCCAGCGGATCTGAAGCCACTGGTTCAGGTACAGCTTGTAGACCGCCAGCGCGATGAAGGCGGAGGCGAGGCCGATGAAGATCCAGATTTCCCTGACGAAACTATCCCAGTCACTTGCCTGCAGTGAGCTGTAGAACCGGTTCTGCCATTGATTGACCAGGACGTCGATCGCGACCAGCGCCAGCTCCATCGCGATGACAGCGGCGAGCAGGCCGCGGCCAGCCCATTTGTCCTCCGACCGGAAATACGGGGCGGCGATTCGCCAGACGATCGCGAGCGTGGCGCTGATGTTCTTCACAGAGCTCTGTCTCCTGAGGGGATGTGCACAACTGCCCGGGCCAAAGACCTGAGACGATGGCGGAAATCGGCGCGCTTAGACTAAAGTCGCGAGTCCTGCAATTTGCGTTGGCTTGTCGCAGCTTGCAACCCTAGCATGGGGCTCATCGGCGCGGGGTGGGGGCCTCCGGGATTTCGCGAGCTTGTGAGCGGACGGGAACCGCTGCATTCGCGAGGAATTCGCGTCCAGCTCGGGGGTTATCGCTTCAGCGTCAAGCAGGATCGGCTGTCCACGCGGGCCGCCTGCAGCACACATGCGTGGGGGAGGAAGATCATGTGGAATCAAGTTTATGATCCGTTGCACAGCCCTGTGCTGTCGACGATCGCGGCGGCAGTCCCTGTCGTCACATTGTTGGTCCTGATCGCGAGCGGCCGCGTCCAGGCTCATATCGCGGCGGTCATCGCCGTGATCGTGGCCAATTTGATCACGATCTTCGTCTTCACCATGCCGGCGAACATGTCGATCCGTGCCTCGGTGCTGGGCATCGTCACCGGCTTCTTCCCGATCGGCTGGATCGTTCTCAACGTCATCTTCCTCTACCAGGTAACGGTTACCACCGGACGCTTCGAATTGCTCAAGCGCGCGGTCGGCGGCGTCACCGAGGACCGGCGGCTGCAATTGCTGCTGATCGCGTTCTCGTTCGGCGCCTTCTTCGAAGGCGCTTCGGGCTTCGGCACGCCGGTCGCGATCACGGGCGCCGTCCTGATCGGTCTCGGGTTCTCGCCGCTTGCAGCAAGCGGCCTGTCGCTGATCGCCAACACCGCGCCGGTCGCCTATGGCGCGCTGGGCACGCCGATCCAGGGCTTAGCCTCGGTCACCGGCCTCGACCCCTACATCCTCGGCGCGATGGTCGGCCGGCAATTGCCGTTCTTCTCGCTGATCGTGCCGTTCTGGGTAGTGTGGGCGTTCGCGGGCTGGAAGGGCATGAAGGATGTCTGGCCGGCGATCCTGGTCACCGGCGTGTCGTTCGCGGTCCCGCAATTCGTGATCTCGAACTTCATCAATCCCTGGATCGTCGACATCGGCGCATCGCTGATCTCGATGGGCGCGCTGATCCTGTTCCTGAAGGTCTGGCAGCCGAGGCAGCTCTGGCTGTCCCCGGCGCTGCGCGGCCGCGATGAATCGGCCGCCACCATGGCCGCGGCAAAACCGATGGACAAGACGCCGCTGACGCAGAGCGAGTTGTTCAGCGCGCTGCTGCCGTGGATCATCGTCTGCATCGTGATGCTGATCTGGGGCAATGGTGGATTCAAGACCTGGGCGAACTCGATCTTCACCTGGAACTATCCCGTTCCCGAGCTGCATCAGATGATCAACAAGATGCCGCCGGTCGCGCCAGGACCGACGAAAGAGAGCGCGGTGTTCGGCTTCACCTATCTCTCGTTCACCGGCACGGGCATGCTGATTGCGGCGATCATCTCGGGCTTCCTGATGGGCGTCGGGCCCGGCAAGCTCTTGATCCAGTACGGCCGCACCATCCGGCTGTGCGCGATCTCGCTGATCACGATCTCGGCGATGCTCGCGATCGGCACGCTGACGCGGCTCTCTGGCGTCGACGCGACGCTCGGCCTCGCCTTTGCTGCAACCGGCGTGCTCTATCCCTTCTTCGGCACGCTGCTCGGCTGGTTGGGCGTTGCGCTAACGGGATCGGATACCGCTTCCAACGTTCTGTTCGGAAATCTTCAGAGGATCACCTCCGAGCAGCTTGGTCTGTCGCCGATCCTGATGGCTGCGGCGAACTCGTCCGGCGGCGTGATGGGCAAGATGATCGACGCCCAGTCGATCGTGGTCGCGTCCACCGCGACGAATTGGTACGGGCACGAAGGCACGATCCTGCGCTTCGTGTTCTGGCACTCGATCGTGCTGGCTTCGTTGGTCGGCGTGTTCGTGACGTTGCAGGCCTATGTCTGGCCGTTCACGGCGATGGTGCTGAAGTAGCAGGCCACGCGCGGCTTCAAGCCAAATCCCCGCGAGGTTGGTCCTCGCGGGGATTTTTGCGTGGCGCATGGGCGAACCTTCTCAACGGCGCCGCCGTCTTATAGAAGGTGGCGCAAATCAGGTCGTTCGAGAGGTCTCATGGTTTCGTTCAGGCAGATGGTGTGTGCGGCAGTTGCAATGCTCGCGATGTCCACGCTCGCGCGTGCGGAGGACGGTTTTCCGTTCGGCACCGAGATGACGCTGGAGGCGCTGCCGCAGCCGGGCTCGAAGCGGATTCCGAACATCGAGATCGGCGACAATGGTGAGGTCGTGCTGGAGCTCTGGTGCAAGGGCGGCAAGGGCCAGTTCTCGGTCGCCGGCAACACCGTGATCTTCGTTCCCGGCCAGATCCAGGACCGCTCCTGCCCGCCGGCGCGGGCCCAGGCCGACGACGATCTCGTTGCAGCGCTGGGCGGCGTCGAGACCTGGAAGCGCCAGGGCGACGTGCTGACGCTCGTCGGCCCCAAGCCGCTGCGTTTTCGCGTCAACGGCAATTAGCCACCGCTGTCATTCCCCGCGACCCGGCTACGCCAAGGCTTCGCCGGGGTTGAGGTCCAGGGGCGCCGAAGCTTTAGCGTAGGCGTCAAGCGGGGAATCCAGTACGCCGCGGCTTCTCGAGTCATCAAAACCGTCTCGGAGTACTGGATCGCCCGGTCAAGCCGGGCGATGACCGAGAGTTGATGTGCGGGCTACATCACTTCCACACCGACTTGTCGGCGTCCCAGCGCTGGCCTTTCAGCTCCTTGGCGAGCGCCTCGACCGAACCGTTGTCGTCGGGCTGATCGCCTTCCTCGTCGGCGGTCGCTTCGTCCGAGAGATTGAGCTTGGCGCCGCTGCTCTCGTCAGTGGTCGTGGTCGCGGGACTCCCGACCCAGAGCATGAGCTTGTCGGTCGTGCCGGGCTTGTCGGGCGAGACAAGGCCCGCGACCTCGATCGTGTCGGTGAGCTCGAGCGCGGGAAAATCCTGGTTCGGGCGCTTGAACACCAGCTTGAGCTTGCCGGTCGCCGGGTTGAAGCTTTGCGAGACCGGCTTTGCCGCGAGCGTCCTGCTCAGCACGCCAGCCACCGCGGCCGCGAGCTTGTCGCGGTTGATCTTGTCGCCCTCGCGCCAGTCGGCGGCGGCAATGCGGATGGTGCGGTCCATCTCGGTCATGCCCGCGGTCCAGCCCGCGGCGGTGACGCCGGGCGTAGCCTTGAATTTTGCCAGCAGCGCGCCGGCGCGCTCCGGATCGACCGACATGTTGATGGTCTGCTCGCCCGCGCGCAGCGCGTCGCAGCCGACGGTGAGGCTCGCCAGCGTCACCTCGACGTCCTGGCCCTTCAGGCTCTTCAGGAACTCGGTCGCGGCATCCAGCTTGACCTTGACCGCGATCGCTTCCGGCGAGACGTCGGTGAAATCCTTCGGCTGCGGCGTGATTCCGTCGTCGGAGGTCTGGTTGTCGAGGAATTCCTTCTCGCTGAGATCGGAATTGTCGGGCGAGGTGACCTCGGTCACGGCTTGGCCAATGCTGATCTGGCCGCGGAATTCGAACGTGTCTCCCGCCTGTTTGCGCAGCAGCTTGACGGTGACCGGCGCCTTCGCACCCAAGCTCTGCGTCGTACCCGTCAGGTTCTGGCCCGCGACCTGGAGATTGACGACGAAGCGGTCCTTGCGGTCGGAATTCTTCGCGACGGGATAGCAGACGTCGAGCACGGCTGCGGTGACGGTCTTGCCCTGGCGTGTCTCCTTCAGGATCACGTCGGCATTGCCGTCCATCAGCCCGTCGATCGAGGTGAAATAGCGCGTCTCGACGCCGCCCGGCGCCGTGGCCTTCGGCGCCAGCTTCATCTGGGCGGATGCGACCTCAGGCGAAACTGCAAGCAGAGCCGCCAACAAAACCGTCGGGCAAACCAGAAGCGCGCGCATCGACGAAATCCCCAGGCAATGGGGCATGATCCGGAAAAATGTGAAGCGGTCTTCCGTTGAGATCATGCCCAAACAATTCGAATCGGGCGTCACCGTAGTGGGTTTTGGCCGCCGGTTGAATTGGAAAGCACGGGGCATGATTGCCAAAAAAGAAGGCCGCCCGGAGGCGGCCTTCGCAACACTGTGGGCTGAGGATCGGCCTTAGAAGCCGCCCATGCCGCCACCGGCCGGCATGCCGGGCGCGGCGTCCTTCTTCGGCGACTCGGCAACCATGGCCTCGGTGGTCACCAGCAGGCCGGCGATCGAGGCGGCGTCCTGGAGCGCGGTGCGCACCACCTTGGCAGGGTCGATGATGCCCTTCTCGACCATGTCGACATACTCCTCGGTCTGGGCGTCGAAGCCGAAGGTCTCGGACTTGTTCTCCAGGATCTTGCCGACGACGATCGAGCCTTCCACGCCCGCGTTCTCGGAGATCTGGCGGATCGGGGCTTCCAGCGCCTTCAGCACGATGTTGATGCCGGCCTGGACGTCGGCATTGGCGTTGGTGAGACGGCCGACCGCCTTCTTGGCGCGGAGCAGCGCGACGCCGCCGCCGGGAACGATACCCTCCTGCACCGCGGCGCGGGTGGCGTTGAGCGCGTCTTCGACGCGGTCCTTCTTCTCCTTGACCTCGATCTCGGTGGCGCCGCCGACGCGGATCACCGCGACGCCGCCTGCGAGCTTGGCGAGGCGCTCCTGGAGCTTCTCACGGTCGTAATCCGAGGTGGTCTCCTCGATCTGGGCCTTGATCTGGCCGACGCGGGCCTCGATCTCCGGCTTCTTGCCGGCGCCCTTGACGATCGTGGTGTTCTCCTTGTCGATCACCACCTTGCCCGCGCGCCCAAGCATCTTCACCGTGACGTTCTCGAGCTTCATGCCGAGATCTTCGGAGATCAGCTGGCCGCCGGTGAGGATCGCGAGGTCCTCGAGCATGGCCTTGCGGCGGTCGCCGAAGCCCGGCGCCTTGACGGCGGCGACCTTCAGGCCGCCACGGAGGCGGTTGACGACCAGGGTGGCCAGCGCCTCGCCCTCGACGTCCTCGGCGATGATGACGAGCGGCTTGCCCGACTGCACCACGGCTTCCAAGACCGGCAGCATGGCCTGCAGGCCGGACAGCTTCTTCTCGTGCAGGAGGATGTAGGCGTCCTCGAGCTCGGCGGTCATCTTCTCGGGGTTGGTGACGAAGTAGGGTGACAGATAGCCGCGGTCGAACTTCATGCCCTCGACGATGTCCACCTCGGTGTCGAGCGACTTGTTCTCCTCGACGGTGATGACGCCCTCGTTGCCGACCTTCTGCATCGCCTGCGCGATCATCTTGCCGATGGCGGCATCGCCGTTGGCCGAGATGGTGCCGACCTGGGCGACCTCGGAGGAGGCGGCGACCGGCTTGGCGCGCTTCTCGATGTCCTTGACGACGGCCGCGACCGCGATGTCGATGCCGCGCTTGAGGTCCATCGGATTCATGCCGGCGGCAACCGACTTGGCGCCTTCGCGCACGATGGACTGGGCCAGCACGGTCGCGGTGGTGGTGCCGTCGCCGGCGAGGTCGTTGGTCTTGGAGGCGACCTCACGGACCATCTGGGCGCCCATGTTCTCGAACTTGTCCTCGAGCTCGATCTCCTTGGCGACGGTGACGCCGTCCTTGGTGATGCGGGGCGCGCCGAACGACTTCTCGATGAGCACGTTGCGGCCCTTCGGGCCGAGCGTCACCTTGACGGCGTTGGCGAGAATGTCGACGCCGCGCAGCATGCGATCGCGCGCGTCTCCGGAAAACTTGACGTCTTTGGCAGCCATGGTCTGCAATTCCTCTTGTTTCGTGATGTGTCTTGTTTATTGGGCCGCCTCATTCCGGGGTCCGCGATCGAACCCGGCGGAATGATGCATGCCCGGATCGAGTGACCCGGGCATGCATTCAGCGGCCGTTCAGGCGTTTGGCCTTAGGCCATCACGCCCATGATGTCCGACTCCTTCATGATCAGGAGCTCATCGTTGTCGATCTTGACCTCGGTGCCCGACCACTTGCCAAACAGCACACGGTCGCCGACCTTGAGGTCGATCGGGATCAGCTTGCCGGCCTCGTCGCGGCCACCGGGGCCGACGGCGACGACTTCGCCCTGGGACGGCTTTTCCTTGGCCGTGTCCGGAATGATGATGCCGCCCTTGGTCTTTGACTCGGCGTCGATACGTTTGACCACGACACGGTCATGCAGCGGACGAAATTTGGATTTAGTCATGACGTTTCCCTTTGGAGGCTCGTTTCGGAAGGAGTGAAAGTGGGCGGGCGGCGCTTCCGTCCACCCTTCCCGAGGATCGATCGGCGCGCGTTAGCAATCCATCTTTCAGAGTGCTAATGGTGCGTCCGGGAATATGGCTTGGCCGCGATCCTGTCAAGCAAAGGTGGTTAAGCGATTGGTGAGACGGATATAGGATGGTGACATTGGAAACTTGTTCGGGGCGCCGGCGTATTAAAGGACGTCATTGCTCCGGCAGCGGTTTTGCGCTTGGCTGCGGAAGGGGTGCGGCCATGGTTTTGTCCGGGGGAATGCCATGATCAGTTCAGCTCACGCGCGCACGGTCGCCAATCTGGCGGCGGCTTCTTGCCTGGCGCTGCTGCTTGGCGCCTGCGGCGGCGGCATGAGCCTGCCGTCCTTTTCTTCCTCCTCACCGCCTCCCGAGGCCGAGCCCGGCACCGGTCCGGAAATGCCCGCCTCGATCCGCGCCGACGAGATCGTCGGCCGCTGGGGCCTCGCCTCGTTCCAGAACCCGGCCGACCGCGCCCGCACCGAGGCTGCCGCCCGGGCCCAATGCAAAAATCCTTACGTGATCACCGCCGGCTCCTCCGGCGGCGTGATCATGCATCTGGCGGACCAGGCAACACCGCAGGAGCTGCGGCTGAAGGGTTCGCCCAGCGGCAAGAACTATATCGGGCCGGCGGGTCCGACGCCCGGCGAGCAGGACCGCGAGATCGTCTCCTTCGACGGCCGCGTCCTCATCACCCGCTTCATCGACAAGGACGCCGCCACCCGCTACGGCAACATGGTCTACGTCCGCTGCGCGCCGAGGGCGTGATCGGGGCGCCGGCCTAGCCACTCGTCATTGCGAGGAGCGAAGCGACGAAGCAATCCAGGCTGCCTCCGCGGACACAGTCTGGATTGCTACGCTTCGCTCGCAATGACGTCCCAAACAAAAAAAACGCCGGCTCTCGCCGGCGTTTTGTTTTTCCGTAGTGTCGCGTCCGCTCAGTCGAACAGCGCGTCGATGTCGTCCTGCGAGGCGTGGCCGACGTCGCCGGCGAGCTTCGGGCCGTTGAGAAGCTTGTCGTCATCGCTGCGGGTGTCGACCTGCGGCACGACGTGGGACTTGATCGCGTCGACGCCGCCCCAGATCTCCATCATGGAATTGATATGCTGCTCGATGAACTTCATCGTGCTCATGACCTTGCTGATGCGCTGGCCGGTCAGGTCCTGGAAGTTGCAGGCTTCGAAAATCGAGATGACGCGTTCCTGGATATCGTCGGCGAGCCGCTTCTGCTGATCGGCCGATTGCACCTTGGCCATCGCGCTGGCCGCCTGGTCGATCGACTCGGCGGCTTCGAGGATCTGCTGGGTCGCCTGTTCGGTGCCGCCGACCACCGCGCCGAGCTCGCCATTGACCTTGGCCATTTCGCCGCCGTCGAAGCTCTTGCCATGCAGTGTCGCGATCTCGCGTTTGGTGCGGTCGATGGCGTCGTGGATGAGGTCGAGCTCGACCTTCAGCTTCTCGCACTGCTCGATCTGCGCCCGGTAAGTATCGAGCATGGTGCGGGCTTCGGAGAGCTCGTGGGCGGTGGAGGCGTCGATCGCCGCCATGGCGGCGCTGCCGGACAAGGGCACGGTGCCCTTCGCCATCTGTGCACGGATCGCACGCAACTCGGCCATGATCTCGCTATGCATCGGCGCAGCCTCCTCAATCATTTCGGGGCTGGGCATCTCGCCGACAATAGCCTCCTCGACACGAAAACGTTTGCGGTGAATAGCCATCAAGAACTCCCCCCACCTCACTCACGCGTCTTTGTAGGCAGAAGCGATTTAACACGAAGTTCACAGCCGGAACTGTCGCGCGGTTGTGCGCGACGGCTTGCAAACGGGCGATTAACCATGCGTGCGCAGCGTTCATCGAAAATAAACGCTGATCGCCAAATTGCACCGCTGCCGACGACGTGGTGAATCGAAATGGCGTTTCCGTTTACCAAACAAAACGGCTTTTGCTCTTTATTGACCACGTCGCGGGTGCGGATCAGCCACCACCTCGCCACGACGCATGTGATCTAGACGAAACAGTACAGAGTACGTCGATGTTCAAGAAAATGTCTGTTGCGCTGCTTGGCAGCGCTTGCACCTTCATTGCCGGCGTCAACAGCGCCAGCGCCTTCGACAATAGCGTGCCGAACGATCCGCCCGCGGTGCTCTATCAGCCGCAAGTGCCGCCTGCGCCGGTGCGTGTCGCCTCCAATTCGAACATGGGCGGCGGCTTCATCGAGTTCATGTTCGGCGACGGGCCCGGTCGCGGTCCGGCCTACGCTCCGCAGCAGCCGATGTATCAGCAGCAGCCAGGTTATTATGACCAGCGCCGCCTGCCGCCGATGGGCGAGCCGCAGATGCAGGGCGCAGGTCTCCAGCAGGAGGCAGTCGATCCGCGGCAGCGTCAGTTCGACCCGAGATTCGAGAAACAACTCGTTGACTATAGCGGCAATGAAAGCGCCGGCACGATCGTGGTCGATACGCCGAACAAGTTCCTCTATCTCGTCGAGGGCAACGGCCGGGCGATGCGCTACGGCATCGGCGTCGGCCGTCCCGGCTTCACCTGGTCCGGCGTGAAGTCGATCACGGCGAAACGCGAATGGCCGGCCTGGACGCCGCCGGCGGAAATGATCGCGCGCCGTCCCGACCTGCCCCGGCACATGGAAGGCGGCCCGGAAAATCCGCTCGGCGCGCGCGCGATGTATCTCGGCTCGACGCTTTACCGTATCCACGGTTCGAACGAGCCCTGGACCATCGGCACCAACGTCTCCTCGGGCTGCATCCGCATGCGCAACGAAGACGTCATCGATCTCTACGGTCGCGTCAATGTCGGCACCAAGGTCGTCGTGATGTAGGCGCATAGCGCTCGGAACCAGAACGGCCGCCTCATCGGCGGCCGTTCTCGTTTGGAGCAAGGATAAAAAGCGTCAGGCGTAATCGCTGCCGCCATCATCTCCGCCGCCGAAATCGCTATCGTCGGCGAGGTCGACATTGCCGCCGTCATTGTCGTTCTGATCGTTGTAATTCTGGTCGTCGTTCGAAGCGTGGTCGGCGAAGCCCTGCCGGGAGGCATCACCGCGGTTCGAGCCGATGTCGTCGAGGCCGGCATCGCGCGCGAGCGAGCCGCCGGACTGATCGGTGCCGCTCCAGGGACCTCCACCGGCGCTGCGGTCGCCCAGGGCATTGGTGTCGCCGAAAGCCTGCTGATGCGATCCGCCCATCATGCCGCGGATGCTGGAGAGCAGCAGCGAGCCGCCGACGACGCCGGCCGCGGCTGCCGCCGCCGTGCCGAGGAACGAGCCGCCGCCACCGCCGACCGGCGGCGCGCCATAGCCCTGACCTGGACCTTGACCGTAAGCCTGCCCATAAGGCGGCTGGCCGTAACCGGGCTGGGTCTGCTGCATCGCCTGGCCGCTGTTCCACACCGGCCGCGAGTCACGCGGCGGCACGTTCGGAACCGAGCCGCGCGACGGACCCCCGCCGAACAGCGTGTCGCGCATGGTGTCCAGGAAACCGCCGGATTGCGCCTGCTCGGGGGCCTGCGCCGCCTCCAGCTCCTGGATGCGGTTGTGGGCGCGCTTCAGCGCCTCGTCCTGCAACAGCGTGGTCTGCACCAGCGCATAGATCGCGCCGGGCGCCTTGCGCAGGCCGTCGGAGATTGCGGCGATCGCGTCGGGATCGCGCGGTGCATTTTCCAGTTTCGAAAGCCGGTCGAAAAGCTCGTCGACGAGCTGGCGTTCCTGCGGCGTCATGGTCAGTCTCCCTCGCGCAAAACAAGCGCGAGGCAGATGTAGGGTTCCATTGTGGCCCCAACAGTGCCGGCTGGATTAAATTTCGGTATGCGACAAGCTGCCCCGCGGGCGGCTTTCTCGCAAACTGTCGGTTTCACCCCAGCGTGACGCCGCTGTCCGTCAGCAGGCGCGCGAAGGCATCGCCGGCGAGATAGGCGTGCTCGCGTTCGCGGACATCCGTCATCGGGTCGAGCCCGGTGAGGATGTCGTCGACGAAGCCGGGATGACACATGATGAGGCCGCCATCCGGCAGGCCTTCGAGGAATTGCCGCATCAGCTCGCCGAAATCGGCGGCTTGCGTGAAATCATAGGCGCCGGCGAAGCCGGGATTGAAGCTGAGGCCCGCGCTGCCGGCACGGCGGCGGAATTGCGCGCTGAGGATATCGAGCACCATGGCTTTCGGTGAAGCCAGCCGCTGCATCAGCGGCAGGTCGCGGCCGCCCTGGCGCACCCAGGCTTTTGGCGCGACTTCGGCGACGGCGTCGACAAAGCCGTCGCGCACCTGCGGGTAGAGCTGCACATGCTGATGGCCGTCGACGAAGTCAGGCGCGCGCCCGAACGCTTTTGCGAAGGCTGCCAGCTGCGCCTTGACCTCGTTGCGAAAGAATTCGCGGTCGAGCCTTCGCGCAAGACCCGCGCGCAGCAGCTTCGGAAACGGGAGAAACATGTCGCCGTCGAGCGGGCGGAAATGCATGGTGAGCGGCCGGAACGGTGCCGACAATGTCACGTGCAATCCGATCGCGCAGCGCGGGCTCGCTCGCGCTGCCGTCTGGAGCGCCTCGATCTCGCTGCGCTCGACCGCAGGTCCCACCATCATCACCGAGGTGGCGTTGAGACGGCCGCGTTCGATCAGGTCGCGGATGGCGCGATTGACGCCCGGGCTGATGCCGTAATCGTCGGCGCAGAGCCAGATCCGCCGCGGCGTCGCGGCCGCGCTCATTCGGCCGCCGTCCTCTTCGAGGCGTCCAGGGTTGAAGCGTCCTGGGCCTTGTCGGTCTCGAAATGCTTTTCACTGTGCTCGGCGACGAAGTAGATCGGGCGCGCCTTCAGCTCGGAGAGGATCTTGCCGATATATTCGCCGACGATGCCGATCATGATGAGCTGCACGCCGCCGATCGTCATCAGGCCGATCACGAGTGAGGGATAGCCGGGCACCTGCTTGCCGGTGGTCAAGACCTCCCACAGGATCGACAGGCCGAACAGGAACGCTCCGCCGGCGAGGATCACGCCGAGCAGGCTGGCGAAGCGCAGCGGCGCCACCGAGAACGAGGTGACGCCTTCGATCGAAAGACCAAGCAGACGCGCGGCGCTGAAGGTTGTCACGCCATGGGTGCGCGGCGCCGGTTCGTAATCAACGCGGATCTGGCGGAAGCCGATCCAGCTCGCGAGGCCCTTGAAGAAGCGGTTGCGCTCCGGCAGCTGCCTCAGTGCTGCGACCGCGCGCGGCGACAGCAGGCGGAAGTCGCCGGCGTCTTCGGGAATCTTCTGGCGCGCGCCCCAATTGATCAGCGCATAGAAGCCGCGCCCGGCGAGCCGCCGCAGGAACGGCTCGTTGTCGCGATGCGCCTTGGCGGTATAGACGACGTCGTAGCCGTCCTCGATCCAGTGCCGCACCAGTCGCTCGACCAGCGACGGCGGATGCTGGCCGTCGCCGTCCATGAACAGCACCGCGCCGAGCCGGGCATGGTCGAGGCCGGCCATCAGCGCGGCCTCCTTGCCGAAATTGCGCGACAGCGACACCACCTGGACGTCGACCGCGTCGGCCGGCAGCGAGCGGGCGATCGACAGCGTCGCGTCCGCGCTGCCGTCGTCGACATAGACGACCTCGCAAGCCAAGCGATAACGCTGACGCAAGGTCTTTGCGAGATCGCAGATGCGCTGGTGCAGGGCGGCAAGGCCCGCCGCTTCGTTGTAGAGCGGGACGACAATCGACAGTCCCTTCGCGGCGGTGCTTGCCGCGATGGTCGTCATGCCGGAAACGTCAGAGCCCAGCGTCATCGATCAAGGTTCCAGAGGCGATCAGGTTTTCTTGCAAGGTCATCTCGACAGCATATGGTAGCTGCCGTTTGCTGTCGCTACGCTGAACGGAATTGGTCAACAAACTTTGGGCTCACTGCCGCAGGAACGCCTCGAGCCTGGCGAACAGCGGGTTCTCCCGGTCGAACACGTAATCCAGCGAAACCACCGAGACGGTCTCGGCGCCATGGGTGCGCAGGAAGCTCGCGAGTGCGTAGAGCTGGCCCGGCGGGCAGTGCAGCGTGAGCATGCCCGACGAGGTCGGTCCGCCGAACGGGGCTTCGACGCCGAAGCGCTCGTGGGCCTCGGTGAGCATGGCCGCGTCGCACTGGCGGAAGCGGGTGCGGACTTCGCGGTATTTGTTGGCCCGCGCCCGCGCCGCGATGTGATCGAGGATGATGCGCGCGGTCTCCCGCGCCTGCGGCGACCAATCGGCGTCTCTCGAGGCGACCAGATTGGCCTGGCTGCGCAGGATCACGCCGTCGTCGAGCACCCGCAATCCGTTGGCGGCGAGGGTCGCGCCGGTCGTGGTGATGTCGACGATCAACTCGGCGCTGCCGGCGGCCGGCGCGCCTTCGGTCGCGCCCGTGCTTTCGACGATGCGGTAATCCGTGATGCCCTGGCTCTGGAAGAAGGCGCGGGTGAGATTGATGAACTTGGTCGCGACCCGCATCCGCATGTGATGCTGCTCGCGGAAGCCGGTGGTGACGTCGTCGAGGTCGGCCATGGTGCGGACGTCGATCCACGCCTGCGGCACCGCGACGACGACGTCAGCATAGCCGAAGCCGAGGCCTTCGATCAGGGAGACGCGCTTGTCGGCGTCCGCGATGGTCTCGCGCACCAGATCCTCTCCGGTGACGCCGAGATGCGCCGAGCCGCGGGACAGTTGCGAGGCGATCTCGCTCGCCGAGAGATAGGCGACCTCGACATTGTCGAGGCCCGTGAGCGTGCCGCGATAGTCGCGGGCGCCGCCCGCCTTCGACAGCTTCAGCCCGGCGCGGGCGAAGAAGGCCTCGGTGTTTTCCTGCAGGCGGCCCTTGGAGGGAACGGCCAGAACGAATGGCGCGCTCATGACTTAAGCTCCCACCTTGCGGCCGATCCGGGTCAGCGCATCCACCCAAACCGAGAAACCGACCGCGGGGATCGGCTCGGCCGATCCAAGCTGGGTCATCAGCCCGTCATAGCGGCCGCCGGCAACCAGCGGCTCGGCGCCGTTGCCGCGGTGATGCAGCTCGAATTCGAAGCCGGTGTAGTAGTCGAGCCCGCGCCCGAACGCGGTCGAAAACCGCGTCCCCTTCACATCGATGCCGCGCGCCGCCATGAAGCCGACCCGGCTTTCGAACTGGTCGATCGCAGCACTGAGGTCGAGCTTCGCATCATGGGTGAGCGCGCGCAGCTGAGCGACGGCGTCATCGGGGTTACCCGATATCGACAGGAAACGCTTGAGCACGGCGATGGCCTCGCGCGGCAGCGCACCGCCCTTCAGCGTCGACTGCTCGAGGAAGCGGTCGGCAATCTCGGCGGTGGTGCGGCCGCCGACATTGGTGGTGCCGGCGATCGACATCAGATCGGTGACGAAAGCGAGTGCCGCCTTGCGGTCGGAGCCGGCGAGCGCCGCGAGCACGCCCTCATATTCGCTGCGGGTCGCGGTGGTTGCGGCTGCCAGCCGCTCCAGATCCTGCTCCAGGCTGATCTTGCGGTTGAAATCCTTGACCAGGCGGCGGCGCCAGACCGGATAGAGGTCGAGCGCGTCGAGCAGCGCGTTGAACAGCGCCACGTCGCCGGTGCGGATCTCGACGTCGCGGACGCCGAACGCGGCGGTCGCCTCCAGCGCCAGCGCCAGCATCTCGGCATCCGCCGCAGCGCGGTCCTGACGGCCGAACGATTCGATGCCGGCCTGCAGGAATTCGCTGCTCTGGCCATTGCGGTAGCGGAACACCGGGCCGAGATAGCTGAATCCGGCCGGCTGGCCGGCACGGCCAGAGCTGAGGTAATCGCGGGCCACCGGAATGGTCAGGTCCGGACGCAGGCACAGCTCCTCGCCGGAGAGGTCCGTGGTCAGGTACAGGCTCTTGCGGATGTCCTCGCCGGAAAGATCCAGGAACGGTTCGGCCGGCTGCAGGATGGCGGGCTCGGCCCTGACATAGCCGGCCTGCGCGAACGACAGCAGCAGCGTGTCCGCCCAGGCGGCGGAGCCGGCAGCATGTGAGGTGGCAGTCGCGGTCATCTCAGGGGTCCATTGTCCCGGTGGAACCGGGCAGGGCAAGCAGGGGAAGCGAATTGCCGCAGGCCTTAGCATGGCCCGAAAGCGGTTTCGACCTCCAAAGGATCAATCGCTTAACAGCGTCGGAGCGACGCGCAGTTCAGCACAGGAGGCGAAGCTTGAATTACGTCTCTCCCAATTCGGGTAATATAATACCTATACATCCCGCTGCGTGACCCAGATGAATAGGGACCTTCATTCATTTCGGGGGCAGGGACGTCTCGGGGCGCTACCAAGATGAATGGGTCGCCTGAGGCGGAAAGCTCGGCCGGCTCGACCGCAAGTTCACCCGCGAGCTGCTCGGCCCGTTTGAGAATGCTCCACCGGTCGCATACTCAATTTGGGTAGGGGGACGATCCGTTCGCAGAGCCTTCGTTTACAATGCGAGTTGGTTTCCGATTCATGTGCAGCGCAACCGATGGTATCCGGTCGCGCGACACACGCTGGCCTATATGCTGTTTTCGATCTGCGACATTTCCGGCACTAAGACGAATTCGATCCGCTCAACCTTCTGATCGTTCATGCCATCTCAATGCTCCGCGACCTGCGGCGCGCCGGCGTCAGCGGGCCGGATGATTTGCGGGGCGCTAAAATCGCCGTTTCCAAGAAGAAGGCCAGGTAAGCAGCAGAACATGGATCAAAGCCGTCTAGTCCCTGCTCGCGAGGGAATGCAAAAGAGAGCGGCGGATCGCTTGATGTCGTTCCAGGATCTCAAGCCGTCCTCGGCGCTCGAGCTCAATTCGTATGACATCGATCATTTCGGCGAGACCGAGAAATACGCCGGCGCATCGAGCATGCCGTTGTCGGCCGGGGTGACAGCGATCATGCGTGCCCGGCTCACCTTGCCGACCCTGACCCTGTCGCTGTTAAAAACCTTCCCCCGGATCATTCGAGGCTATCAGTTCACCAATGCTGCCGCAGTGGCGGTACCGATGGATCACGTGACCTCTGCCCGCATCAACGGGCAATCGATGGGCGGTTCTGTCCTCGTATTGAAAGGTGATTCAGATTGCCTGGTGCATGAGCCGGAGGGGCGTCTGCTGGCAGTGGTCTACTTCAGTCCATCCGGGCGGGAGCCATTGCCTGAATTAGGCGATGGATGCCATTTGCTGAATCCGGCGCCGGACGTGCTTGCCTCGCTACGCCGTCTGATCTCGATCTCGCTTGAAACCGCAGCAAATGACCCAGACTTCTTGAACGAGCCGGCTTCGCAAACGATTGTCGAACAGTCGCTGCTCAGCACGATGGATGCGGCGATCTGGTCCAGTGTCGCAACCGGACCTGTGTCATCCATCACCGAGCATTATCGGCGGATCGTGGCTGATATGGAAAAACTGATTCGGCGCGATCTGATGATCTGGCACAAGACGACCGAACTGGCGGAGCAGGCGGGCGTGTCGGTCCGGACTCTCCAGAGTGCGACACGGGCCATCTGCGGCATGAGCCCACATCGCTATAGCCGGGTCTTGCGCCTCTGGTCGGTGCGCAAGCAACTGCGCACCGGCCGAGCGGGCCGGAGTGTGAAGTCCTGTGCGCTTGCGCATGGTTTCTGGCATCTCAGCGAGTTCGCAGCGAGCTACAGAGAGGCTTTCGGAGAGTTGCCTTCCGAGACTCTGAACCGATCGCTACGAGGCGAATAGCACGGTGCGGTCGCCCTCCACCTGGTTCGCTGGCCTTGGGCTGCTCAGATGATCGGCGGCCGGAAGGCCAACCAACTATTGCCTTAGCCGCGTTCGCCACCCCAATCGCCCAGCACCGCCTGCACCAGCGCCAGCGCGGCCACTGCGGCTGTGTCGGCCCGCATGATCCGGGGTCCCAGCGCCAGCCGCAGGATTTTCGGCTGCCGCAGCAGCAGCGCCCGCTCTTCATCGGCAAAGCCGCCTTCAGGGCCGATCAGCACGTCGATTCCGTCCGCCCCCTGTGCGCCTTGCAGGCTCTGAATGGGGTTTTCGAGCTCCGCCGCCTCGTCGCAGAAGATCAGCAGGCGGCCCGCGGCGCGCTGGCTGAGGAAGCGCTCCAGCGGCATCGGCTCGGCAACCGTGGCAATGCTGAGAATGCCGCATTGCTCGGCCGCTTCGACGACATTGGCGCGCATCCGCTCGGTATTGACGCGGGAGGCCTGGGTGAATCGGGTCAGCACCGGTTGAAGCGAGGCCGCCCCCATCTCGATGGCCTTCTGCACCATGTAGTCGAGCCGGGCATGCTTGAGCGGGGCGAAGACGTAGGCGAGGTCGGGCAGCCGGTCCTGCGGCCGGGTCTGCTGGAGGATGACGAGGCCGTCCGGCCGCTTGCGGCCTTCAATGGCGGCCTGCCACTCGCCGTCGCGGCCGTTGAACGCCAAAACCTCGGCCCCGGCGGCAAGCCGCAGCACATTGCCGAGATAATTGCTCTGGTCGCGGTCGAGCTCGACCCTGCCGTCCTGGGCCAGGGGGGCGTCGACGAACAGGCGGGGGCCGCGGAAATCGTAGGAGGGCATCGTTCAAAGGTCCGATTTGGCGCCGTTCTTAGCCGAAAGCAGTAGTTTCGGGGGTAAATTTTGCCAAATTGGTGCGTCGGCGCGCCGCGCTCCTGCCCTATTCAACGGGTTGTTAAGCGCCGGCGGGAATCGTAAAATCGCGAGCACGCTGGTTGCGCTTCAATTGGGAAGACGCCGAACCCCGCAAGCTCCTGCCGGAGAGACTGCCTTGATGATCCGTCATTTGATGGTTCCGATCACTGCCGCCATGGTCACGATGGGCGCCGTTTGTGCCTATGCGCAGGGTTTCCCCGCGCCGCTGCCGGGCCAGGCCCCAACGAGTTCCGCGTTTCCGCCCGTGAACGGCTCGGCGCCCGTCGCCTCCGTCGGCGGCGCGCCGCAATCCTCCTTCCCCGTGAACGGCGCCGCGCCCGTCGGTGGCGCCGGCGCCTTCAGCGCGGCCCCGCCGACGCAAGCCGGTCCCGGCGAGGACTGCATGAAGGCTTTCATGCCTCTGCGCGAGGATGCCGAAAAGCGCGGCAAGCTGATCAAGGCCGCGAGCGACCGTCACGCCCCGCCTGACGAGGCCTGCAAGCTGATCCGCAATTTCAGCCAGGCTGAGACCAAGATGATCAAGTATATCGAGGCCAACGCCTCGAAGTGCGGGATTCCGGCGCAGGTCGGCGCGCAGATGAAAGACGGCCACAAGAACACCGAGGCCATGACGGCGAAGGTCTGCAACGTCGCGCAGCAGATGCAGAACCAGCCGCGCGGTCCGGCCGGTCCGTCGCTGAGCGAAGTGCTGGGTTCGGGCTCGGCGCCCGAGGCCAATGCGGGCAAGAAGGGCGGCAGCACCTTCGATACACTCAACGGCAACGTCCTGACGCGATGATACACGTGCCGCCGATTTGAAGTTCCTACGGTGCCCGCCGCGAGATCCTCATAGGAACTTCAAATCGATAAGCGGCACGTGAATTATAATTTCTTGCTAGTGCCTTTGTAGTTTTCGAAGTTCGTACCGGAATACGCCGCGATGGAATACGAACTTCGAAAACTGGGCACTAGCACATCCGCCCGAGTTGCCGATTCCACCGGCAACTGGGTCGATACGCGTGCGCCGCAATGGGCGCGGCCTTATCTACGCTTGTCCCGCTTTGATCGTCCGATCGGCTCCTGGCTCCTGTTGATGCCGTGCTGGTGGTCGGCGGCGCTCGCCGCCGGCATGGCCCATGACGTCCGCGGCCTGCCGCTCACCATCGTCCTGTTCTTCATCGGCGCCTTCGTCATGCGAGGGGCGGGTTGTACCTGGAACGACATCACCGACCGTGACCTCGACGACAAGGTCGAGCGCACCCGCTCGCGGCCGCTGCCGTCGGGCCAGGTGAACGCGAAGCAGGCGCTGGCCTTCATGGTCGCGCAGGCGCTGATCGGGCTCGTGGTGTTGCTGCAGTTCAACCGCTTCGCGATCCTGACCGGCATTGCCTCATTGCTGATCGTCGCGATCTACCCGTTCATGAAGCGCATCACCTGGTGGCCGCAGATCGTGCTCGGGCTCGCGTTCTCCTGGGGCGCCCTGATGGGATTTGCGGTCACCTTCGGGCGCATCGACGTCACCGCGCTCGTGCTCTATGCCGGCGCGATTTCCTGGGTGATCGGCTACGATACGATCTACGCGCATCAGGACGCCGAGGACGATGCGCTGATCGGCATCAAGTCCACCGCGCGCCTGTTCGGCACGCATACGCACCAGGCGCTGATCCTGTTCTACGGCCTGGCGGTGCTGCTGATCGGCGTGGCACTGGCGTCGGGCGATGCGCGCTGGCCGGCCTGGCTGGGACTTGGGGCCTTCGCCGTGCATCTGGTCTCGCAGATCGCGCGGCTGAATATCAGCGACGGCGATCTCTGCAAGCGCCTGTTCTATTCGAACCGCGATGCGGGACTGTTGTTGTTTGCGGGGTTATTGGCCGACGCGGTGCTGCGAGCGGCCTAACTCCGCGCGATGATCTCGCGCTCGTCGCGATGCACCGACAACTCGCGTGCGACACCGGTGCGGCGGCGCATCAGAAATTTCGGACGGCGGTGGCGGATCGCGTTGGCGCGGCGGCGGCGCGGCGCGGGCTTGCGTGCGCCTTCGTCGAGCTGCGGAAGCGCGAACAGCTCGCTCCAGATCGCCCGGGCCTCAACGAGTTCGTCGCCATCGGCGCTGACCAGCAGCGGAATGGAGAGCGAGGGATCGCGATGCACCAGGACGAGGGTCTGGGCCTCGTCGTTGCCGCGCAGCGCGACGCCGATGAAGTCGCTGACGCGGACGTTGATCGCCATCCGCATGCCGTGGACGGCACGGTGCAGCACGACACGTTCGCGATGAAGCTCGATCTGCCGGACATATCCGTCGGCGCGCGGATCATGCGCATCGAAGCGGACCGGAAGGGAAAGGGGGTCGAGCCGCAGGGAGCGGCTCGACCCGGCGGGAGCGATCCCGCTTGTTGCTGTTTGACGCCTCACGGCTTTAGTTCTCCCCGCCAGGATTATGTTCCCGGTCGATGTGAGGACCTTAGCGCGAGCCTTTCCGAAACCGCTTAAAAAGGCTGGTTAATCCAACCTCACCGCCGCTCATGATTGACAAGACCTTGGCACGCATGATTGACGAGACGTTGCGCGCAAGCTGCGAATCTGAGCTTTTGGTGGGCTGAAAATGCTTGAAGTCCGCGCGATCAGGGCACATCTGTGGGTTCCGGTCCCGCAGCCCGCCCCAACAGGATTTCGTTTGTGAACCCTTCACCAAGCTCGACGCTTTCGCCCAAGGATTCGTCCACAGCCGGTCGCGACCTGTTCGACCAGTCTGCGCTCTCCGATCTCGCGCAGCGGCTGGTGGAGGCTGCCAGGCGCGCCGGCGCAGATGCGGCCGATGCGGTCGCCGTACGTGGCGTCTCGCAAGGCGTCGAGGTGCGTGACGGCCGGGTCGAGGAATCCGAACGTTCCGAGGGCGACGATGTCGGCTTGCGCGTGCTGGTCGGCCGGCGCCAGGCGGTGGTCTCGACCAACGACGCCAGCGGCGATGCCGTGACCAAGCTTGCCGAGCGAGCGGTTGCGATGGCGCGTGTCGCGCCCGACGACAAATATGTCGGCCTTGCCGATCCCGCACTGCTCGCGCGCGACTTCCCCGATCTCGATCTGCTCGACCCTGACGTGCCTGCGACCTCGGAACTCGAGCGCCGCGCGCTCGAAGCCGAGGCTGCGGCGCTCGGTGTGAAGGGCGTGACCAAATCCGGCGGCGCCTCGGCCTCCGCCGGCATGGGCGGCATGGTGCTCGTCACCAGCACCGGCTTCCACGGCTCTTATCTACGGTCCAGCCAGGGCATCTCCGCCACCGCCATTGTCGGCGACGGCACCGGCATGGAGCGCGACTACGATTTCACCTCGGCGCCGCACGGTGCCGATCTGCTGTCGCCCGAGATCGTCGGCCGTTCCGCGGGCGAGCGCACCGTGGCCCGCGCCAATCCGCGCAAGGTCGAGACCTGCAAGGTGCCCGTGGTGTTCGATCCGCGCGTCGCGGGCTCGCTGGTCGGTCACGTCGTCGGCGCCATCAATGGTGCTTCGATCGCGCGCAAGACCAGCTTCCTGAAGGACAAGCTCGGCCAGCAGCTGTTCGCCAAGAACATCCGCATTATCGACGATCCCCTGCGCAAACGCGGCCTGCGCTCGCAGACGTTTGACGCCGAAGGCGTCGCCGTGAAGAAGATCGCGCTGATCGACGAAGGCGTGCTGACGACCTGGCTGCTCGATTGCGCCACCGCGCGTGAGCTCGGTCTCACCACCACCGGCCACGCCCATCGCGGCGTCTCCTCCTCGCCGTCGCCCGGGCCGTATAATCTGCATCTTGAACCCGGCACGCCCACCCCGGCCGAGCTGATCTCCGACATCAAGCAGGGGTTCTACGTCACCGATTTGATCGGCTCGGGCGTCAACGGCGTGACCGGCGATTACAGCCGCGGCGCCTCGGGCTTCTGGATCGAGAACGGCGAACTCACCTATCCCGTGAGCGAGGTGACGATCGCCGGCCATCTGTTCGAGATCTTCAAGTCGATGCAGCCGGCGAACAATCTCGAGTTCCGCTACGGCGTCAATGCGCCGACGGTGCGCATCGAGGGTTTGACGCTTGGCGGACGTTGACGCGAACGCAACAGGTGAAGCCATCCTGACGCGCGACGCGGCGCTGCTGCAAGACACGGTGCGGGAGGCGGGGGCACTCGCGCAGTCGATGTTCCGCACCGAGCTGAAGAAGTGGACCAAGGGCGCGTCCTCGCCGGTCTCGGAAGCCGACATTGCCGTCAACGATCTCCTGGAATCGCGCCTGCGCGCGGCGACGCCCGACTATGGTTGGCTGTCGGAGGAGAGCGCCGACGACGAGGTGCGGCTGTCGCGCCGGCTGACCTGGATCGTCGATCCCATCGACGGCACCCGCAACTACCTCAATGGTCATGACGAATGGTGCGTCAGCGTCGCGCTGGTCGAGGATGCCTCGCCGGTGCTGGCCGCGGTGTTCGCGCCGACCAGCGATGAGTTCTTCTTCGCTGCCCGCGGCCAGGGCACGACCCTCAACGACGTGCCGGTGCGAGCGACGGCTGGGTCCGAGCTCGACTTCTCGCGGGTCGCGGGTCCGAAGCCCCTGGTCGAGCGCCTGAAGCCGTCACTGGGCGAGATCAAGCTGCATCCGCGAATCGGTTCGCTCGCGCTGCGGCTGTGCCGGGTCTCCCATGGCGCGCTGGATGCGGCTTTTGCGGGCGGCAACAGTCATGATTGGGACCTTGCCGCGGCGGATTTGATCGTGCAGGAAGCCGATGGTAGGATGAGCGATCTCTCCGGAGATCCCATCCTCTATAACCGCCGGCAAGTCACGCATGGGGTGCTGGTGGCAGCGGGGCGCGATCGTCATGCGAACATTGTCTCGCATTTTCGAAACCGCCCCTTGCCGTGACGCGCTTTCTCGTGCTTGTCGAACACTGCTTTGCCGGGCAGCCCGTTAGGAACAGAACCGATGCCAGATAGTGCCCCGCAACAACTGCTCCACCTCGTCGTCGGCGGCGAGCTCGTCGATCTCGAGCACAACACCTTCAAGAACCTCGACGACGTCGAGATCGTCGGCCTCTATCCGAACTATGCGACCGCGCACGCCGCCTGGCGCGCCAAGGCGCAGAGCACGGTCGACAACGCGCAGATGCGCTATTTCATCGTCCATCTCCACCGGCTGCTCGACCCGAATCAAGAACCGGCGCGTTGAAAAAGCTGCTTCGCAATACGCTGAGGAGCAGCTTCGTCCAGCGTGCCGTCGGAATCCTGGCGGCCGAATATCTGCGTCTGGTCTGGCGGACGAACAAATTCACGTTCGATCCGCCTGACGTCTATGACCGCGTCGAGCCGCAGATCCCGGCGATCTTCGCCTTCTGGCACGGCCAGCATTTCCTCACCCCCTTCATCAAGAACAAGGACTGGTACAAGGCCAGGGTCCTGATCTCCCGTCACCGCGACGGCGAGTTCAACGCGATTGCCGCCGAGCGGCTCGGCATCGGCACCATCCGCGGGTCCGGCGACCATGGCAGCGCGTTTCACCGCAAAGGCGGGGTCGGTGCCTTCAAGGAAATGGTGCGGACGCTCCAGGACGGTTGTAATGTCGCGCTGACCGCCGACGTCCCCAAGCGCTCGCGCGTGGCCGGGCTCGGCATCATCATGCTGGCACGGGAATCGGGGCGGCCGATCATGCCTTTTGCGATGGCGACCAGCCGCTTCGTCCGGCTCAAGAACTGGGACCGCACCACCATCAACCTTCCGTTCGGGCGGGGCGCGCTGGTCGGCATCAAGGAAATCCACGTTCCGCCGGATGCGGACGCCGCCACTATGGAAGCGCTGCGGCTCGAGCTGGAGGAGACCTTGAACGAGGCGACCCGCCAAGCCTATGCGCAGCTCGGCCGGCCGGGACCTGCAGATGCCTAAATCGCTGCCCGGCTCGCTGCCGTTGACGCTGCGGATGTACCGGCGCCTGGCGCGCGGCCTGGTGCCGCTCGCGCCTGTGCTGATCAAGCGGCGGCTGAAGCAGGGCAAGGAAGATCCCGCGCGCGTCGGCGAACGGCGGGGCCTGTCCCGGGACGTGCGGCCGCACGGTCCGCTGGTCTGGATTCACGGCGCCAGCGTCGGCGAGGTCCTCGCCGCGGCGGCCCTGATCGAGCGCTTGCGCGATCTGAACCTGCGCATTCTGCTCACCTCGGGCACGGTCACGTCGGCTGCCATTGTGGCAAAACGCTTTCCGCCCGACGTGATCCATCAATACGTGCCGTATGATTCTCCGCGTTATGTCGCGCGCTTCCTCGACCATTGGAAGCCGTCGCTGGCGCTGTTCATCGAATCCGATCTGTGGCCGAACCTGATCCTGGCCGGCGCCGCGCGCCGCGTGCCTATGGTGCTGATTAACGGGCGGATGTCGCCGCGTTCGTTCCCGCGCTGGCGCCGCATGCAAGGCACTATCTCGGCGCTGCTGTCGCGGTTCGACATTTGCCTGGCGCAGTCGAAGACCGATGCCGAGCGCTTCGCGGCGCTCGGCGGCCGCGACGTCGTCACCACCGGCAATCTCAAGCTCGACGTTCCCGCGCCCCCGGCCGACCCCGCCAAGCTCGAACGGCTGATGGCGATGACGCGCGGGCGTCCGATCATCGTCGCGGCTTCGACCCATCCGGGCGAGGAGGAGATGCTGGTGGCGGCGCATCGCAGCCTCAGCGGTTTCTTTCCGCAGCTCCTGAGCGTGATCGTGCCGCGCCATCCGGATCGCGGCTCCTCGATCACGGGCCTGATCACGGCGTCCGGCCTCAAGCCGGCCCTGCGCTCGCGCGACGAGCTGCCGACAGCGACCACCGACGTTTACATCGCCGACACCATGGGCGAGCTCGGCCTGTTCTATCGCCTCTCGGACATCGTGTTCATGGGCGGATCGCTGATCCTCCATGGCGGCCAGAATCCGATCGAAGCGATCAAGCTCGGCGCGGCCATCGTCCATGGTCCGCACGTCTTCAATTTCGCCGACGTCTACGAGGCGCTCGATCACAGCGGCGGCGCGCGCCAGGCCGACACCCAGGAGCTGCTGATCAAGCAACTCGGCCAGCTGCTCGCCGATCCTGCCCTGCGCCGGAAGATCCAGCGCTCGGGCGCCGGCGTGGTCGAGGATCTCGGCGGCGCACTCAACCGCACCATGACCGCGCTCGAGCCTTATCTTCTGCAGTTGCGGATTGAGATGGGGGCCGCCAATGCGTGAGCCGGCCTTCTGGTACCGGCCACGTTCGCTCGAATCCTACGCATTGGCGCCGCTGGGTGCGCTCTACGGCGCGATCACCGAACGGCGGATGCTGCGCGAGGGCGTCGACGCCGGCATCCCCGTGATCTGCGTCGGCAACTATCATGTCGGCGGCGCCGGCAAGACGCCGATGGTGCTGGCGCTGACGAAGCTCCTGCGCGAGCTCGGCGAGACGCCGGTGGTGCTCAGCCGCGGCTATGGCGGCAGCCTCAAGGGCCCGGTGATGGTCGACCGGATGCGTCACACCGCCTCCGAAATCGGCGACGAGCCGCTGATGATGGCGCGCGACGTGCCTGTTGCAGTTGCGCGCGACCGTCTCGACGGCGTCGTGCTGGCGAAGTCGCAAGGCGCCACCGTGATCCTGATGGACGACGGTTTCCAGAACCCGCGTCTCCTGAAGGACACCTCGCTGATCGTGATCGACAGCGAACGCGGCCTCGGCAATGGCAAGGTGTTTCCGGCCGGTCCGCTGCGTGCGCCGCTGAAGGCGCAGCTCGCGCGCACCGACGCGCTGGTCGTGATCGGCGGCGGCCGCGCCGCTGACGATGTCGCCGCCGAGCTTGCCAGGCGCAACAAGCCGGAGCTGCGCGCGCGGCTGAAACCCAACGCCGGGTCGGTCGCGAGATTATTGGGCAAGCCGGTGTTCGCGTTCGCCGGCATCGGCGATCCCGAACGGTTCTTCCGCAGCTTGCGCGCCGCCGGTATCGAGCTCGCGCGCACGCGCGCCTTCGCCGATCATCACGTGTTTTCAAACGACGAGATCGCAGCCCTCGCCACAGAGGCGCGGCGCGAGCAGCAAACACTGGTGACGACGGAAAAGGATCTCGCACGTCTGCACGGCCGCGAGGGTGTGCCGGAAGGCATCGTGCCGTTCGCGGTCCAGCTCGAATTCGACGACCCGGCCGCGCTCCGGCAACTCATCAGCGATCATCTCTACAAGGCGCGCGAGCGGCGATTTTCAAGGCGATGATCTCGTAGGGTGGGCAAAGCGAAGCGTGCCCACCAATAATGCTTCCGGTTCGACGGTCGAGATGGTGGGCACGCTGCGCTTTGCCCACCCTACAGCACCGCCATTCACGCGACATTCATCGCAAAACTCCTATCGATCTCACACGATCAGGAGACTTCAATGAAACAACCGCCCGCCGCCTCACTCCTGCGGCTTGGGCGCGCCCGGGTAATGTCGCTCGAGCACGGCGGCGGGTGTGGCGTAGGCTTCCTGCAGGTCCACGCTCCAGTATTTCAACTCGTCGAGCGGGATGCGCGTATCGGTGATCGCGCAGCGCACGAAGGTCCCCGGCGAGATTACGCGGAAATCGCCGTCGAGATACTGCACCTGCGCTTCGCCATGGCCCGAGGGGCCGAACTTGTTCAGCACGGTCGAAAGTCTCCGTGGAAGGCCGCTCCGGGGTCACATGGAGGGCACGATGTGTTGGACGGGATGTAGCATAGATAGGGTGGCTTGTCCGCCCGGTAAACCCACCGGTTTGTGATGTTTTGGCGCCGTTTCCGCATGATAGTGCTTGAGCGAAGGATCCAACGGCAAAGTTCGATGCGCCTTCCGTTCACCGCCCTGTTCCTGACGTTCCTGATCTCGGCCGCGCACGCGTCGCCGGCGCCGCAGCCGGTCGAGATTCCGCTTTCGTCCGGCGTGCTGCATGCGCAGCTCTACAAGCCCGAGGGGACCGGGCCGTTTCCGACCGTGATCGCGCTCCACGGCTGCGGCGGGCTCGGTGGCCATTCCGATTCCGTCCTGCCGCGCTATCGCGACTGGGCCGAGCGGCTGCTCAAATCCGGCAACGCCGTCCTGCTCCCTGACAGCTACGGCTCGCGCGAGCTCGGGCCGCAATGCCGCGTCAAGGAGATGCACGTCAAGGCGCGGCGCGAACGCGTCACCGACATCGCGGCGTCGCGCGCCTGGTTGATGCGGCAGAGTTGGGTTGCGCGCGACCGCGTCAGCCTGATGGGCTGGGCCAATGGCGCCAGCGCGCTGCTCTGGGCCGTGCGTCCGCAAAGCCTCGCGCGCGAGACGGGCCCGGATTTCCGCGCCGCGATCGCGTTCTATCCAGACTGCAGGATTTCCGCAGGCCTCGGCTGGAGTACACGGGTGCCGACGCTGGTGCTGATCGGCGGCAATGACGACGTCTCGTCGCCGCCGGCCTGCCGCCAGATGGTCGATGGTGCGCATGGCCGCAGCGCGCTCGCGCGCATCGTGGTCTATCCCGGCGCCTATCACGATTTCGACCGTGCCAACACGCCGCTGCACGCAGCCGCCGGCAGCCTTGATGCCGCCGCACCCGAGCACGGCCACCTCGGCACCGATGCGCAAGCGCGCGCGGAGTCGCAGAAGGAAGTCGCGGAGTGGCTGGCGCGGTAAATGGGAGTGCCGTAGCCCGGATGGAGCGAAGCGCAATCCGGGAATCTCAATACGCGGCACGAACCCCGGATTACGCTCCGCTCCATCCGGGCTACACGCGTGGCCGACCGTGACTCTACGGATCGCGCGCCGCGTGGGTTTCAGCCCGTGACGACGCCATCATTCGACCATGATGTCGATTAAACGCAGTCCCATGCGCAACCGCCTCGTCCTGTTCTCCTCCGCCCTGATCGTCTTCACCGTCGCGGTCTTCCTGTTCGAAGCCCATCTGTTCGAAGCCCATGCCGGCGCGCCGCAACTCGTGCCCGAACATTGCGGTTTCTGGACCACGATCGACGCGGGATTGTCCTGCCGCTGAGACGCGCAGTCTTGTAGCCCGGATGAGCGTAGCGATATCCGGGGCCACTGGTCCCGCATGTCGCTACGCTCATGCGGGCTACGACAGCTCGCAATGACGAGGTTGGGGCTGCACGCAAGCCTCTTCCAGCGTCGTCCTGGCGAAAGCCAGGACCCATTACCCCAGGGAGTAGTTTGGCGAAGACTGGTCGTTCGGGACTGACACCACGCGTGCCCGATAGACCTCGCGGTATGGGTCCCGGCCTTCGCCGGGACGACACCGAGGGTGGAGCGCCACCCTCCCGCCTAAAACAAATTCCCTTGATCCACCGGCTTGCCCACGCGCTTCGGCGCGGGCTTGGCCTCTTGCGCCGCCGGCTTCGCTTGCGCCAGCGCGCGCTTCGCCGCAGCCGCAGGCCGATCCGCATCCGCGGTCGCACCCACGCGGCCATCCGCAAACTCGATTTCGACCCTTGCACCAGGCCCGATCGCGTCCGCCGCATGCAGCGGATGGCCGGCCTCGTCGCGCACCAGCGCGAAGCCGCGCGCGAGCACGCCGCGATAGGACAATGCGGAGAGCAGCTTGCCGCTGTTCTCGACGCGGGCATCGAGCCGCTGCAACAGCGTCACGAGCGCGCGGCCCGCGCGCTCGGCCAGGCGATGCGTGCGCTCGCGCTGGCGGTGAATCGCGTTGCGTTGCGCCTGCGCATTCGAGAGCTTTGAGGCGCGCAAGCGCACCTCCAGCCCGGCAAAGCGGTCGCGCCGCCGCCGCAAGAGCGAGCGCGTGGACAGTCCGAGCCGTTCGCCGCACACGGTGAGGCGATGGTCGGCCTGCGAGATCTGGCCATGCAGCACCCGCAGCGTCAGCTTGGCGCCTGCGGCGGTGAACCTGCGGAAATGCGCATGGGTGTTGGCCTTGAGGCAGCGGGGCAGGGACGCACCCGCCGAATCCAGCCGCTGCCGCGGGATCGCCAGCAGATCGCCGGCGGCCGGCAGCGCGCGCGCGGCGGCACGCAGCTCGCTGCGGCGGCTCTCCTGGCTGCGCAGCCAATAGGCGCGGGTGCGTCGCCCGAGATCGCCGACCTCGACAAACAGATCGCTGCGCACCGGCACGGCCATCTCGGCCGCCGCCGTCGGCGTCGGCGCGCGCTTGTCGGCGACGAAATCGATCAGCGTGATGTCGGTCTCGTGGCCCACCGCCGAGATCAGCGGGATCATGCTCTCGGCCGCGGCGCGCACCACGATCTCCTCGTTGAACGACCAGAGGTCCTCCAGCGAGCCGCCGCCGCGCGCGACGATCAGCACGTCGGGCCGCGGAATCTTGCCGCCCTCCGGCAGCGCGTTGAAACCGCGGATCGCAGCCGCGACCTGCTCGGCCGAGCCTTCGCCCTGCACCTTGACCGGCCACACCAGCACGTGGCGGGGAAAACGATCCTCCAGCCGATGCAGGATGTCGCGGATCACGGCGCCGGTCGGCGAGGTCACCACGCCGATCACGTCCGGCAGCCAGGGCAGCAGCTGCTTGCGCGCTTCGTCGAACAGGCCTTCGGCCGCGAGCTTCTTCTTGCGCTCCTCCATCAGCGCCATCAGCGCGCCGATGCCGGCCGGCTCCAGCGCCTCGATCACGATCTGGTATTTCGAGGAGCCCGGATAGGTCGTGAGCTTGCCGGTGGCGATGACCTCGAGCCCCTCCTGGGGCTTGAAGCGCATCCTTCCGTGCACGCCCTTCCAGATCACCGCCTCGATCTTGGCGCTCTCGTCCTTGAGCGCGAAATAGCAATGGCCGGAGGAGTGCGCGCCGCGAAAGCCGGAGATCTCGCCGCGGACCCGGACATGGCCATAGGTGTCCTCCACCGTCCGCTTCAGGGACTGCGAGAGCTCGGAGACGGTGAATTCGGGCGTGTTGAGCAGGGGTTCCGCAGGCGGCATCGGCAAACGATTCGGCATGTTGGGGTCACCCGACGTTAAGGATTTTTGCAGCGCGGCGCCAATCCGGGGATTGACCAAAAGAGTACTCTGTAATATAGAGTTCTCTATAGTTGATCGTTTGAGGGGAGTGGACCATGGCAATTCGAATGCTGCGCGGCGTTTTGAGCGGACTGAAATGGGCCCTGTGTGCGGTCGGCGCCATGGCGCTGATCCTGGCCGTGATGATCGCGACGCCGCTGGAGCGGCCGCCGGAGATGAAGTCGGTCTCCGACTCCGCCAAGGGAATCGACTGGACCACCCTCCCGCCCCTCGAGCGCTTCCAGGCCCGCGACGGCACCTGGATCGGCTTCCGCCACTACGCTGCCAGCGGCGCTGCGACGGGCCGAGGCGCGATCTTCATCCACGGCTCGTCCGGCTCCAGCGGCACCGTCAATCATGCCCTGACCCATGCCATCGCCTCGCGCGGGGTGGAGACCTGGGCGCTCGACATCCGCGGCCATGGCGGCTCCGGCACGCGCGGCGACATCGGCTATGTCGGCCAGCTCGAGGACGACCTCGTCGACTTCGTCGCTCAAATCCGCAAGACCGCACCGGAACTGCCGCTCACCTTGATCGGCCATTCCGCCGGCGCCGGCTTCTCGCTGCGCGTCGCCGCGACGCCGATCATGCAGGACATGTTCGTGCGCACCGTGCTGCTCGCGCCTTATCTCGGCTATGACGCGCCGACCAACAAGCCGCATGCCGGCGGCTGGGCCAATGTCGATCTGCCGCGCTTCTTCGCGCTCGCCACGCTGCGCAAGCTCGGCATCGACTGCTGTTCGCAGCTTCCGGTGCTCGCGCTCGCCGTGCCCGCGACTTCCGCAAAGTACCTCGTCTCGACCTATTCCGATCGCCTGACGCGCAATTTCGCGACGCGCGGCTATCGCACCGATTTTCCGGCCACGACCCGCCCGATCACGATCTTCGGCGGCGCCGAGGACGAGATGATGATCTCGGACAAGTATGCGGAAGTCGTGCAGGCCATCAAACCGTCGGTCGACGTCAAGATCATCGACGGCGTCAACCACATGGGCATCGTCACGAACCCGAAGGCGGTCTCGGTCATCGCCGACGACGTCGCGACGCGCGGGGCAGGGCAGTCATGATGCGCCCCGTTGACGGCAAGGCAATCGCAGCTGAGCCTCATCCTGAGGAGACCGCTGGAAGCGGTCGTCTCGAAGGACGAGGCGCTTGTTCAGCTGTCACCGAGCGTCCTACGAGATAGCCCAGGGACCGAAAGGGACGACATGATCGACAGCAAGGAGGCCTCCGCGGCGCTGGCCGATATCGACGACATCGTCCAGCGCGTGAAGCAATCGCAGCTCTATGAGCTGGCGAGCCACGCCGCCGTATGGTGGGGCGTCCTGGTGTTCGCGGCCAATCTCGTGACTTGGCTTTGGCCGGTCTATGCGGTCTACGCCTGGGTTGCCGCGGACGCGTTGGGCGCCGGCGGTCTGGTGGCGCTGCGCATCTTCAATCCGCCGCATCACTCCCATGGCGCCGCCTTCAACGTCAGGCTGCTTCTGGTGTTCGTGCTGTTCTTCGCCTTCGGTTATCTCTGCACCAATGTGCTCGGTCATTTCGGTCCGCGCCAGCTCGGCACGTTCTGGCCGCTCTACTTCATGCTGTTCTATTCGCTGGCGGGTCTCTGGTTCGGCTATGCCTTCATGGCGATCGGTCTCGGCATCTCCGCGTTGACGCTGATCGGCTACTTCTACATCGGCGAGGCGTTTCCGCTCTGGATGGCCTTCGTCAATGGCGGAGGCCTGATCCTCGGCGGCCTCTGGATGCGGCGGATCTGATGGCCGAGCTCGACGACATCATCCACCAGCCGTTGCGGCTGAAGATCATGGCGGCGCTGAACGCGCTGCCGGCCACCGCTGGTTTGGAATTTTCGCGGCTAAAGAAGCTCACCGGCGCGACCGACGGCAATCTCGGCGCGCATATCGAGACGCTGGCCAAGGCGGGCTACGTGTCGGTGGAGAAGGCGTTCGTCGGCAAGAAGCCGCAGACCACGGTCACCGCGACGGCGGCGGGCCGCGGCGCGTTTGCGCGGCATGTCGCGACGTTGCAGGAGATCATTGCGGGGAGGCAGGGGTAGGACGTACTCATAAACGTCGGCTTACTAATGCAAAGCGGAAGTCTCCCACCTCGGGCATGATCGATGGCTTGTGACCCGTTGCAGACACCGAGTACTGATGGTTCTATGATCGGCATGGCGAGCGAATTGGAAACGTCAATCTATGACGTAGTGCCCGGCGGTGCTGACCTCACGCGTTGGTTTGGTCAGGTGCCAAGCTTCCACGACGCCGAAATCCTCAGTCTGCACCTGCGCCGCAAAGCGCAGAGCATTCTGCGCCTGCACGGATGGATAAACACAAGCGAAGTTGGGCAGGATGGGTACTTCGTACTCGACCGGCACGCCATCGTGACCTTCACGCTAAGCGAGGTCATGGACCTGCAACTCGACGGCTTCGGCATCCAAAACGTCATTGGTGGGCTGGCTCTGCGCCGCGCACCTGATCGGTCGGAGCGCCGAGGTTACCTAGCCCTAGATCCGCTTCCGCAAGACATCGAGATCGAGCTTGAGCCCTGCTATGGCCTCAGCGGCTTGATCCGGGCGCGCGCAGTGTCCATTACCTTCGAGCCGGGCAAACCCAACGCTCAGTAAGATTGAAGTCTGCTCCTGGCCCCGTAGCTGACCTGCCGCCCGCAGCCGGTGGAGGACCGCTTGTGACCCAAAGCGGAAATCGTTAGTGCTTAGTAACGACCGCATACCAATTGATCTTTATTCGATTTGGGTTCTGTTGATTGGCATGATGCAAACTGCGCTCGTTGGCCAACATGCAGTCAAGTTGGCAAAAACCTGTAAGAGCCATTAATGAAGGTTAAGCTCGCTATTGCAGCTGTCTCCATCTTTGGTGCTATTGTTCTTGGCTATGCCTACATTCGTGGCTACCCGCCGCTCACCTCTCAATTTGTGCAGACCTGCGACAAAGCCGTTCAGGAGCGGCTGGCGGTGCCCTCCACCTATCAAAGGATTGGTGTAGACGAGTCTAGGAGGACACTCACGTTCGACGAGTTTTTTACCGACCCGATGCGAGCCGTGCCTGAATCAGTCAGAAAATCGATGGTCCAAGCCGCACGGGTGCCGCCGGTGCAGTATGTCGCGCTCATCGACTACCAGGCCCAGGACTTCATCGGCGCTATCATTCGAGAAAGGGCGGTATGCACCTTCAACTCACTTGAGGGGACCGATGCGCCAACCCGCAGCTATTGGGTGAAGATCGACGGCGAATTTAATTTCGATTGGTCCAAAAAGCAGCCCAATGCCGCAAATCTCCAGCGACGGATGCGGGAAAATCTGTGACGGGGCGACGGGTCGCCTGTTGGCCCATCGCTTCCGTTGACGTGGTGCCGCTACATGTCGGTTCACGAGGCTAGACCGGAAGTTTGCATCGGAGCGCCAAACCGGCGCGAATGTCCCATTGCGGACCTATCGGGGCGTCGCGATCGCGGTGCAAATTGCTGTTCTCCCTTGTGGGAGAGGGCATCTCCGTTGGCAGACACGGGCACACTCGGGTGAGGGGTGTCTCCGCAAATATTTTTGCGTTTGGATGGAAACGCCTTATCCGGCGCTTCGCGCGAGAAAAACCCTCTCGATACCAGCGCTCACCGTGACGCCGTTTTACTCCAGTGGAAGTCGCCAGCTCGTAGGATGGGTTGAGCCCTTGCGAAACCCATCGCTTCTCTATCTCCGTTCTCCGAAATCGCGGACGTCATCCGACTGATCGCCGGCCCGATCGACCGGGTAATTGCCGAGCTTTATGTGGCGATGAAACGAGGAGGGCGCCCAGTCACGGACTCTGTCGACGAGCCCGTGCTTGACCGGATTGATATGAACATAGTCTACATGCCGCGCGAAATCGGCTTCGTCGCGAATGGTGTGCTCCCAATATCTGCGTTGCCAGATGCCCCGTTCACCTTTGGCCGCGCGGCTTGGGGATATCCTCTCGTTGCGCGCCAGACCGCGCGAAAAGGTGGATTTGATCAACTGCCAGCGCATTGCAAAATCGGCATCACCTTCCGGTAATGTCCACACCGTGTGAAGGTGATCAGGCAGCACCACGATGGCATCGATCGTGAATGGATGGCGTCGGTGCGTTTCGCGAAACGCCGTGCGCAATAACCCGATATGATCCGTCAGCAACGCTAGCTTCCGCTCCGCCAGGTTGACGGTGAAGAAGAAACACCCACCCGAAACGAAGTTGCGGCGGTACGAGGTCATGGCGGGACGTTACCACGAAACAAGTCCGATGGGTTTCGCAAGGGCTCAACCCACCCTACGGGCTTGAGCATCGGTTGATCGCGAGGCTGGTGGCCCGCCAAATCATCATCTCTATGAGAATTCCGGCGTGGCTGCTCGCGCGGAGGCAGTCATAATAGCCAAGGCCACGCTTTGCACAGCAAAGACGTCTGTGGCTACATTGTTGTTGTGACGGATTGCATCGAGGATAAATGCTTGCGCGTATCTTTCGAGTTCTGCCGAGAGGATGACGCGACGACCTTTATGCACGAGGTCACCACGAAGGCTCTTTAAGGCCGTTAACTTTTCCAATGCCAGCTTTTGTAGCTCCTTATCTTCGCGATAAAGGGGGCTTAGATAGTTTTGCAAATTCTTCCCCATCAATATTTCCAGTGCGGTGATATACGAGACGATTTTGGACGCGTTGTCGTTCGACGAAAATGCTGAACCGGCAAACCAAAGTGCGGCATGGGTCCGATCATCTCGCGCATCGAGTCCGTCTTGATTGGCACTCGTAAATTGGAGCGGTGCCCAGTCCGTAGAGGACTGAGTAACGACGCCTAGCGTCCCGCTAAGAAATTTTTTCCGAGTAATGCAGAAGTATGAGGACAACAAACAGCCGCCATGCAAAATTTGGCCTGAAAGTAACGAAACAAGCCCGAGTGAATCAAACGACCCAGTCAGCGCCGAGTCCTTGCGATCATGGTTAGATTGGCGAGATGCCAATATCATCAACGTCTGATCCCAGAAGGAATATTTAAGAGGACTGACGTGGACTGCTCCAGCTTCTGCGCTGTGCGAAAAAGATAGTGTAGCGACTGGAATAGAGAACTCTATTTTTTCGTCGATTTTCACGAACTTGATCATTCTTTCGAAGGGTAATTCGACGGAATTAGGCAGATGCGTTTTCAGAAAGTCCTGTGTGAAGTCTGGGCTGCCGCGCCATGAGTATATTCTAACTTGAAAGACTCCATTGTTATCTTCTGGGTCTTCAGGATTTTCCAATTTTGGGAAAACGGTGAGAGCATCCGCTAGGTCGATTTCGAGGGCTGACGGCTCTTCCGCCAGCCATACCCAAAGCCGGTCTCCGGCTTTTAGTTGCTGCACCTGACTGGGGTCATTGACTTCGCTCATAGGACATCCTGAGAATCAGCGATCACAGGACGATGACACAACACAGGCCAGCAATCCGCAGATCGCTACCGCCCACCCGCTATTCACAGGAGCACCAAACAAAATCACGGTAGCAAGCCGCTACCTGGAGCACCGTGTAAGCCTTGGCTTCCAGAATGACACGTAGGGATTTCTAGGGGACTTGAAACCCGCAACTAGCTAATATCTGGAGGGCTCTACTCTCCCGCAAGGAAAAGGGACAGCGGCTTCGCCGCCCCGTAATGACGGGGAGTTCGGAGGCCACACCCCTTGAGCCCCGCCCCGATTCATGCGACCTCCGCCCCCAGCAACCCCCTTTTTTCTGAGCCCTCGATGCACATTCTCCTGCTTGGTTCCGGCGGCCGCGAACATGCTCTGGCGTGGAAGATCGCAGCCTCTCCCCTGGTGACCAAATTCTGGTGCGCGCCGGGCAATGCCGGGATCGCGCGCGAGGCGGAATGCGTGGCGCTGGACGTCGCCGACCATGCCGCCGTGATCGACTTCTGCAAGACGAATGCGGTCGAGCTCGTGGTGGTCGGCCCGGAGACGCCGCTGGCGGCCGGTATCGTCGATGACCTAACCGCCGCCGGCATCAAGGCGTTCGGGCCGGACAGGATCCCCGCCCAGCTCGAAAGCTCGAAGGGCTTCACCAAGGCGCTGTGCACCGAATTCGGCATTCCGACCGGCGCCTACAAGCGATTCACCAACGCCGCCGATGCGCGCGCCTACGTCCAGAGCCAGGGCGCGCCGATCGTGGTCAAGGCCGACGGTCTTGCTGCCGGCAAGGGCGTCGTCGTCGCCAAGTCGGTGCGCGAGGCGGAGGACGCCATCGCCATGATGTTCGACGGCACCTTTGGCGAGGCCGGCGCCGAGGTCGTGATCGAGGAGTT
The DNA here is from genome assembly GCF_055807455.1 of Bradyrhizobium sp. Kon58. Classification (NCBI taxonomy): domain Bacteria; kingdom Pseudomonadati; phylum Pseudomonadota; class Alphaproteobacteria; order Hyphomicrobiales; family Nitrobacteraceae; genus Bradyrhizobium; species Bradyrhizobium sp. Kon58. The sequence continues at coordinate 148,617 of NZ_JBVVOT010000003.1, forward strand.
TTTGCCGGGCCGCGAGATCAGTTTCTTCGCGCTGTGCGACGGCGAGACCGCCATTCCGCTGGCGTCCGCGCAGGACCACAAGCGCGTGTTCGATCATGACGTCGGTCCGAACACCGGCGGCATGGGCGCCTATTCGCCGACGCCGCTGGTGACGCCCGCGATCCACGACGCGATCATGGCCAAGATCATCCTGCCGACGGTATCAGGCATGAAGCAGCGCGGCACGCCGTTTCGCGGCATCCTCTACGCCGGCATCATGCTGACGACGCAAGGGCCAAAACTGTTCGAGTTCAACGTGCGCTTCGGCGATCCCGAGTGCCAGGTGCTGATGCTCAGGATGATGTCGGACATCGTGCCGGCGTTCCTCGCCGCCTGCGACGGGCAGCTGAAGAACTTTGACCTCCGCTGGCATCCGGAGGCCGCGCTCACGGTGGTGATGGCCGCGAAGGGCTATCCCGGCGACTATCAGAAAGGCACGCGGATCGAGGGGCTCGAGGACGCCGCCAGGGTCGAGACCGCCGAGATCTTCCACGCCGGCACGGTCGAGAAGGACGGCGCCATCCTCGCCAATGGCGGCCGCGTGCTCAATGTCTGCGCGCTCGGCAAGACCGTGACGGAGGCGCAGGTGCGCGCCTATCAGGCCGTCGACCGCATCAACTGGCCGGAAGGCTTTTGCCGCCGCGACATCGGCTGGCAGGCGGTGGACGCCGAGAAGTCCAAGAGCTGACAGGCTTTTTTCGCACCCGCGCGCAATGTGCAGCCGCGCTGTCGGCACTCCGAAATTGTGTAGGCCGCTGTTGGACTTAGCTACTGTGCATGGGGTTGTTTTTCGACTTTTTGTTTTGGGGCATGCTCAAGACCGAGCAGATCCCACGCTGACAGATAAGGATGCACAAGATGTCCGATCTCGCCGACCTCTATCCCGGCTTCGCCTCGGAATGGATCAACACCTCCTTCGGCCGCATCTTCGCCCGCGTCGGCGGCAAGGGCCCGCCGCTGCTGCTGCTGCACGGCTTCTCCGAGACCAACGTGATGTGGCACCGCGTCGCGCCGCAGCTGGCCGATGCCTTCACGCTGATCATCGCCGATCTGCCCGGCTATGGCTGGTCCGACATGCCCGAGAGCGACGCGCTGCACATGCCCTACAGCAAGCGCGCAATGGCGAAAGCGATGGTGGAGGCGATGGAGCGCCTCGGCCACGTGCACTTCGCGCTCGCCGGCCACGACCGCGGCGGCCGCGTCTCCTATCGGCTGGCGCTAGATCATCCCGGCCGGCTGTCGAAGCTTGCGGTGCTCGATATCCTGCCGACCTATAATTACTGGGAGCGGATGAACCGTGCCTACGCGCTGAAGATCTATCACTGGACGTTTCTGGCGCAGCCCGCGCCATTGCCGGAGACGCTGATTGCGAGCAATGGCGAGTTCTTCCTGCGCTTCAAGATGGCGAGCCAGACCAAATCGAAGACGCTCGAGGCCATCGACGCGCGCGCGCTCGAACACTACATCGCCCCGTTCCGCGATCCCGCCCGGGTGCACGCGATGTGCGAGGATTATCGCGCCGGCGCCTATTTCGACTACGATCTCGACAAGGCCGATTTCGAGGCCGGCAAGAAGATCACGATTCCGATGCTGGCGCTGTGGGGCAACGCCGGCGTGGCGCAGGCCGCCGCCACCCCGCTCGATATCTGGAAGCAATGGGCGACCAACGTCGAAGGCCAGCCGGTGGATTCGGGGCACTTCCTCACCGAGGAAAATCCCGACATCACCGCCAAGGCGCTGCGTGAGTTCTTTGCCGCGCCTTAGCGCCGCTCCCGAAAGAAGTCCTTGAGCAGCCGCGCCGCCTCGCTTTCGCCGACCCCGGAATAGACATCCGGGACGTGATGGCAGGTCGGCGAGGTGAAGAACCGCACCCCTGATTCAACCGCGCCGCCCTTGGGGTCGGCGGCGCCGTAATACAGCCGCCTCACCCTTGCAAACGAGATCGCGCCCGCACACATGGTGCAGGGCTCCAGCGTCACGTAGAGGTCGCAGTCGACCAGGCGCTCGCTGCCGATCTTTTTGGCCGCCTCGCGCAGCGCAACGATCTCGGCATGAGCCGTGGGGTCGTAGTCGGTCAGCGTCCGGTTCGCCGCGGTGGCGATGACCTCGTAATTGCGGACCACGACGCATCCGATCGGAACTTCGCCCGCCTTTCCGGCGTTTTCGGCCGTTTTGAGCGCCAAATCCATGAAAGAGGGGGCTTTCAAGCCTCGTATCATCGCGAGAAACCTGCTAGTAGCTGCGCCTTCAGCAGAAGTGCTTACCGATTTTGCCTGAGCATGCGGCTCGAGACGAGCGCGCACAATGCTTTCTGGCCACCCCCTGAGTGAGATTATTCATGCCTCGCGACAGCGACAAAGACAACGATTCCCGCGGCCGTCGTGATCGCGGCCCGGCCAAGGGAGGTCCGGCCAAGGGCCGCTCCGGCAAGCCACGCGGACCCGACAAGAAGTTCGCCAAGCGCGGCCCTCCCGGGGACAAAGGCGACGCCCGCCCGCCCCGCGGCGACCGCGACAGCCGTCCATCATTCCGCCGCCGCGAGGAGGGCGATCCCCCGCGCCGCGACTTCAGCGATCGCCCGAAGTTCAATCGCCAAGACCGGCCGCGCGAAGACCGGCCGCGCGGCGAGGATCGTGGCGAGCGCAGCTTCAAGCCGCGTGGCGATCGGCCCTTCAAGCCGCGTGAGGACCGTCCGTTTTCCGATCGTCCGTCGCGCGACGGCGAGAAGCGCCCGTTCAAGCCCCGTGGCGACCGCCCATTTTCCGATCGCCCCTCGCGCGATGGCGAGAAGCGGCCGTTCAAGCCGCGCGGTGATCGTCCGTCCTATGGGCGTGATGACCGTCCGCCGCGCAGGGATCGCGACGATTCCCGTCCGGCCGGCCGAACCGGTGACGCGAAGTTTGGCGACAAGCGACCTTACGCGCCGCGTGGCGACCGTCCGGAACGCAAGTTCGACGGCGAGCGGAAGTTTTCGCGCGGCGCACCGGACCGCAATCGCAGCGATTCAAAACCCTGGCAGAAGCGCGATGCGGCTCCGCGCGGTGACCGGCCGCCGCGCAAGGACTTCAGCAAGGGTCCGCGCAAGGATTTCGGCGGCAGCGACCGCGGTCAGGACAAGCCCTGGCAGAAGCGCGACGATCGGCAAGGCGGCGGCGACGACCGTCCGCGCTTTTCGCGTTCGCGCGACGATCGTCCATCGGGTGACCGTCCGTTCCGCGAGCGGCCCAAATTCGATCGTCCCAAGTTCGATCGTCCACGCGAGCGCTCCGAGGGCCGTTCCGACTGGCATGAGCATCCCCGCAGCGAAGCGCGTTCTGGCGATCGTCCACGTCGCGAAAACGAGGACGAGAGCAGGATCTTCGAGAAACGTCCCGCCTTCGGTGGTCGCGGCGCCTATCGCGAGCGCGATCGTGATTCCGAGCGGCGGCCGCGCCGCGAGGAAGAGGTCAAGCCGAAGAAGGCCGGCGAGCGTATCGCCAAGGTACTGTCGCGTGCGGGCCTCGCCTCGCGCCGCGACGCCGAGGAGATGGTCACGCAGGGCCGCGTCAGCGTCAACGGCCGGGTCATCAGTTCGCCTGCGCTCGACATCACCTCGAACGATGTCGTCACCATCGACGGCAAGCCGTTGCCGGAACGCGAGCGCACGCGGCTGTTCCTCTATCACAAGCCGCGCGGCCTGATGACGACGCATGACGACCCCGAGGGGCGTCCGACCGTGTTCGACAATCTGCCCGAAGGCCTGCCGCGGCTGATCTCGATCGGCCGGCTCGACTTCAACACCGAGGGCCTGCTGCTGCTCACCAATGATGGCGGGCTCGCGCGCACGCTCGAGCTGCCGGACACCGGCTGGCTGCGCCGCTACCGTGTCCGCGCCCATGGCGACGTCACGCAGGCGCAGCTCGACGAGCTGAAGAACGGCATCGAGATCGAGGGCGTCAAATACGGTCCGATCGACGCCACGCTGGAGCGTGACCAGGGCGCCAATGTCTGGCTGGTTTTCGCGATCCGCGAGGGCAAGAACCGCGAAGTGCGCAACGTCTGCGCGCATCTCGGACTCGAGGTGAACCGGCTGATCCGGGTGTCCTACGGCCCGTTCCAGCTCGGCGAGGTCCCCGAAGGCCAGGTCGAGGAAATCAAGTCCCGCGTGCTGCGCGACCAGCTCGGCGAAAAGATCATCGAGAAATCGGGCGCCCAGTTCGACGTGCCGCAGAAATCTGCCTCGCATGAGGGAGACGACGCGCCGCGCGAAAAGAAGCCGGCGACCAAGCGCGGCGTGATCAACGACCGCAAGGGCCGCCGCGTGCTGGTGCAACGCACCGGCAGCGAGGAAGCGCGCGAGCGCAACGAGGCTGAGGCGAGCGGCTACGGCCCGCCGCGCCGTCCCAAGCGCGGCTATCATGGCAAGCGCGATCTGGCGCCGAAGGAGGACTGACGTTGCGCGTCGTCGGCGGTCGCTTGAAGGGGCGCAATCTGGCCTCACCGTCCTCGCGCGACATCCGCCCCACGGCGGACCGCCTGCGCGAGTCCGTGTTCAACATCCTCGTGCACGCCTATGACGATCCGATTGCGGATGCGCGCGTGCTCGATCTCTTTGCCGGCACCGGTGCGCTGGGGATCGAGGCGTCGTCACGCGGCGCGAAGTTCACGCTGTTCGTCGACAACGGCGCGGAAGCGCGCGCCCTGCTGCGGAACAATGTCGAGACGCTGGGCTTGGGTGGCGTGACAAAAGTCTACCGCCGCGATGCGACCGATCTCGGCCCTGCGCATCCGGTCGAGCCGTTCTCGCTGGTGTTTCTCGATCCGCCTTATGGCAAGGGGTTTGCGGAGAAGGCGCTTGCGAGCTTGCGCGATGGCGGCTGGCTCACGCCGGGCGCGCTGCTCGTCGTGGAAGAGGCAAAGGCTGCGCAATTCGTCACGCCGGAGGGCTTCGAGGAATTGGAGCGGCGCGCTTATGACGACACGGAGTTCGTGTTTTTGAAGCCGTAACTTCGAACATTACCTTCGCCCGAACAGCTTCTCGACATCCGACAGCTTCAGCTCGACATAGGTCGGACGGCCGTGATTGCACTGGCCGGAGTTCGGGGTCTCCTCCATCTCGCGGAGCAGTGCGTTCATCTCTTCCGGCCGCAGCCTTCGGCCGGCGCGCACCGAGCCGTGGCAGGCCATGGTGGCGGCGACGTGCATCAAGCGGCGCTCCAGAGGCAGCGCCTCGTCCCACTCGGCCATGTGCTCGGAAAGGTCGCGCAAGAGCCCGCCTGCGTTGGTCTTGCCGAGCAGCGACGGCGTCTCGCGCACCGCAACCGCGCCGGGGCCGAAGGATTCGATCGCAAGGCCGAACGACCCCAGTTCCTCGCTGCGCTCGAGCAGGCGCTCCACCGTGGCCTCATCCATCTCGACGATCTCGGGGATCAGCAGGATCTGCCGCTGCACGCCATTAGTAGCCAGCGAGGCCTTCAGCCGTTCATAGACGATGCGTTCATGCGCGGCGTGCTGGTCGACGATGATCAGGCCGTCGCGGGTCTGCGAGACGATATAGGTCTCGTGGATCTGGGTGCGTGCCGCGCCGAGCGGACGGTCGACCAGGTCGCCGACGGGCTGGCTCTCGATCCGCACGTCCGCACTGGGCGCACCGACGTCGAACGCTGCCTGCGCGCGCTCGGCGAAGGCGGGCGCGGCCGCACCGTCGAATGACGGCATCGGCGCGACCGGGGCCGAGGGCGAGGCGCGCCAGTCCCAGCTCGCTGGGCGCGGCGGCGTGAAGGCGGGCCGGAACGAGGACAGCGCGCTCTCGCCGCTGTTGGCCGCCGTACGCCGGCCCTCCCGTGCAAGCCCTTCCTTCAATCCGTGCACGATCAGCGCACGGACGAGGCCGGCGTTGCGAAACCGCACCTCGGTCTTGGCCGGATGCACGTTGGCGTCGACCTCGCGCGGATCGAGCGTGACGAACAGCGCCAGCACCGGATGACGGTCGCGCGGCAGATAGTCGGCATAGGCCCCGCGCACCGCCCCTAAGATCAGCTTGTCGCGTACCGGGCGGCCGTTGACGAAGAGATATTGCCCGAGCGCGTTGGCCTTGGTCAGCGCAGGTGCTGCGGCATAGCCGGCGACCACCACGCCCTCGCGCTCGGCATGGACCTCGATGGCATGGTTGCGGAACTCTGCCCCCAGGATGTCGCCGAGACGCGTCAGGCGACCGGCGACGCCGGGCAGCGCCGCAGCCCAGGTCACCGGCGCGCGCTCTTCGCCCGCGAGCGTGAAGGCGATTTCCGGCCGCGCCATCGCGAGGCGCCGCACCACCTCACGGATGGCTTCCGCCTCGGTCCGGTCGGTCTTCAAGAACTTCAGCCGCGCCGGCGTCGCGTAGAAGAGGTCATTGACCTCGACCCGCGTGCCGTGGGCCAGCGCCGCGGGCATGATCTCGGATTTATCGCCGCCCTCGACATTGAGCGCCCAGGCGTGCGGCTCGCCGGCGTGCCGCGTGGTGATGGCAAGCCGCGCCACAGAACCGATCGAGGGCAGCGCCTCGCCGCGGAATCCGAGCGTTCGGATCTGCAGCAAGTCCTCGTCGTCGAGCTTGGAGGTGGCGTGACGCTCGACCGCCAGTGACAGGTCCCTGGCGGTCATGCCGCCGCCGTCGTCGGTGATGCCGATCCGCCGGCGCCCGCCGCCATCGGTAAAGACGTCGATCCTGCTCGCGCCGGCATCGATGGCGTTCTCGACCAGTTCCTTGACCACGCTCGCAGGACGTTCGACCACCTCGCCGGCGGCGATGCGGTTGACGACCTGTTCGGGTAATTGACGGACGGGCATGAAACTCGATTTTCGGCTTCGATCTTGGGCTTCGATCTGGATTCGCGGAGAACGCTATTCTAGGCCGTGTTGCGTCAAAAGCATGTGTTGGGCAACAGGAACGTGGCGGGCTGGGGAAAAGGGCTGTCTATCGCATTGACGGGATTGGACGTTCGAGAGAATCGCGCAACCGGGATGGATCGATCTCCGGCTGCCGTCCCGATTGTGGGCTACCGGGCTGCGGTGTAGCATCGCGAAAAACGGCAACAGGACGGGAGGACACCATGTGCCATCTCTTCGCGCATCAGCCCCAACGCGACTACGAATCCCAGACCCGCTCCTTACGGATTGGTGGGCATTGCACCTCGATTCGTCTGGAAATGGCGTTCTGGGACACGCTGGAGGAGATCGCGGCCAAGGAGAACATGAGCGTCGGCAAGTTCCTGACAACGCTCTACAACGAGGTGCTCGACCATCACGGCGAGGTCAACAATTTTGCCTCGTTGCTGCGCTGCTCCTGCCTGATCTATCGCTCCCGGAGCTTGGCGCCGGTACGGGATTTCAAGGTCGCCGTCGCACCCATTCTTGATGCGGCTGAATAGCCCCACCGTCATTGCGAGGAGCTCTTGCGACGAAGCAATCCAGACCGTCACCGCGGTGGGATTCTGGATTGCTTCGCGTCGCTCGCAATGACGGGGAGCGAACGGTGTGCTCCATTCCGAGCCGATGGACGTCGGGCGTCAGATCTCCCTCTTCTGCATCGCGCCTGCAATGTAGTCCGCCTGCCGGATCGCCAGCGAAACGATGGTCAGCGTCGGATTGCAGGCAGCACCGCTGGTGAATTGGCTGCCGTCGGAGACGAACAGGTTCTTGACGTCGTGGCTCTGGCCGAACTTGTTGACCACGCCGTCTCGCGGCTTCTCGCTCATCCTGTTAGTGCCGAGATTGTGGGTGCTCGGATAGGGCGGTGTCGGATAGCTCACGGTGGCGCCGACGGCGTCGTAGACCGCCGCACCCTGCTTGTAGGCGTGCGCGCGCATCGCGAGATCGTTGGGATGATCGTCGAAGTGCACGCTTGCGACCGGCTGGCCGAACTTGTCCTTCACGGTCGGATCGAGCGTGATGCGGTTAGTCTCCTGCGCCATGTCCTCGCCGACCAGCCACATGCCGGCCATCCTGGGATAACCGTCGAGCGCGGCGGTGAACGGGCGTCCCCAGGCGCCGGGGTTGAGGAACGCCGCCATGAAGGGCAGTCCGAGCGACAGCGTCTCCATCTCGTAGCCGCCGACGAAGCCGCGCTTCGGATTGTTGGCGGCCTCGTCGCGGATGATGCCGGCCATGGTGGTGCCGCGATACATGTGCACCGACTTCTCGAACACGGCATAGACGCTGCCGGTCATGTGGCGCATGTAATTGCGGCCGACCTGACCGCTTGAGTTGCCGAGGCCGTCGGGGAACATCGTGGATGCGCTGTTCAACAGCAGCCGTGGGCTTTCAATCGAATTGCCGGCGACAGCAACGATGCGCGCCTTCTGGCGCTGCATTGCACCGCTCTCGTCGGCGTAAACCACGCCGGTGACTTTGCCGCCGGCATCGTGCTCGATCTTGACCGCCATGCTGGCGGGGCGAACCTCGAGATTGCCGGTCGCCTCGCCCTTGGGTATCTCGGTGTAGAGTGTCGACCATTTCGCGCCGGACTTGCAGCCCTGGAAGCAGAAGCCGATCTGCTGACAGGCGCCGCGTCCGTCGCGCGGCTGGCTGTTGATCGCCATGTTGCCGGTGTGCACCGTCTTGTATCCGAGCTTCTTCGCGCCGGCCTCCATCACTCTGAAGTTATTGTTGCCGGGAAGTCCGGGAATGCCGTTGGTGCGGGTCACGCCCATCTTGTTCTCGGCCTTGGCGTACCACGGCTCCATCTCCGCGAGCGTGACCGGCCAGTCCAGCAGGTTGGCGCCGGGAATGTTGCCGTAGGTGCTCTTCACCTTGAACTCGTGCTCGTCGAACCGCAGCGACGCGCCGGCCCAGTGTGTGGTCGAGCCGCCGACCGCCTTGACGATCCAGGCGGGAAGACCCGAGAAGTCTTTTGCGACGCGCCATGATCCCGATGTGGTGCGCGCATCGGTCCAGGCGAGCTGCGAGAAACTCTCCCACTCGTCATTGACGAAGTCCTGATTCTCGATGCGGGGACCTGCTTCGAGAATCACGACCTTGATGCCCTTCTGTGCGAGCTCGTTGCCCAGCGTGCCGCCGCCGGCACCGGAGCCGACGATCACCACAACGCTGGAGTCGTTCAGATCGAATTTTTCCATATGCGTTCTCCTGAACCGTTGGGTGAGCCTTAAGCCTTCGGCAGCCAGTCGATGTCGGCGAAGCCGCGGTTGATGTAGCCGCCGTGTTCGGCGGAGGAGCCCTCGTAGCCGAACCGCGGCCAGACCTCTTTTTGGTTGTAGAGAGAGACGATGAGGTCGCCGCGCACCTTCTGGAAGAACTCGCTCTGCTCGATCTCTTTCAGGAGCACCACGCGGTCGGCTTCCCAGGGCACTTCGGCGTAAGCCACCTTGTGGCGATCACGCGCATTCTGATCGAGCCGTGTGATGCCGTCGCTGATCAGCGACTTGACGGACGCGTCCTTCGCCGCCTTGCCGTCCCACGGCTTGATCGCGGTGATGTAGTAGCTGTCGCCGAGGAAATCGTGCGGATAAATATCGCGCGCGACCTTCAGCAGCGTCTTCATCGTTGTGGGCGAAAGCGCACTGGTCTCGTCGGCCCATGCGCCCTCGACGCTGACGGCGACGCTGGCCGCGACTGCCGCGATGGGCATGGCGGTCGCGGCGCCCTTGAGAAAGACGCGGCGGCTGTGCTTGCTTCGACGATCGACTTCTCTCATGGCATTCCTCCTTCGATTTTCGTGATTTGAATTTTGTGGTCGATCAGTTGAAACGTCCGCCGCGCTGGATCACCTCGATCTTGTAGCCGTCGGGATCACTCACGAAGAAGAAGCGCGCTAGCGTTTTGCCGTCGTGCTTGAAGTCGCGCAGCGGGCCCGGTGCGAGCTTCTCGCGCTCGAAACGGGCGTGTTCGGCATCGAGATCCTCCACCACCACGGCGAGATGTCCGTAACCGTCGCCGAGCGCATACGGCTCCTTGCGATCGAAATTGACCGTCAGCTCCAACTCGAAGGGCGAGGAGGGATGACGCAGATAGATCAGGGCAAAGTCTGCGAACTTCAAACGGTCGGTGATTTCCAGGCCAAAGGCCCGTCTGTAAAAGTCGAGCGAGCGCACCTCGTCGAGTGCGCGGATCATGGAATGGACCGGCTTTGCCATTCAGTTCTGCTCCTTAAGAAAGGCGATGATGGCGGCGCGCGTCTCCGGCTTCGCCTGCCGGTAGACCATGACGACGCCGGGAATCACCGCTTGCGGATTGGTCAGCCAGGCGTCGAGCGTCGTCTCGTCCCAGGCGAAAGCAGCTTTTGCGAGGGGCTCTGAATAGTGAAAGCCTTCGACCTTGCCGGCGGGCCGCCCGACGATCCTGACCAGCGGCGGGCCCTGCCGCACCGGTTCTGACAGGTTCGTGGTGTGGCACACCGCGCATTGCTGCTTGAACAGTGTTGCGCCATCCGGCGGCTTCGCAGCCGGCAAGGGCATCTGCGCCTCGGCCACCTGCACCAGCACCATCGCGGTGCACAATCCCAGCACGATCGCGCGCATCGTCAAAAGCCCGCCCATCCACGTCAATTCAGCGTGCGCAAATTCTAGGCGTGGCAAAACATGCGGTGGTAGTAGCGGGCTGTTTCGCTGCGTGCGGAGATGCGCGCGAGTGCGTTGTTCCGCGCTGCCGTATATGCGGAGGAAAATTCCGCGAAACCGCCGTCAAATCCCTAAACGATCACCACACGAGACGGGTTGCATCGCGGTCGCGCCGTTCGAGCTCGTAACGCGATGGACTGGTTCGGCTCAGGCGGACGGCGCATCAAGCCGCCGAACCGATCATCGCGAAAATCCAGGAGAAATGGATGAAGTTGGTGAAGACCTCCGCAATCGCATGCGCCGTCTCGGCTCTCATTGTGACACCGGTTCTCGCGCAAGGTACGTCGTCTGGCGCGAGGCCTAGCGGCACCGTGCAAAGCAAACCCATGCAAGGCAGCACAATGGGCAGCGGCGACGAGGAGATGAGCGCCCAGCCGGGCGCGGCGGGCGAGACGGCGGGCATGAAGCCGACGAAGGGCACCCGGGGCACGGTTGGCACCACGGGCAGTGCTGCACACAAAGGGACCGCCGACGAGTCCGCGACAGGCGGTGCAGCCACGGGCAAGCGCTACTAGCCAATGGAGTGAGACGGCAGAACTCCGGTCGCCCTGCGGCCGGAGTTCTTTCGTTGTGTCTGCTAGTCGTCGAAATCGCGCCCACGCTTCGACTTGATGTCGCTGCGGCGCTTCTTGCCCTCGAGCCGGCGCTGCTTGGAGCCAAAGGTCGGCTTTGTCGCGCGCCGCGGCTTCGGCCGGATCATGGCTTCGCCGAGCATCTCCGTGAGGCGGTCGATGGCGTCCTGGCGGTTGCGCTCCTGGGTGCGGAAGCGTTGGGCCTGGATCACGATGACGCCGTCCTTGGTCATGCGCTGCCCTGCGAGCCGGGCGAGGCGCAGCGCGGCATCCTCCGGAAGCGTCAGCTTCCGGGTGTCGAAGCGCAATTGCGCCGAGGTCGCGACCTTGTTGACGTTCTGCCCGCCCGGGCCGGAGGCGCGGACAAAGCCGATCTCGATGTCGTCCTCGTCGATGACGAGATCGCGGGATATCCGCAGCATGGTGGCACCATTCGTGATGCCCGGACATATCCCGGACGCCCAAGTTCGGCAATGGCGCCCCGAAATGCAAATGGCCGGGCGAGCCCGGCCATTCACGAAGCCTACGGAAGACGTCAGTTCGACTTCGTCGCCGGTGCGGCTGCCGGTTGCGCCGCGGCCTGCGGAGCGCGGCCGACGACGACGGTCAGGAGGCCTTGGCCCCAGAGGCGCTTTGCCGCCGCCTTGGCGTCGTCCATGGTGACCGCATCGACGACGGCGTTGCGCTTCTCGATATAGTCGATCGGCAGCTTGTCCTGCTGATATTGCAGCAGCGCCTGCGCAAGCTTCGAGGAGGTGTCGAGCGCCAGCATCTGCGAGCCCTTGAGGTAGGACTTGGCCTCGTCGAGCTCCTTCTGCGTCGGGCCTTCCTCGGCGATCCGGCGCACTTCCTTGTCGATGGCGTCGATGGTATCGCCGGCACGGTCGGCGCGGGTACCGGTATTGCCGATGAAGACCGCCGAATGCTCCATCCAGAGCAGCGATTCGAACACCGAATAGGCCAGCCCGCGCTTCTCGCGCACCTCGCGATAGAGCCGCGAGGACAGCCCGCCGCCGCCGAGGATGTGGTTGACGACATAGGCCGCCATGAAGTTCGGATCGCTGCGCTTCACCCCGGGGCCGCCGAAGGTGATCACGGTCTGGGGCACGTCGAGCGTCACGAAGGCGCGTTGCGGCGGCTTGGCGGCCTCGACGTCGGGGACCGGCACGAGGTTGGCCTTGGCGGGCAGGCCACCAAAAGTGTGGTCGAGCAGCTTGCCGAGCGTGGCCGGATCGACATCGCCAACCACTGCGATCTTCAGCGTGTCCTTGGCGAGCACGCGGCCGACATAATCCTTCATGTCGGCAACCGTGATGGTCGGAACGCTGTCGAGGTTGCCGTTGGACTGACGGCTATAAGGATGATCGCCGAAGGCGACCTCCAGGAATTTGCGGCTCGCCAGCGAGGTCGGGTTGGTGGTCTCGCGGCGCAGGCCCGAGATCACCTGCGAGCGGATGCGCTCGACATCGGCCGTTTCGAAATGCGGCGAGGTCAGCGCGCTCCGCAGCAGGTCGAAGGCCTCGTCCTTGTTGTCGCGCAGCATGCGCAGGCTGCCGCGGAACGTGTCGCGGGTGGCGGAGAAGGAGAGCTCGATGGCGCGGCGGTCGAGCCGCTCATGGAAGGTCTTGGAATCGAGATCGCCAGAGCCTTCGTCGAGGAGATCGCCGACCAGATTGGCGACGCCCGACTTGTCCTTGGGATCCTGGGCCGATCCGCCGGCAAAGGAATATTCCATGGCGATCAGCGGCACGGTCGCATCCTGCACGAACCAGGCCTCGATGCCGCCCGGCGAGGTCAAATGCTGGATCTTTGCCGCCGCCTGCGACGGCGAGACGGTAGCGAGCGCGAGTGCCGCGCCGGTGGCAAAGGAGAACGCAACGCGTCGAAGGAAGGGATAGGTCACGAACGCTTCTCCTCGCGCTTGGCGGCGCCGGTGTCCTTGATCAGATAGCCCGTCACCGAGCGCTTCTTCTCGAGCCATTTCTGCGCGACGGTGCGGACCTGCTCGGCGGTGACGGCGCGGATGCGGTCGGGCCAGCTCCGGATGTCCTCGATCGACAGGCCCGTGGTCAATGCGCCGCCATACCAGCGCGCCAGTACCGCCTGGTTGTCCTGGGCGTAGATCGCCTCGGCGATGAGCTGGGTCTTGACCCGCTCGAGATCCTCGGCGCGGATCGGATTCTGCGCGACGTCGGCAATGACGCCGTCGACCACCTGCTCGACCTCGGCGAAGCTGACCCCGGATTTGGGCGAAGCCGAGATCGCGAACTGGGTCGGGTCGAGCGAGATGCTCGAATAGCTGGCGCTGGCGGAGACCGCGAGCGGCTTGTCGACCACGAGCGCACGGTAGAGATAGGAATTGCTGCCGCTGCCCATCAGCTGCGCCAGCACGTCGAGGGCCGCGCTTTCGCCGGCCGCAGCCGTGGTCGCCGAGGGCACCAGGTAATAGCGTCGCAAGCCGGGTTGCTCGACGCGCGGATCGGCCAGGGTCACGGTGCGCGGCGCCGCGGGCTCCGGCTCCTGCGGGCGGACGCGGCGCGCCGGGATGGCGGGTTGGGCCGGGATGGAGCCGAAATTGCGCTCGACCAGCGGGCGGATGTCGGCGGGCTCGACGTCGCCGGCGATCACCAGGATCGCGTTGTTCGGCGCATAGAAGCGGCGGTAGAAGGCGAGCGCATCCTCGCGGTCGAGCTTCTCGATCTCCTGGTGCCAGCCGATCACCGGCCGGCCGTAGGGATGGTTGAGATAGAGCGCGGCCATGATCTGCTCGTTCAGCCGCGCGTCCGGATTGTTGGCAACGCGCATGTTGTATTCTTCGAGCACGACGTCGCGCTCGGGCAACACGTTCTCGTCCTTGAGGATCAGGCCGGTCATGCGGTCGGCCTCGAACTCCATCATGGTCGGCAACTGTTCCCGCGGCACGCGCTGGTAGTAGTTGGTGTAGTCGACCGAGGTCGAGGCGTTCTCGTTGCCGCCGACGCGGAGCACGGTCTGGGAGAATTCGCCGACCGGATGCTTCGATGTGCCCTTGAACATCAGGTGCTCGAGGAAGTGCGCGAGCCCGGACTTGCCCGGCGTCTCGTCCGCCGAGCCGACCTTGTACCAGATCATTTCCGTGACGACGGGGGTGCGATGATCGGGAATCACCACGACCTGCATGCCATTGCCAAGCGTGAGGCTGGCGGGCGGAGCCGATGTCACCGTGGTCTGAGCAAGGGACGCGCCGGCCGTCAGGACACTCGTCGAAAGCAGCGCGGCAAGGAGGCGGGCAGCCGATCGGTAAGAGGACATCATGATCCTTATGAAAGGCCGAGCCCGGATGTCCGGCTCGGAGGCACGGCATGGTACACCGTGCGGCAAACGCTTCGCGTCACGAAGCAGAGAACTCGACTCGGGCGCAAGTTACTGATCAGCAATCAAAGACCGCGTCCAGCGTGCACGAGTCGCCGGCGCAGGACCGCGTCTGTCGGGATGTCGCAAAGGGACAGGAGCGCTATTGTTCCTTGTCCTTGCCGGACATGATGTCGAAATAGGTCCGCCTCGTCTTGTCCTCTCCGGCGCCATAGGCGTAGCTCGGCGACGGCGTCTGGTAGCCCGGCGGCGGCTCGACCAGCGACTGCCGCGGCGGCTCGGTCGTGAATTGCTTGGCCGCCTCGCCTTTGTTGTTCGACATCATGCCCCACAGGCCGCCGGTGAAACCGAGCTGGGCCGGGCTGAGCGACGGATTGCCATTGGTGCCCGGCTGAATAGGATCATTGCTCGTGCGCTCGGGTGCGGCTGTCCTGCCGACCTCCATCTCGGCGGGCGACAACGCCCGGCCGGCCTGCCAGCTTTCCGTGGCCTTGACGGCCTTCTTCCGCTGCGCGATCGCCTCCTTGCGGCGTCTCTCGTCAGGGTCCTTCGGCCAGTTTGGTGCGTTCTTGGCTTCAACGCCGGCGGGTGGCGGCAGGTCAAGCTTGGGCGGCACCACCAGCGGCGACCGCTCGCGGTACTCGATACCCTTCTTCTCCATGCTCTTGGCGCCGATGCCGGACATCAGATTGTCGATGAGCTTCTCTTCGAAGGTCATGTCGTCATCGTCCTCACCGTCGTCACCGGCGCGGGCGGCGCCAGCCGACATGACGAGACCGATGCCGAGCGCGACAGCGGACAATTTCAACGCCCGCCAGAACCCCTGCCGGGGGTCTTCAACCATCGAACCGCTGGTCTTCGAGCTGCGCATCACTGTACCTGTTCCAAATTGTGGCAGTTTGCCGCTCTCGCGCGGCATAATCCCTCGCAAAAGCAAGGTTCCGCCTGCCGGTCCGTATCGGCCGGGATCAGGGCGCTTTTGCGGCGGGTACCCCCAGGAAGGAATCATACAATAGCGCCGCCACGCCAGCAACGATGGCCACGTCCGCGAGATTGAACACGTACCAATTATAGGTATTTCCGCCGATATTGATGTGAAACAGGGCGAAATCGACCACCGCGCCATAAGCCAGGCGGTCGATGCCGTTGCCGACGGCGCCGCCAATGATCAGGCCGAGCGCGATGGTTGCCAGCAGGGTGTGGGAGCGGGCCATCCAGATCGCCAGCGCAACCACGGCGAGGACCTTGACCGCCATCAGCGCCATTTGCGCCGCCTGGCCGTCGTTCTGGAGCCAGCCGAAGCTGATGCCGATGTTCCAGGCCAGCACCAGGTCGAAGAACGGGGTCACCTCGACCGCGCCGCGACGGGCGAGGTCGAACACGTTCAGCAGCCAGAGCTTTGAGGCTTGGTCGGCCACGAGCGTGAGCAGGGCCGCGAGGATGCCGGCGCGGAGCGGGGTCATGGGCGGTCGGCCACAACACGCTCCGTCGTCGTCCTGGCGAAAGCCAGGACCCATACGCCGAGGCGGTCGTTGTTTGAGGGACTCGTGGTCATCAGCCTTCGCTGCAATCGGCGGTCGTGGTTATGGGTCCCGGCCTTCGCCGGGACGACGCAGAGTTAAACGCTGACCCCCAGCGCCTTCCATTCGCGCAGCGCCTTGGCGTCGCGCGGCGTGACGTCGGGGTATTCGGGGTCTTCACCCACCGCCGGCGAAATCTTCCAGGAACGGGCGCATTTGGTACCGACCGCCTTTTCCACCACGACTGCAACACCTGGAACGGCATCGAGACGGAATGCGGAAGCCGGTGCCTCGCCCTCGCGCACCTCGTAGTTCGAGGTGATGCAGATCTCGGCGAGGTCGGCGTCGAACAGCGTCGCAAGCATGTCGCGGTCGGCGACATAGATGACCGGTGATGCCTCCAGCGACGAGCCGATGTTCTTGGCGGCGCGTTCGAGCTCCAGCGCACCGGTGACGACGCGGCGGACGTTGCGGATCGCTTCCCACTTCGCGGCGAGCTTGTCGTCGCGCAGGCTTTCGAGGTCGTCGGGAAACTGCGTCAGGTGCACCGAGGGCTCGGCGTCGGGCCTGTACATGCGCCAGGCCTCCTCCGCGGTGAAGCTGAGGATAGGCGCCAGCCATTTCAGGATCGAGCTGCACAACAGGTCGATCGTGGTCAGCGCCGCCTTGCGCGTCGGCGAGGACGGCGGATCGCAATACAGCGTGTCCTTGCGGATGTCGAAATAGAACGCGGAGAGCTCACTGTTCAGGAAGGCGGACAAGGTCGCGACCACGGTCTTGTAGTCGAACTCCTGATAGGCCTTGCGGACGACGGCGGCGCGGACCGCGAGCTCGTGCAGCATCAGCCGTTCGAGCTCAGGCATCTC
Source organism: Bradyrhizobium sp. Kon58 (assembly GCF_055807455.1). Taxonomy (NCBI): domain Bacteria; kingdom Pseudomonadati; phylum Pseudomonadota; class Alphaproteobacteria; order Hyphomicrobiales; family Nitrobacteraceae; genus Bradyrhizobium; species Bradyrhizobium sp. Kon58. The sequence continues at coordinate 165,563 of NZ_JBVVOT010000003.1, forward strand.
GGCGGGCGCGACTGCGTCGGCCGGCTTGTAGTGATCCAGCGTTCCCAGCATCCAGCGTACGGTGTTGCGCAGCTTGCGATAGGTCTCGATGGTGTTCTTCAGGATCTCCGGGCCGATGCGCTGGTCGTCGGCATAGTCGGTGGCGCAGACCCACAGGCGCAGGATATCCGCGCCCGAATCTTTGATCACCTTCTGAGGCTCCACGGTGTTGCCGATCGACTTCGACATCTTGCGGCCGTTCTCGTCGAGCGTGAAGCCGTGGGTGAGCACGATGTCGTAGGGCGCGCGGCCGCGCGAGCCGGCGCTCTCCAGCAGCGACGAGTGAAACCAGCCGCGATGCTGGTCGCTGCCTTCCAGGTACATCACGGTGTCGTCGCCGCCGTCGACCTTGCGGACGATATTGCCGAGCTGCGGGAAGTTCTGGCGATCCTCGAGCACGAAGGCGTGCGTGGAGCCGGAATCGAACCAGACGTCGCAAATGTCGTCGATCTTCTTCCAGTCTTCCTTCGCGCGCGATCCAAGGAAGCGCTCGCGGGCGCCGTCCATGTACCAGGCGTCGGCGCCTTCCTCCATGAAGGCCTCGGCGATGCGCTGGTTGACGATCTCGTCCTGCAGGATCTCGGCCGAGCCGTCGCTCTTCTCGCGCACGAACACGGCGATCGGAACGCCCCAGGCGCGCTGGCGCGAGATCACCCAGTCGGGGCGGTTGGCGATCATGCCGTTGATGCGGTTCTCACCCGACGGCGGCACCCATTGCGTGACCGAGATCGCATGCAGCGCGCGGGCCCGCAGCGTATCGCCCTTCTTGGCGTGGCCATTCTCGCTGACGTCCTTGTCCATCGCGATGAACCATTGCGGCGTATTGCGGAAGATCACCGGCTTCTTTGAGCGCCAGGAATGCGGATATTGGTGCTTGAGGCGGCCCCGCGCGAGCAGCTTGCCGGCCTCGACCAACGCCTTGATCACGGCCTCATTGGCATCGCCCTTCTCGCCCTTGTCGTTGAGCACGCGCTTGCCGGTGAAGCCGGGGGCCTGCGCGGTATAGGCGCCGTTCTCGTCGACAGTGTAGGGGATCGCGGTCGAGATGCCGCGCTCATCGAGCTCGCGGGTGTTGGCCATCCAGACGTCGAAATCCTCGCGGCCGTGGCTCGGCGCGGTGTGCACGAAGCCGGTGCCGGTATCGTCGGTGACATGCTCGCCTGCGAGCAGCGGCACGATGAACTCGTAACCGCCATCGAGGCCACGCAAGGGATGGGCGCACTCCACGGCGTCCAGCGTATCGCCGGGAATGTCGCGCAGCTTCTCATAGGCGGTGACGCGCGCCTGCTTGAACACCTCTGCTGCAAGCGCATCGGCCAGGATCAGGAGATCGCCGGTCTTCGCCCAATTGTCCGCGGCCGCATCCGTGACCTTGTAGAGGCCGTAGGCGATCTTCGGTGAGAACGAGATGGCGCGGTTGCCGGGCAGTGTCCAGGGTGTGGTGGTCCAGATCACGACGCTGGCGGAAGCAAGCGCCCCATGCGCGGGCGAGGTGACCGGGAATTTTACCCAGACCATGTCGGAGGTGTAGTCCTCGTACTCGACCTCGGCCTCGGCGAGCGCGGTCTTCTCGACCACGCTCCACATCACCGGCTTGGAGCCGCGATACAGCGTGCCGTTGGCGGCGAACTTCATCAGCTCGCGGGCGATCTGCGCTTCGGCGGGATAGCTCATCGTCTGATAGGGATGATCCCAGTCGCCGATGATGCCGAGGCGCTTGAATTCCTCGCGCTGCACGTTGATCCAGTGTGTCGCATAGGCGCGGCACTCTTTCCGGAACGCCACCATCGCGGCGGAGTCGCGGAAGTCGGGCTTCTGCTTGCCCTTGGAGCGGTAGTTCTCTTCCTCGATCTTCCATTCGATCGGCAGGCCGTGGCAGTCCCAGCCAGGCACATAGTTGGAGTCGAAGCCGAGCATCTGCTGGCTCTTGGTCACGACGTCCTTGAGGATCTTGTTCAGCGCGTGCCCGATATGGATGTTGCCGTTGGCGTAGGGCGGGCCGTCATGCAGCACGAATTTGGCGCGGCCCTGGGCTTCCTGGCGCAGTCTGTCGTAGAGGCCGATGTCGTTCCAGTATTTCAGCAGCTCCGGCTCGCGCTGCGGCAGGCCGGCGCGCATCGGGAATTCGGTCTGCGGCAGGAACAGGGTTTTCGAATAGTCTTTGGCTTCGGATTTTTGGGACTTTTGTGGCTTGTCGGACATGAGGCTGACTGGCTCGGAAAGGCGCGGGAACGGATGGCGATGCGGAATCGCGGGTGAAACGACAACATCCCGGTCTTGCGCCGAGCCGAAGGCTCAGGCGGAAGCCGGGCCGCTAATCCCTATGATGCGCCGCGCAAACATGGCCTCTCCATAGCAGGGGGGCGGGGGAAGCGCAAAAGGTTCGGCGGGCCGGTTTCCGGCCTCAATCAATCCCGCCAAGCCTCGGAAACGCGTCCGGGGCGGCGGCGAGCATCGCGCGGGCGCGGGCGGAATCATCGTCCATCTGGCGGATCAGGGCCTCCAGGCTGTCGAATTTCAGCTCCTCGCGGATGAAGCCGATAAAGGCGCAGTCGAGCGTCTGTCCGTAAAGATCGCCCTTGAAGTCGAACAGGAAGATTTCCAGCAGCGGCGCACCATTATCAAACGTCGGGCGGCGGCCGAAGCTTGCCACCCCGTCCAGCCGCTCCGCGCCGCGGCCGACCCGCACTGCATAGATGCCGTGCTTGAGGCCGCAATTGGCATCCAAGCGGATGTTGGCGGTGGGATAACCGAGGTCGCGGCCGCGCTTCTCGCCGTGGATGACCTCGCCGGTAATGAACCAGGGCGCGCCGAGCATGGCCGTGGCCTCGTCGAGTTGGCCTTCGGCGAGCGCGATCCGGATCGCGCTGGACGAGACCGGCCGCTCGTCGATATCGACATGCGGCTGCACGTCGACCTCGATGCCGAGCCGGGGCGCCTCGTTGACCAGGAGGCTCGGCGAGCCGACCCGACCCTTGCCGAAATGGAAGTCGTAACCGACGGCGATCCCGCCGATGCCCAGGCGCCCGATCAGGTCATGGTGAATGAAGTCTTGCGCGCTGGTCCCGGCGCGGGACTTGTCGAAGGTCATGACCACGGCGCCGTCAAGTCCGGTGCCGGCCAGAAGCCGCAGCTTGGCACGCTCGTCCGTCAGGCGGAATTGCGGGGTGTTGGGGCTGAAAAACCGCCGCGGATGCGGCTCGAAGGTCAATGCCAGCGCAGGGCGGCCATGGATCCTGCCCATTTCCAGGGCTGCGGCGATCACGGCGCGATGACCGAGATGAACGCCGTCGAAATTGCCCATGGCGACCACGGCACCCCTTGCAATGGCGGAGTCCGGCGTGGTGTCGCGGATAACGGTAAAATGCGGAGCCATCAGGGGAATTCTCAAACCGGCGGGACCGGCCGGGACCGTGGCGCGACGGGCCGGATGAAGTCAAGCGGGAGGGGGCGGCCGCATCGAAGGCGATTTCAGTCCACCGGGGGCGCTCCCAGTTAACGCGCTGTTTAACGCCTTGGTGCTAGTCCTTGGAGCGTGGAACCGCGGGGCTCCGGCCCGGCAGGTCCGATCGTAATATTTCCTGGGTTTGCGTTGGGGGAGTCGAGATGGCGGTTGATTTGTCGATGTCGGTTCTGGTGGTTGACGACTACAGCACCATGATCCGTATCATCAGGAACCTCCTGAAGCAGCTTGGCTTCGAGAATATCGATGATGCAAGCGACGGTTCGGCAGCGCTGAACAAGATGCGCGGCAAGAAGTACGGGCTCGTGATTTCCGACTGGAACATGGAGCCGATGACGGGATACGACCTGCTGCGCGAAGTGCGCGCGGATCCGAACCTCGCCACCACGCCCTTCATCATGATCACGGCCGAATCAAAGACCGAGAACGTGATCGCGGCCAAGAAGGCCGGCGTGAACAACTACATCGTCAAGCCGTTCAACGCGGCGACGCTGAAGACCAAGATCGAGGCGGTCTTCCCGGACATGGCAAGCGCGTAAGGCGCGATCGAAGCCATCAACTGAATTCGGAAGGCCCGGGCGATTGTCCCGGGCTTTCTGCGTCGGGTTCGTTGTTCCGGATTAGATGCTTCACATCAACCGGGAAGCACCATCACCCACGCTACCACTTCAGTTCGCGCATCAGCGCCTTCGGCGGATGGCCGAACAATTCCAGCACTGAAGCCGGATCAAGCTGGTCAAGACCCTCGAACTCCTCGGCATGGATGCCGCGGGTCACGAACAGGCAATCGATGCCGAACTCGCGCGCGCCGGTGAGGTCGGTCCGGACGGAATCGCCGATCGCGAGCACCTTTTTGCGGTCGATCTGGTGGCCCTGGCGTTCGCCGGCGAGCGCCATCGCGCGCTCGTAAATCGGCCGGTGCGGCTTGCCGTAGAAGATCACTTCGCCGCCGAGCTCGCGATAGAGCTCAGCGATCGCGCCGGCGCAATAAATCAGTCGGTCACCGCGTTCCACCACGATGTCGGGGTTGGCACAAACCAGCGTCAGCTTGCGCTCGCGCGCCTTCAGCATCATGCCGCGATAGTCTTCCGCCGTTTCGGTCTCGTCGTCATAGAGGCCGGTGCAGACGATGTAATCCGCCTCCTCCAGCGGCGCGGTCACCGCATCGAGGCCGCGATAGATCGAGTTGTCGCGCTCGGGGCCGAGCCAGAACATCTTGCGGCCGGGATGGTCGGCGACATAGAGCCGCGTCAGGTCGCCTGAAGACACGATCGCGTCATAGGTCTCGTCGGCGACGCCGAGCTTGCGCAATTGCCGCTGCACGGAGTCGGCCGGGCGCGGCGCGTTGGTGATCAGGATGACCGTACCGCCGCGGCTGCGATAGGTGTGCAGCGCCTCGCAGGCTTCGGGGAAGGATTCGAGGCCGTTATGGACCACGCCCCAGATGTCGCTGAGCACGACGTCCACGCCCGCCACGAGTTCACGCAGGCTTTCGGCGAAATGCAGCGTGGTCATGATGCGTGCGGCCGATCAGATGCGGCGCGCGAGCGCGGCGTTGCCGGTGACGCGCTGTGGCGCAGACGCAGCCGACGTCGCGCCTGAGCTGGGTGTGCCGGAGCCATTGGATCCCTGAGTGTCCTGTGCCTGGTTCGGCGCGGCGGTAGCAGATGACCCCTCCGGCCGCAATGGCCGGGGCGGCGCGAACAGGAACCCCTGGCCGAACCGCACGTCATAGTCGAGCAGGTCGATCACGGCGCGCTCGCCCTCAATCCGCTCGGCGATCAGATCGATGCCGAAGCGGCCGAGCAGGTCGGAAAGGTCGGAAGGGTGGATGTCCGAGGCCGAAGCCTGCCTGGGGTCGAGCAGGAGCGAGGCCGGCACCTTGATGAAGCGCACGCCGCGATCGGCGAGCTCGCGCGGTTCGATCCGCAAATCGGTGACATGGTCGATCGAGAAACGGAAGCCGCGCTGGGCGAGCGCGGCGAGATTCTCGGTCTCGGCCGGACCGAGATTGCGGAAGGTCGACTGCTTGAATTCCAGCACCAGCGACGGCGCCAGCGCCCGGTTGGCTTCGAGGAAATCGAGGTATTGCGCGAACGTCGTGGAATTGCCGAGCGTGGAAGCCGCGACGTTGCAGAACACGCCGACCTCCTTGTTGCGTACCATCAGGCGTCGCAGCACCTGCACGCAGCGCAGCATCACCATGTTGTCGATGCGCCCGATCAGGCCGGAGGCCTCCGCGATGCTGATGAACTCCTCGGCCGCGACCAGCTGGTCACGCTCGTCGCGCAGGCGCGTCACCGCCTCGTAGAAGCGAACCTTGCGCTGGGGTAGCGACACCATCGGCTGGAGAAAGATGTCGATGCGGTTCTCGTCGATCGCGTTGCGGAGCGTCGCCAGCAATTGGGTCTGGTTGCGGCCGTTGGCGGTCTGAACGGGATTGGCGGTCTGGGTCTGGATCGCCGGTGCTGCCGGCCGCAACGGCGGCGGCGTGGGTGCCGGGGGAGGGGCAGCCGGCCGCTCCTCTTCGAACGGGGCCATCAGGTCGAGCGGCGCCTCCGGCTCCTGCCTTGCGACCGGCGCGGGGGCCGGCACCGGCGCGTTGCCAGCCATCAGATCCTCATGGGCCGACACGGTGGTGGCGAGTTGCCTGACCAATCCGCCGAGCTCGTTGATCTCGCCGACCACCGACTGAATCCGGTCTGAGTTGGCCGAATTGGAGGAGGCGATGCGTGCTTCGATCGTGGCAAGCCGGCGGCCGAACTCGGCGACCTGGCGGGCGAGGTCGGCGGTGCCGCGCGAAAGATCGGCGATCTGGCCGCCGACGTCGCTGCGGTCGCGCAACCGCATCGACACTGCATTGTAGAGGATCAGGAAGGTCAGTGCCGTCAGCGCCACGATCGCAGATTCAGTTCCGCTGATGCCGGCGACCGCGTAGAGCACGAGCCCGAGCGAGGCGGCGACCAGAACCATGCAGATGGCGATGAAGATCGTCGAAATCCGAATCATGCCGCGCGTTACGCCTCAAGAGCTGACTGCCTGACCGGGAAAACACGGGTGGCGTCTCGAACCCGTCACGCCGCATGCTCCCCCAAGCGGCATGAGCTTAACATCATTGTTGATTCGAGGGGATAGCGGCCCGATCTCGGAGTCAGGATGGCGCCGCAGCGCCGACCGTGTCGGCCGAGACGGCCTCGCGGGTGCCAAGCGGCTTGGGCGCCCCGGTGGTCGTGTCACGCAGGGTCTGCCGCTCGATCTCCGAATTCAGCTCGGCGCCGAACATGATGACGATGGCGGACATCCACATCCACATCATCAAGCCGATCGCAGCGCCGAGCGAACCGTAGGTCGCGTTGTAGTTGGCGAATTCCGAGAGATACCAGGACAGCAGCGCCGAGCCGGCGATCCAGAGGATCGCCGCCGTTACCGCGCCGGGGCTCAGCCATTGCCAGCGCGGGGCGTCGCGGCTGGGCGCGAAGCGGTAGAGGATGGCGAGCGCCGCAAGGAGAATGACGAACAGCACCGGCCATCGCGCCAGCGCCACGATCAGCTTGCTTTCGGGCGCCATGCCGAGGTGGTTGAGCGCGAGCGGGAAGGCGACGACGGCGCCCACCATCAGCAGCAGGGCAACGATGCCGCCGACCGTGAAGGCGAGCGAGACCGTATTCAGCCGGATGAAGCTGCGCTTTTCACGCTCCTCATAGGCGACGTTGAGGGCGTCGAAGATGGCTTTGACGCCGGCATTGGCGCTCCAGATCGCGAGCACGAGTCCAAACAGGAAAGTGAAACCAAGGGTCGCGCCGCCGTTCGACACGACGCGCGCCACCTGGTCCTCGACGATCTGGAACGCGCCCTCGGGCAGCATCATCGCGAGCGATTGCAGGTTGGAACTGATCGTCGAGGGATCGGCGAACAGGCCATAGAATGAAACCAGAGCCGTGATGGCGGGAAAGATCGCGAGCAGTCCGAAAAAGACGACGCCGCCGGCGGTCGCGAGCAGGCGATCCTCGTCGATGCGCTGATAGGTGCGCCAGAGGATGTCCTTCCAGCCTGCCCACGGGATTGCGAACGGGCTTTTCGCGCGGCGGCCGCGGCCAGGCTGCGAGGCTGCACCCGTCGGGCTCGTTTCCGGCGAATTCGCCTCGCCGTTGCGGTGGTCTTGCGGAGGTCCCGGCCGGATCAGGCCAGACTCCTGGAAATACCGTTCCGCGGTGAGCACGAACACGGTCGTGGCTGCCACCAACAGCCAGCTGTCGAATTGCTCGGCGCGCCGCAGAGGCATTTTCAGGTCTCCGCTCCGTGGCCGTGACGCCGCCGGCGCGCGGCCGTCAGCCCGACCAGCCCAACGGCTGCGAGCATCAGCCCGAGTTGCACGGGCCGGTTGGACCGAGCCGGCCACGTGCTGCCGCCATGTCCTGGTTCATGTCCCCGTTCATGTCCTCGTTCGCCCGGCGCGAGCGGCGCCAGGGGAATTGTCGTCGCGACCTCCTTCACCGCGTCCTTCACCGTTCCGCGCGGGATGCGCGGGGTGGCGATCGCCACCCGCAGGCGGCTGGCGAGCGGCACTATCGGCTTGGTCTTGCGCTTCATCTGAGCCATGGCCACGCCGGCGCAGGCGGCGGCCAGGACCAGGAGGACACCGCCGGCGGCGCCGAACCCCCAGAATTGCCCGTAATGGATTGCAACCCAGCGGTACAGGGCGATCAGACCGACAAAGAAGGCTGCGACGATGAACAAGCCCGCAACGGCGAGCAGTCCGGCCGCAGTCGCGTAAGACGTCATGCGCCCCGTGGCCTGATTGCTCCTGTCACGGGCATAGGACTGGGCGGCGCGCTTGAGATGGTTGAGCTTGAGCGCGACGCCGGCGCGCAGCAATTCGCCCGATGGCGCAAGCATGCGGTGATCCTCCGAGTGCGAGAAAATTCGTCGGGGGATGAACGTGGCGGTATTTGACTTGTTCCGACGAGGTCTGCCCGCCGTGATCGATCAGCCGAGATCGGCTGCCGCGATCCAGAACACTTCGCCCTCGGAGTCCTCGGTGTCGAGCCAGAGCAGCGGTAGTTCAGGAAAGGCCTCGTCGACCAATTCGCGGCCGCGGCCGATCTCGCAGATCAGCCCGCCATCCGGCGTCAAATGGCCGGGCGCGTCGCGCAGGATCCGGCGCACCACGTCGAGACCGTCGGCGCCGCCGTCAAAGGCGAGCTTCGGCTCGGCCCGGCACTCCGGCGGCAGCGCCGCCATGCCTTCGGCGTCGACATAAGGCGGGTTGGTGATGATCAGGTCGTATTTGGCGTCACCGAGCGGGGCGAACAGGTCGCCGCGATGCAGGCTGATCCGGTCATCGAGCCCGTATTCGCCGACATTCCGTCTGGCGACGTCGATCGCGCCCTTGGAGATATCGACGGCGTCGATCGTGGCATTCGGAAAATGATGCGCCGCGAGGATCGCGAGGCATCCCGACCCCGTGCAGAGATCGAGCACGCGTTCGACCGCGCCGGGATCGTCGATCAGCGAGCCGGCTTCGCCGTCGCCGCCGAAATGCGACTCCAGGAGCTCGCCGATGAACGAGCGGGGAACGATGACGCGCTCGTCGACATAGAACGGCAGGCCGCGCATGTAGATCTTGTTGACGAGATAAGCGGCCGGTTTGCGCGTGGTGACGCGCTGATGGATGAGGTCGATGATGGTCCTGCCCTCGGCGGCCGTGACGCGCGCGTTGGCAAAAATCTCGAACTGCTCGGGATGCAGATGCAGGGCTTCACAGACCAAAAAGGCCGCTTCCGCGACCGGATCGGGTGTGCCATGGGCAAAGGCGAGCTTGGCCTCATTGAAGCGGCTCACCGCATAGCGGACGAAATCGATCAGCGTGAGAAGCTCGCCGCGCCCCACTTTCGCGAGCTTTGGCGCGGCGCGGCCGCGCACGGTCTTTTTGGATGTCGTTGCCATCAGGATCGGGTCCAGCGTGCGGCGGCTTCATCGTCGCGGGACTGGGCCTCGACCCACCCAGTGCCGGTGGCGCTCTCTTCCTTCTTCCAGAACGGCGCGTTGGTCTTGAGATAATCCATCAGGAACTCGGCTGCCTGGAACGCTGCCTGGCGGTGCTGCGAGGCGGTCAGCACCAGCACGATGTTCTGGCCGGGCATGAACCGGCCGACGCGATGGATCACCGTGACGCCGTTGAGAGGCCAGCGCGAGGTGGCCTCGTCGGCATGGCGCCTGATCTCTTCCTCGGCCATACCAGGATAATGCTCGAGCGAGAGCGCGGCGATCTTCGCGCTGTCCTCGTCGCCGCGGCAGATGCCGGAAAAGCTCACGACTGCACCGATGTCGGTGCGGTTCCCGGTCAGCACCGCGATCTCGCGCGCGATGTCGAAATCGTCTTGCTGGATACGGATGGTGACGGGGCAGGTGGTGACCGGCATGGCCTAGCCGCCGGTCATCGGCGGGAAGAACGCGATCTCGCGCGCGCCCGCGATCGCGGCGTCCGACTTGACGTGGGCATGGTCGATCGCGGCGCGGATCACCTTCGGCTTCTCGAACGCGTAGGCGTAGGCTTCGCTTTGGCCGGACAGCCAGGCGATCAGCTCTTCCACCGTGCGCACGGTCGCGGGCGGCTCGATCGTCTCCTCGGCCTTGCCGACGCGCTCGCGCACCCAGGCGAAGTACTTCACCTTCATCCCTCATCCTCCTTGATGAGGTGATGGATGCCGGCGCCGAAATAGTCGTAGCCGGTGTACATGGTGAGGATCGCCGATGCCCAGAGCAGCGCCAGCCCGGTCATCGAGACCATGGGCACCACCTCATCGCCGGCGGGACCAGCCAGCAGGAAGCCGATGGCGATGAGCTGAACCGTCGTCTTCCACTTCGCGAGCTTGGTCACGGGCACGCTGACGCGCAGCGCGGCAAGATATTCGCGCAGGCCCGAGACCAGGATCTCGCGGCACAGGATCACGATGGCGGCCCACAGAGACCAGCCGTGAATGATACCGTCGGCGGCCAGCATCAGCAGACACGAGGCGACCAGAAGCTTGTCGGCGATCGGATCGAGCATGCGGCCGAACGCCGATTGCTGATTCCAGATTCGCGCGTAATAGCCGTCGAGGTAGTCGGTGACCGCAGCTGCGATGAAAATGGCGACCGCGACCCAGCGCAGCCACAGCGGACCGTCCATGATCGACTGTGCGTAGATGCACCCGACCACGACCGGGATCGCGGCGATCCGGCCGTAGGTCAGGATGTTCGGGAGGGACATCGCGCGGCTGGTGGTCCCTCGTGTCGTGGCGATGTTCATCCGTCCTACCAATACCGCTGCAGCCTGAAGGTCAACCGTTCCGCTCCCCAAATGGGGTGCGGGATGCGACGACCATATGACCGCGGCCCCCTTTATTCACCCCGGCTGGGGATGGAAATACTCGAAAATCCTGCGAGCGCTCTCGGCGCTCACCCCCGGAACCTTGCCGAGATCGGTGATCGAAGCCCGTTCGATCTCCTTCAGGGTTCCGAAATGGTGCAGCAAGGCACGTTTGCGTGACGGACCGATGCCCGGAATCTCCTGCAAGCCGGCCTCGCGGATGTCCTTCTTGCGCAGCTTGCGGTGCGAACCGATGACGAAGCGGTGCGCCTCATCCCGCAGCCGCTGGATGAAATAGAGCACGGGGTCGCGGGGCTCCAGCTTGATCGCCTCGCGCTCCGGCATGAACAGGGTCTCGCGGCCGGCATCCCGGTCCGGCCCCTTGGCCACCGACATCAGCGCCACCTGGGTCAGGCCGAGGTTTGCAAAGATTTCCCGGACCGCGTTGAGCTGGCCGCGGCCGCCGTCGATGATCACGAGATCGGGCCATTGCGGGAAGTCGTCGTCCTTGGTTTTGACCGCGCCCTCTTCGGGCGGGTTGATCAGGCGCTTGAAGCGGCGCTCCAGCACTTCGCGCATCATGGCGAAGTCGTCGCCCGGCGTGATCCCTTCCGACTTGATGTTGAACTTGCGGTACTGATTTTTCACAAAACCGTCCGGGCCGGCAACGATCATGGCGCCGACTGCGTTGGTGCCCTGGATGTGGCTGTTGTCGTAGACCTCGATCCGCTTCGGCGCATGAGTCAAGTTCAGGGTCGTGGCCATGGCGTCCAGCAGACGGCTCTGCGTCGCGGTGTCCGCGAGCTTGCGGCCCAGGGCCTCGCGCGCGTTGGTGAGCGCGTGGGTGACGAGCTCCTTCTTCTCGCCGCGCTTCGGCGTGGACACCTCGACCTTGCGGCCGGCCTTGATCGACAGCGCGTTGGCGAGCAGCTCGCTCTCCTCGATCTCGTGCGAGAGCAGGATGTTCCTCGGCGGCGGCTTGTCGTCATAGAACTGGGCCAGGAAGGAGCCGAGCACCTCTTCCGGCGTATACGTCTTCTCCGCGCGCGGGAAATAGGCGCGGTTGCCCCAGTTCTGCCCGGTGCGGAAGAAGAACACCTCGACACATGAGAAGCCGCCCTCCTGGTGGATGGCGAACACGTCGGCTTCTTCCACCGTGCGCGGATTGATGCCCTGCTGCGACTGGATCGCGGACAACGCAGCGAGGCGGTCGCGGTAGAGCGCGGCGCTCTCGAATTCGAGCTCACCGGAGGCCTTCTCCATCTCGGCGGCAAGCTCCTGTTTCACCGCATGGCTTCTGCCGGACAGGAAGTCGCTCGCCTCGCGCACCAGGGTCGTGTAGCCGGGGAAGTCGATCTCGCGGGTGCAGGGGCCGGCGCAACGGCGGATCTGGTAGAGCAGGCAGGGCCGCGAGCGGCTCTCGAAGAAGGAATCCGTGCAGGAGCGGATCAGGAACGCGCGCTGAAGCGCGGTGATGGTGCGGTTGACGGCGCCGGCAGAGGCGAACGGGCCGAAATAGCGACCGGGCCGCGTCTGCGCGCCGCGATGCTTCAGGATCTGCGGCGCCCAATGGTCGCCCGTGATCAGGATATAGGGAAACGACTTGTCGTCGCGCAGCTGCACGTTGAAGCGCGGCCGAAGCTGCTTGATGAGGTTGGCCTCCAGCAGCAGCGCTTCGGTCTCGGTGTGGGTCGAGATGATTTCCACGGTCACGGTGGCGGCGATCATGCGCAGGATGCGCGCCGGCTGCGGCGCACTCTGGCGCGCATAGTTCGACAGGCGCTTTTTGACGTTCTTGGCCTTGCCGACATAGAGCACGTCGGCATTCGCATTGAGCATGCGGTAGACGCCCGGCGAGGTGGGGGCGAGGCGGACCGCGCGTTCGATCGCCTCGTGGCCGGTCGCCAGCGGCTCTTCGCCGACCGTGCCGCTCTCTTCCAGGATGTCCGGCAGCCGTGCGTCGTCCTCGTCGTCCCCGTTTGCTGTGGCGGGATCGAGGTCGGGCGGCGCCGCTTCCGTCTGCTGGGGCGGGACGTCGGGCGCGTTGCCGCGCACGGGTTTGCGCGCGCGTGCGTCGTCCGGATTGTCGGTGGAATCGTGAACCATGGTGCGAATTTAGGCGTTGCGGGTGCCGATTTGAAGTTCCGGCCGTGCGGCACGCACAGGATGGCGGCGCAGTTCCCGGTAACGCTTGCTTAAGCCTGTTAACAGCGCGGTAACCCGGCTTAACAGGCCTTTAACTTAAAACTCTCGATAAATCTTACGCGAAAAAGTGGTGGTTCCGTAACCATGCGGTTTTGCCTCGCGCGGCGGCGCGGGCATCGCACCGGTGGCGGCAGTTGCGTTGGAGTGTGTGATGAAGGGGCTCGTTGTGGGCGCAGCCGCGTTGGCTGCAGTCGGCTGGACGGCTTCGGCAGAGGCCGCCGATCTCAACTACGGGCAGCGTGCGCCCTACACGGTCAATCAGCCGCTCAACGCCTATAGCTGGGCCGGCCCGTATCTCGGTGCCAATCTCGGCTATGAATGGGGTTCGGTGAACAACAATCCCGCAAAGCCGTCAGGTTTCGTCGGCGGCGTTCAGGCCGGCTACAATTTCCAGACCGGCCCGTGGGTGTTCGGTGTCGAAGGTGACATCCAGGCCGCCGGTGCCGACGACACCTTCGCGCCGTGGAAGTTCTCCAATCCGTGGTTCGGCACCCTGCGCGGCCGCGCGGGCTATGCCCTCAGCAACGTGCTGTTCTACGGCACGGCGGGCCTCGCCTTCGGCGAGCTGCGCGCGCAGACGTTCGGCTGGACGGAGTCGCACACCAGCGCCGGCTGGACCATCGGTGCCGGCGCGGAAGTTGGTTTCGCGCCGAACTGGAGCGCCAAGCTCGAATATCTCTACATCGATCTGTCGACGAGTCAGTTCGCGATTACAGGCGTGTCAAACGGCTATAGCGCCAGCGTTGTGCGCGCAGGCGTGAACTATCACTTCTGATACCCAAAGAAGAAAATACCGGACTACAACCTCCCGGCCGCTTGCGGCCGGGATTTTTTTTGCGCCGGTGTTTCGCGTCGGACTTGCTAGGGAAGGATGACCAAATCGACCGCCTTCGGCCCCTTGCCCTTCTTGTCCGGTTCGACTTCGAAAGTAATACGCTGTCCTTCGGCAAGGTCCTTCAGTCCGGCCCGCTCCACAGCAGTAATATGCACGAAGACGTCGCGGCCCCCGTCGTCCGGTTTGATGAATCCGTAGCCGCGCTCACCGTTGAAAAACTTGACCGTTCCCGTCATGGCCATCGGGAAACTCCCCCTCATTGCTCCTCCGTCGTGACGCAGACGCACGTCACGACATGACCGGGCCTTACGAAGCCCGGGAGCTGGCCATCCTTGGGCAGACCATTCGGTCCGACTGGATCTTTCTTAGGCCTTCACTCCGCCGCAACCATTCGCGGAAGCGGAACGTAAAGCCAGTCACCGCAACAGCATAATACGGTTCTCTGCAGATTGACCACCGCTCCTGCATATTTTTCCCAAGATGCCGGAGTGTTACGGCCTCGGCACCTCTAATCGGAATCTGGCAGCGCCCCCCTGGCCGAGCGGCATTTCCAGCTCGGGCAGGATCGTCTTGAGTTCGCCCTGCAGCGTGTAGGGGGGATTGACGATCAAGAGCCCGGTGGAGGTGAGAGTTGCGCCGTCAGCCTGCGGCGCCACGCTGAATTCGAGGCGCAGGCATTTTCCCGGCGGTTTTGCTGCGGCTGCGAGCCGCGCCACTGATTGCACCAGCGCGTCGGTGGCGCGCCGGCTCTTGGCGGGATACCAGATTACATAGATACCGGTCGGCCATTTCGCGAAAGCCGTCGAGAAGGCCTCTTCGAGCTTCTCGAACTCGTCCTTTGCCTCAAACGGCGGGTCGATCAGCACGAGCCCGCGCCGTTCCTTGGGCGGCACGAAAGCCGGCAGCGCCATCCAGCCGTCGAGATCGACCACGCGGGCCTGTTCGTCGTGGCGCAGCACGCCGATCAGCGCCTTGCGCGCCTTCGGCTCGATCTCGCAGAGCAAGAGGCGGTCCTGCGGCCTCAGCAGGCCGCGTGCGATCAGCGGCGAGCCCGGATAGGCCTTGAGCTCACCCTTCGGATTGAAGGCGCGGACGATGTCGAGATAGGGCTTGGTCAGCGCCATGGCGTCGTTCGACAGCCGCGCCTGCATCAGCCGCGCAATACCCGTCAGCCACTCGCCGCCGCGGCGCGCCTCGTCGCTTTCGAGATCGTAGAGGCCAGCGCCGGCATGGGTGTCGATGACGCGGAACGCACCCGGCTTGTCCTGGAGATAGGTGATGATGCGCGCCAGCACGATGTGCTTGATGACATCGGCGAAGCTGCCGGCATGGAAGGCGTGGCGGTAATTCATGCAAGAGCACTACGCCACGTGACGGCTCGAGCAAAGAGGCACGATGCCTGGGCTAGCCACCTCGGATCGGCGGCATCGCCACCTGGTCGCGGCGGCAGGCGCGGCGGTCGATCTCCTCGCAGGCGCGGAATTGCAGGTCCTTGCTGAGACAGATGCGGACTTCCGATAGCCGCGTCCGGTTGCAGGTGATCGAGACCGCGGCATTGCTGAGGCCCGGATTGGCCTTGATGAAGGCTTCCTCCACCTCCGCCGGCGCCACGGTCTTGGCCTGCGACAAATCGAGATATTCGGCCGGAATCTTGATCGCGGCGCGTGCCTTCCGGATCGTCTCGAAATAGCTGCGGTCGGCGAGCCCCGAGCAGGTGCCGTGCTTGTCCCATTCGTTGAAGATCAGCCCCGGCGCCGGCATCAGATCGAGCATGGAGGAAACGATGCTGCGGTTCAGTCGCGGCGACGGCCGCTGGCAATATTCCGGGAAACCGTTCTCATATTGCGGCCACAGACCATGCACCACGAAAGCGTAGGGCCGTCCGCTGCACTGGATCTGCGAGCGGCCGCCGCGCTCCGCCGCCTCTTCGCAGAAGGAGGGCGACCACGACAGCGACAGCACATAAAAATCGAACTCGCCGGGCGTGTTCTGCCGCTTGTCCTGGGCCTTTGCGCCACCGGCCAGCACAGCCAGCCCGGCTGCAAGCGTCAGCGAGATCATCAGGCGGGAGAACGAATGCAATCTGGAATGAAACATGGCGACGCCCCTCAACTAGACTGTGCAGGCGAGCCTAGCAGGCGATAAGAACATTTCAAGAACAAATTTCGGGCGACCGTCGTTCGGCCGCCTGATCGGTCGGGATCAGAGCAATTATTGCTTGGCGGCGCGGCAGGCCGGGTTGTAGGCCCAGTTGCGGTCGAGCCCGACCACGCACCATTCGACGCCCTGGCCGTAGCCGGCGAAGCCGCCGTCCTCGACGATCGAGAAGTGCACCTTGCGCATCCTGCCGTCCGTGAGCATGGCCTCGCCGGTGCAATAGCGGCGCGGGATGTTGTCGGATGCCCAGGGCCGGAACGCGGTCTCGTGAACCGCGGCGAAGCCGGTGATCTTCAACGAGGAATTCCAGAACGAGCTTTCTTTCTCCCAGAACTGGCTGGCGATCGTCGGCAGCGCCCTGTCGCATTCGGAGACGTTGCCGTCATAACGCGGCCCGCTCAGCCAGAAATTCAGCTCCAGCGGATTGGCGGCCCTGGCCTCACCGAGCGACAGCGCCCCGAACAGAAGGCCGAGCACGGCGGCAAAGCGGAGCGATTTCAGGAAGGTCGAGGCGCGCATGGGCAATCCAGACAGCATGATCTGCGAGGGTCGGACGGTGCCGCGAAGGCCGGGGGAGGTCAAGTGCAGCGCGGCAACACTTGCCGACGAGTTGACCGCAACGCTGCGTTAGAGGGGGCTTCCGTTCTTTCCTCCGCCGCGCCGGCACCGTAAACTGCCGCCAACCAATCGGAGTGACGGGAATGCGAATCATTGCGGCCGCGGGCCTACTTGCCTTGGGTATGTTGGCGAGCCAGTCGGCGCGCGCCGATCTCCTTCCGGTGCCTCCGTTCAAGGGCAACGACACCGGCGGCATCATCGCCTATTCGATGGCAACCCAGGTCGATGCGCGGCAGGTCGCGGTCGATCATTGTGCGCGCTATGGCAAGGTCGCCAAATTCCTGGCGATGCAGGCCTATGAGGGCGGCTACATCTCGTTCTCCTGCCGCTGGGTGCCCTATGGCGCCGCCGACCAGCCGATCCGCACGCTCTACTGAGGCGCTTTCGCAACGCCGCTATCGCAGCCGGGAGCTTCCGACATGACGCGCAAACTCGCTTTGCTCGGCTCCGCCCTTTGCCTCGTCTTGTCGGCAGCCAGCGCCCGCGCTGACGACCTGCCGGTGCGCAAGGCGGGGCTGTGGGAATTGAAGATGGTCAGGACCGGCATGCCGGTGCCCGAGATGACCATGCAGCACTGCACCGACGAGACCGTCGACAAGGAAATGAACAACAACGTCTCCCCGATGGCCAAGCAGATCTGCGCCAAGCAGGACATCAAGAAAACCGCGACCGGTTACGTCAGCGATTCCGAATGCAATGTCGCCGGCATCAGCACGACCTCGCATGCTGAGATATCAGGTGATTTCAATTCGGCCTATACGGTGAAGACGTCGTCGCACGCGCAAGGCGGCGCCGCCGGCACGGCAGGCCGCGACACGACCATGCAGCTCGAAGCGAAATGGCTGGGGGCCTGCAAGCCGGACCAGAAGCCCGGCGACATCGTGATGCCCGGCGGCTTCAAGATGAACGTGCGCGACATGGACAAGCTGAAGGCGCTGTTGCCGAAATAGGTGCCGCGCGGCCGGTGCGGCTCCCTCGCCCTGTTCTTACGGGGAGAGGGTTGGGGTGAGGGGCCTCTCTCCACACGTGCGATTGTTGAGGGACCTGTACCCCCTCACCCGAATTCGATCAGCGATCGAATTCGACCTCTCCCCGCAAGCGGGGCGAGGTGAAGAGGCGCCTACACCGGTATCCGCACGCTCGCCCTTAGGCCGCCCATCGGACTGTCGCCAAGCGTGATGTCGCCGCCATGCGAACGGGCGATGTCGCGGGCGATCGCGAGCCCAAGACCCGTGCCGCCTTCGTCCTGGTTGCGGGCGTTGTCCAGCCGCAGGAACGGCTTGAACACCTCTTCGCGTAAGTGCGCGGGAATGCCCGGCCCGTCGTCGTCGACCGTCACGGTCAAATATCGGTGATCGCGCTGGCCGGTGATGGCGATGCTCTTGCCGTAGCGGGCGGCGTTGGTGACGAGGTTGGCAAGGCAGCGCTTGAACGAGGCCGGCTTCACCGTGACCACGGGCAGTCCGTTGAACGCGACGGTCGCCATGTGGCCGTGGCGTTCGGCGTCGCTGCGTAGCTCCTCGAGCGCCTGGGCCATGTCGGTCGGCTGCGACTGTTCGCCGGAATCGCCGCGGGCAAACGCGAGGTAGTCCTCGAGCATCATCGACATCTCGTCGACGTCCTTGCGCATGCCCTCCATTTCGGGGCTGTCGCCGATCAGCGCCAGCTCGAGCTTGAACCGCGTCAGGATCGTGCGCAGATCGTGGCTGACGCCGGCGAGCATCGCGGTGCGCTGCTCCATCGTCCGCTCGATGCGCGATTTCATTTCGAGGAAGGCGACCGACGCGCGCCGCACCTCGCGCGCGCCGCGCGGGCGGAAATTCGGCGCCTCCCGGCCCTTGCCAAAACTTTCGGCGGCATCGGCAAGTCGCAGGATCGGCTTGATCTGGTTGCGCAGGAATAGCACCGCGACGATCAGCAGGATCGAGGACGTTCCGACCATCCAGAACAGGAAGATCTCCGAGTTCGAGGCATAGGCGGCGCTGCGCTGCGCGAACACGCGCATCACGGCGTCGTCGAGCTGGATCCGGATCTCGACGAGGTTGGAGCGGCCAACCGTGTCGATCCAGAAGGAGCGCCCGATCTGGCGGCCGAGCTGCACCGACAGCGTCTGGTCGAGCAGCGAGAAGAACGGCTTTGGTCCCGGCGGCGGCATGTCGCCAGCCGGGAGGAAATCGACGACGAGGCCCAGGCGCTGCTGCGCGATGCGGCGGATCTCGTTGCGGTCCTTGTCCTGCGGATAGCCCTTGTAGACGTCGATCAGCGCGGCGATGTCCTGCACCACGGCGGCCGACAGGCGCCGTGTCACCGTGTTCCAGTGCCGCTCCATGAACACGAAGGCGACGACCGATTGCAGGATCACCATCGGCACGATCATGATCAGCAGCGCACGCGCGTAGAGGCCGGTCGGCATCCAGCCCTTGAACGCGTTGCCCATCCAGCCATTGGCGGCGGAGACGCGGCCGGCGGCGCTCTTCAAAAGCGTCAGGCCGCTATCGATCGTGCTCATCGGTGGCGCTTCACTCTTTATGGCGAGGCTACCAGCCGGTAGCCGATGCCGCGCACGGCCTGGAGGAATAGCGGATTGGCGGGATCGGTCTCGATCTTGCGCCGCAGGCGGTTGATCTGCACGTCGACGGCGCGCTCGTTGACGCTGCCATTGCCGGTCAGCGCGCTGCGCGGCACGGTCTCGCCCGGTGTCTCCGACAGAATCCGCAGCATCTCGCGCTCGCGGTCGGTGAGGTGAATGACGTCTTCGCCCTGGCGCAGTTCGCCGCGCTCGAGGTGATAGATGTACGGGCCAAACGCGATCTTCTCCACCGCAGCGGCCTGTGGCGGCGGCGCGGCGCGCTTGAGGATGTTGTTGATGCGCAGCGCAAGCTCGCGCGGCTCGAACGGCTTTGCGACGTAATCGTCGGCGCCGATCTGCAGGCCCTCGATGCGCGCTTCGGCTTCGTGCCGCGCCGTCAGCATCACGATCGGCACCGAGGACGAGGTCCGGATGAAACGGGCGAGATCGAAGCCGGTCTCCCCGGGCATCATCACGTCCAGGATCAAGAGGTCGAAGTGCAGGCCCAGAAGCTTGGAACGGGCGTCGCTGGCGCTGGCGGCGGTCGAGACACGATAGCCTTCGCCGGCAAGGAAGCGCGAGAGCAGGTCGCGGATACGGCGGTCGTCATCGACCAGCAGGAGATGCGGGGCATCGTCGGCGGGACGTGCCGGCGGGCGTGCGAGCGTGGCAGCGAGCGGCACGGTCACTCCTTGTCCTGATTGACGGTGGCAAAGATCGTCTCCAGCACCTTGTCCGGATCGTCGCGGTCGATCATCGCGCGCAGGAAGCGCTTGACGGTCTCGGCATCCTGCGGCGTCATCTCGGCGAGTGCCTTGGTGATGCGCGTGGTCTGGAGGCCGGCGAGCTTCTGCACCAGCGCCTCGCCCTTCGGTGTCGCAAACAGCAGGCGTTGGCGGCGATCATTGTCGCCGGTCTTCTGCACGATATAGCCTTCGTCCAGGAGCTGCTTGAGCACCCGGCCGAGCGATTGCTTGGTGATGCGCAGGACGTCGAGGAGGTCGGCGACCTTGAGGCCGGGATAACGATAGACGAAGTGCATGACGCGGTGATGGGCCCGGCCGAAGCCGAACGCCTCCAGCTCCTGGTCGGGATCGCCGACGAAATCGCGATAGGCGAAGAACAGCAGTTCGATGATATCCCAGCGCAAATTGCCTCCGTCGTCTGCGGCCGGCCGCGGCCCGGCAGCGTCTTGAGAAGGAGTCGCGAAATTTATGTCAGGCATATTGACGTATCTTGGGTTCAATGTTACAAAACGATCAGCCCGTACGAAATTTTAGATCGTTTCGCGTCGGGTGGGCATCGAAGCAAGGCGGCCGCAGTGGGCCGGACAGGCGGAGACGGCCGGAGCAGATCTACCGTGCGATTGTCGAACGGCATTTCGGCAAAACATACTGGACTTCCGTCTTCCGCAAAAGCATGTCCTCGGTGACATGCTGGCCACGGAAACCGGCCGTAACAAGGCTGGCGGCGGTCCGGCCAGAAACCAATCGAGCCAGCCGGGCCCAAATCGGGGCAGGTGGGTGCCACAACGGCGCCGCCACCGGCAGCGGGAGGCAAGGACATGAGCATGAAATTCGACATCCAGCCCGCACCCAATCCGACCCCCGAGAAGGATCGGGTCGCAAAGCTGGTCGACCCCGGTTTCGGGCGGGTCTTCACCGACCACATGGCGGTGGTCCGCTACAACCAGGCCAAGGGCGGCTGGTACGAGGCGCGTGTCGAGGCCCGCGCCAATTTCCAGCTCGATCCGGCCGGCGCCGTCCTGCACTACGCCCAGGAAATTTTTGAAGGCCTCAAGGCCTACAAGCGCGACGACGGCGGCGTGAACCTGTTTCGCCCCGACGCCAATGCACGGCGCTTCAAGGACTCGGCGGACCGCATGGCGATGGCGCAGCTCCCCGAAGACGTCTTCATCGAGGCGGTCGAGCAAATCGTGCGCATCGACCGCGCCTGGATGCCGGGCGGCGAGGGCAGTCTTTACCTGCGCCCCTTCATGATCGCGAGCGAGACCTTCCTCGGCGTCAAGCCCTCGTCCGAATACATCTTCGCGGTGATCGCCTCGCCGGTCGGCTCCTACTTCAAGGGCGGCCCCGCCCCGGTGTCGATCTGGGTGTCCGAGAACTACACGCGCGCTGCCGTCGGCGGCACCGGCGCCGTCAAATGCGGCGGCAACTATGCCGCAAGCCTGCGCGCGCAGGCCGAAGCGATCCAGCACGGCTGCGATCAGGTCGTCTTTCTCGATGCCATCGAGCGCCGCTATATCGAAGAGCTCGGCGGCATGAACGTGTTCTTCGTGTTCGACGACGGCTCGCTCTCGACGCCGCCGCTCGGCACGATCCTGCCCGGCATCACCCGCGATTCCATCATCGCGTTGGCCAAAGACGCCGGCAAGACCGTGCGCGAGGAGCCGTACTCGCTCGACCAATGGCGCAAGGATGCGGCGAGCGGCAAGCTCAAGGAGGCGTTTGCCTGCGGCACCGCCGCCGTGATCTCGCCGATCGGCACGGTGCGCTCGGTGAGCGGCGATTTCGAGATCTCGGGCGGGGCCGCCGGCCCCGTCGCCATGGGCCTGCGCAAGCAGCTCGTCGACATCCAGTACGGCCGCACCAATGATCCGCACAACTGGATCCGCAATCTGTCTTGATTTTTGCCCTCTCTCTCCGCTCGCGGGGAGAGAGAGGCGCAATGAACGCGACACGATGATAGTGCGACAAAGTCCGAGACCTCTAATACCTGGACATCGAGTCTTCCGGACATTGCGAACATGACATCCACTCTTCCCCAGCCCCTGAAATGGGTCGTTCTCGCCGCAATCACCGGCGCCACCGTCTTCGGCATTCTGACCATCGGCCCCAAACCGGATGTCTCCGCTGAGGGCCGTTCGCCCGTCGTCGACGTGCGCACCACCGATCCGGAGATGAACACCGCGATCGCGCGCGCCCGCGGCACGCTGCCGACATTCTGGGCCTCCTATGAGGCGCCGAAGCCGTCCGAGTCAGGGCATGCCCTGAAGGTGCACTTTTCGACCCGCAAAGGCGGTGAGCACATCTGGATGGCCGAGGTGAAGAAGCTACCCAATGGGGCCTATTCCGGCCTCTTCGCCAACGAGCCACGCGATCTCCCCGGCAAGCGGGCAGGCGACAAGGTCGAATTCACGGAAGCCGACATCTCGGACTGGATGTTCATGCGCAACGGCAAGATCGTCGGCGGCGAAACCATCAAGCCGACGCTGAAGTCGCTGCCGAAAGCGGATGCGGATGCGCTCCGGGCACGAATGGAGCAGCCGTAAGCGACGACCCGGCAGTTGCCGCCTCGCGCGTCGGCTGGTAAATGCCGCGCATGGCCGAAAAACCCAAAAAACCGCAGAAACTGAAGGCGCGCTTGCCGCGCGGGCTCGAGGATCGCGATCCCGCCGCAATCCGGGCGACGCGCGAGATGGTGGAAAAGATCCGCACCGTCTACGAGCTCTACGGGTTCGAGCCGGTGGAAACGCCGGCGATGGAATACACCGACGCGCTCGGCAAGTTCCTGCCAGATCAGGATCGCCCGAACGAGGGCGTGTTCTCGTTCCAGGACGACGACGAGCAGTGGAT
Source organism: Bradyrhizobium sp. Kon58 (assembly GCF_055807455.1). Lineage (NCBI taxonomy): Bacteria > Pseudomonadati > Pseudomonadota > Alphaproteobacteria > Hyphomicrobiales > Nitrobacteraceae > Bradyrhizobium > Bradyrhizobium sp. Kon58. Next base: position 188,396 of record NZ_JBVVOT010000003.1, read on the forward strand.
CAGCTTGCGCTATGATCTGACAGCGCCGCTCGCCCGCTATGTCGGCGAGCGATACGGGACCGACGGCCTTGTGTTGCCCTACCGCAGCTACCGGGTCGGCTACGTCTTCCGCAACGAGAAGCCCGGCCCCGGCCGCTTCCGCCAGTTCATGCAGTTCGACGCGGACACGGTTGGCTCGGCGACGCCCGCGGCGGACGCTGAGATCTGCATGATGGCCGCGGACACGATGGAAGCGCTGGGCATCGCGCGCGGCTCGTATGTCGTGAAGGTGAACAATCGCAAAGTGCTCGACGGCGTTCTGGAAGCCATCGGGCTCGGCGGCGAAGAAAACGCAGCACGCAGACTGACCGTGTTGCGCGCAATCGATAAGCTCGACAAGTTTCCCGCCGAGGAAGTTCGCAAGCTGCTCGGTCCCGGCAGATGGGATGGCGGCGAAGAAGGCAAGGGCGATTTCACAAAGGGCGCCAATTTGAGCGCGCCGGAGGCCGACGTCGTCCTCGCCATCACCAAGCCCCGCGACGATTGGAAAGAGGCGATCGCCGCGGCGGAAACCTATCTCGCCAAGAGCGAAGTCGGTCAGGCCGGCGTGAGCGAGCTGGAAGAGATCGCCAAACTGGTGACGGCATCGGGTTACGGCGCAGACCGCATCCGTATCGACCCCTCCGTCGTGCGCGGCCTCGAATATTACACCGGCCCCGTCTACGAGGTCGAACTGCTGCTCGACATCAAGGACGAAAAAGGCCGCCCGGTCCGTTTCGGCTCGGTCGGCGGTGGCGGCCGCTATGACGGCCTCGTCTCGCGCTTCCGCGGCGAGCCGGTGCCGGCGACCGGATTCTCGATCGGCGTATCCAGGCTTCAGGCCGCGTTGACGCTGCTCGGCAAGCTCGACACGCGGCCCGAGTTCGGCCCCGTCGTCGTCACCGTGTTCGACCGCGACCGCGTCGCCGACTACCAGAAGATGGTCGCATCGTTGCGAACCGCCGGCATCCGCGCCGAGCTCTATCTCGGCAATCCCAAGAACATGGGCAACCAGCTCAAATATGCCGACCGCCGCAATGCGCCTTGCGTCATCATCCAAGGTTCGGATGAAAAAGCGCGTGGCGAGGTGCAGATCAAGGATCTGATCGAGGGCGCGAAGGCGGCGGCCGCGATCGCTTCCAACCAGGAATGGCGCGAGAGCCGCCCGGCGCAGTTCTCGTGCAGCGAGGCCGACCTCGTCGCCAAAGTGCGCGAGGTGTTGGCGCGCCATGACGTAAAGTGGGGATAGCTATACCGGCAGGCGTCATGCCCGGGCTTGTCCCGGGCATCCACGTCTTGTTTGATGGAAGAGAGAACGTGGATGGCCGGGACAAGCCCGGCCATGACGACAGCAAAGGGAGAGAAAAAATGCCTGAGATCACTGTCAGCATGGCCGAAGGCCGCACCGACGAACAAAAGGCCGGCATGATGCGCGATATCACCCAGGCGCTGGTGAAGAATCTCGGCGTCGATGCCGACGCCGTCGTCATCCAGATCAACGAGGCCCCGCTCCGCCACAAGATGAAGGGCGGCAAGACGTTTGTGGAGCGCGCGGCGGCTGCGAAGAAGTAGCTGCCGCTGGTTCGGCAACCACAAATGTCGTCCTGGCGAAAGCCAGGACCCATTACCCCAAGGGGCAGTTGTCGCAGCAGGTCGTGGTTTAGACCGCGCATGACAATGTTGAGTCGGGGTAATGGGTCCTGGATCGGCGCTCCGCTTCGCTGCGCTTGTCCAGGACGACGGGGGGAGGCCCCATGGACGCACGCGACTACATCAAGGTCGGCATGAGCGCCGAGCGCACGCTCGTGGTGCCGGTGGAGCGCACTGTCGGGCATTTTGTGCCCGGCATGCCGATGGTCTATGCGACGCCGATGATGATCCTGGAAATGGAGATGACGTCGGGCGATGCGATCCGCAGCGTCCTTCAGCCCGGCTGGGTCACCGTCGGCACCGAGGTTGATATCCGCCATCTTGCAGCAGCCCTTGTCGGCGCGACGGTGCGGGCCACCGCGAAGGTTTTCGCAGTCGAGCGCCGCGTCATCCGCTTCGAGGTCGAGGCCTTCGAGGGCACGCGAAAACTCGGCGAAGGCCGCCACGCGCGCGGGCTCGTCAATATCGAGATGTTCAACAAGCGGCTTGCCGCGGGCTCGAAACCGTAGGGTGGGCAAAGGCGCCTAGCGCCGTGCCCACCATCTTTCCGCGGTTGCATTCGAATTGGTGGGCACGCTTCGCTTTGCCCACCCTACGGCACTTCCTTACTTCGCCAATTCCTTCGACCGCTGCGTCGCCGCCGCGATCGCGCGGATCATCAGATCGCGCAGGCCGGGCTCGCCCATCAGCACGCCGAGCGCCGCGGCCGTGGTGCCGCCGGGCGAGGTGACGTTCTGACGCAGCGTGCCGGAGGCAAGCTCCGACTGGTGGAGAAGTTCACCCGAGCCGGCGACGGTTTGGCGCGCGAGTTTCGTCGCCAGCGCCTCGGGCAATCCCGCCTCGACACCGGCGCGCGCGAGCTCTTCGGCCAGCAGAAACACATAGGCCGGGCCCGAGCCGGACACCGCGGTCACCGCGTCCATCAGGCTCTCATCGTCGACCCATTCGACCGAGCCGGTGGCGCGTAGCAGCGCATCGGCCACCGCGCGTTGCTGTGCGCTGACATTGTTCGCGGCGACAGCCACCGTGATGCCGCGGCCGATTGCGGCCGGCGTGTTCGGCATCGCGCGCACCACCGCGCCGCCGCAGACCTCCTCGAGCGAGGCGATCGTGGTTCCTGCCATGATCGACACCACCGCGGTCTTGTCGGAGACGAATGGCTTCAGCTTGGCGCCGGCCTCGCGGAACATCTGCGGCTTCACCGCGACGATCAGCGTCTCGACCTGGCCTGCCGTCGTCACATCAGGATTGAGCGCAACCCCCTTGGCGGCAAGTGCGGTGATCTCGGCCGAGATGTGTGGATCAATCACCGCGACGCGGCGCGGATCGAGCCCGCCCGAAAGCCAGCCGGTCAGCATCGCGCCGCCCATCTTGCCGGCGCCGGCGAGCAGGATGGTGCCGGTGATGTTTTGGAGAGTGCTGTTGCTCGTCATAGCCGTTGCCACAAACTCAGTGTCGTCCCGGCCTAGTGCGCAATTGCGCACGGGGGGGCCGGGACCCATAACCACAACTGGTTTTAGTGGATGGAGGTGTTGGCAACAAGCAGCGTGCCACAAGCGAAATCACGCGGTATGGGTCCCGGCCCCCGTGCGCAATTGCGCACTAGGCCGGGACGACAAGAAACTAAGCCTCGCCCACCGTGTCGAACATCGCCGCGTCCATGGCTTCCGTCGTGGACTTGCCGGCCCACACCACGAACTGGAACGCCGGGAAATAGCGTTCGCAGGCGTGGATGGTGCCGGCGAGCATGGCTTCGCATTGCCCCGTGGAAGCGATGAGCCCGCCCGGCAGCACCAGGGCCTGCCGGTGCATGATCATGCCGGTGGTGGTCCACAGGTCGAAATGCCCGACCCACAACTGTTCGTTGACCGCGGCCACGAGCCGCTGGACCTCCGGTCGCCGCGCAACCGGAATCTTCATGTCGAAAGCGCAGGCCAGATGCAGCGCTTCGATCTCGCCCATCCAGGTGAAAGAGATCTGGTAGTCGGTCCATTGTCCCTTGGAGACAATCGTGAGCTCGTCTTCGCCGGAGCGTTCGAACGGCCAGTTGTTGCTGGCAGCGATATCCTCGACCACTGCGAGCGGATGGTTTTTGGAATCGATAGTGCCTTCGAGCAGGGACATGCCGTCTCGACCTCTTGCCTTTTTGTTGTCTTTGATACGCACGCGGTTGGTCCGGCGCGCGCTCCCTTAATCTTGCTAAGGCGATCCGTTCGGATCAGCGCGGGCTTGTCGCGGATCAACTGATGTGATTTGCGGAATCTGCGCAACTGGCTGCCGAGTCCGTCCACAAGTCAGGACTCGTTCGTCCACAGCTCATCTCGGCCACAATTATTAACGAAAAGAACAAACCGGAATCGGACTCCCGGACCGCGCGCAAATCGTTAATTCCGCCGCGCGAGGGCCGCCCGCCATCCCGGCATGGGACCATGCGGTTTTCCCATGCGGAACCCGCTTGCCGCGGCCCCCAACCGGCGTCATATTTCGATCAGGCCGTTCATTCCGGACGGCCGATGTTCTCAGGGCGGGGTGAAAGTCCCCACCGGCGGTAAGGGCCGTAAGGCCTAAGCCCGCGAGCGCCTTCCCCCGAATTGTCCCGAAAGGGATTTGCCGAAGGGAAGGGTCAGCAGATTCGGTGCAACTCCGAAGCCGACGGTTAAAGTCCGGATGAAAGAGAACGGTCGGTGGCAGACGCATCGCAGGATGCGGCTGTTTGTCGTTCCGTGTGCCCTGATTCTGGTCCTTAACTGAGGAAAGCCATGAATCAGATGTTGCAAGACCCCCAAGTCGAAACTTCCAAATCCGAAATTTCCCAACCAACCCAAACGCCACCGCCGGTTCCGCAAGATCCGGCGCCCGACCAGCCGCGCTTCGCGAAACCGCAGCGGGTGGCCTTCGTGCAGGCCTGCTGGCACCGCGACGTGGTCGAGGAGGCCCGTATTGCCTTCGTGAGGGAGGCCGAAGCACGTCACCTCAATCATGTTGACGTGTTCGAGGTGCCGGGCTCGTTCGAGATCCCGCTGCATGCGCAGATCCTCGCCAAGACGCGGCGCTACACCGCGATTGTTGCAGCCGGCCTCGTCGTCGACGGCGGCATCTACCGTCATGAGTTCGTCGCCGACACAGTGATCAAGGCGTTGATGGACGTGCAGCTGCGTACCGAGGTGCCCGTGTTCTCCGCGGTGCTGACACCGCAGCAATTCCACGAGACCGAGGTGCACTACGATTTCTTCCGCAGGCATTTCGCGATCAAGGGCGTCGAGGTCGCGGCCGCCTGTGCGGAGACATTGCTCGGGCTCGAACGCCTGCGCGGCCAGGTCGCCGCGGGAATCGTGTAACGCAGCGCAACGACGATCCCTCATCCCGAGCGGCGCGGAGCGCGTCTCGAAGGATGAGGGGCGATCGTCAGCCTCATCATCCCAGTGACACGCCCGCCTTGGCGCGGCTGATCCCGAGGGCCAGGATGCGCTGCAGGAGAGCCGGATATTTGAGCCCGGCATGTAGAGCGGCCGTGGCGAACTCCTGGCTCTTGGCGATCTCGGGATTTGGATTGGCTTCGATGAAATATGGCGTGCCGTCGGCGGTGAGACGAAAATCGATGCGCGCGTAGCCGTCGAGGCCAAGCACCCGGTAGATGCGTTTCGCGGCCCGCTGGATCTTGGCGGTCACTTCCGGCGCCAGATCCTTCGCAGGCCCGTCGACGATGCCGACCTTCTCCTGATAGTCGGTGTCGTGCTTGGCCTTCTCGGTGGCGATGTGCCGTGACGAGCGGCCGCCCATGCTGCCGAATTTCAACTCCCAGACCGGCAGAACGCGTAAGCGGTTGTTGCCGAGCACGCCGACGTAAAGCTCTCGCCCTTCGATGAACTGCTCGGCAATGGCGGCGGATTCGACCCGCTCGTGGATGAAGGCAACTCGCTCCGCCAGCTTCTCGTCGGTGTCGACGATCGAGGCTTGCGAGATGCCGAACGAGCCATCCATGTTCAGGCTCTTGACGATCAGCGGCAGCGCAAGACGTGTCGGACGTTTCACCTTGCGGCGCATCGGGAAGACGGCAAAGGCGGGCGCGGCGATCCGGCGGTGATGCACCAGCGTCTTGGACAAATCCTTGCCGCGGGCCAGGGTCAGGCCGCGCGGATTGCACCCGGTATAGGGGACCTTCATCAGTTCGAGATAACTCGCGATGTGCTGGTCGAAGGCGACGTTGTTGTGGAATTCCTCCAACAGCGTGAAAACCACGTGCGGCTTGAACTCCTCGATCGCTTCGCGCACCGGCTTGATTTCCTCCTGCGCGCCGAGTGGGCGAACCTCATGGCCCGCCGCGCGCAAGGTACTCACCACGTCGTATTCGGTTTTCCACGCGTTGATTTCCTGCGCGGTGTGCCCGTCGCTGGAGTCCGGCGGCACAAAGTCCGGATGCATGAGCACTAGAATGCGCAGACGTCTCATAGCGCGATCCATTTTCGTCGAGACGGGCCAAACATCGTGTGCATCGTCTTGGCGGTCACGAGGACGATGAAGTCGAGAACGAGCTTCTGTTCAGGGCCGACGGCACGCAGATCGAGCTCGCGACAACGAGAGATCATCTCGTCAAGCACGGCATCGAGCGTAAGCTGATTCTCGCCGGTCCATCGCGAGACCAATTGCCTGATCTGGGAGCGGTGGCGCCTGATCAGGGTCGAAGCCGGCTTTGAGCGGTGGTGCCGTGGATCGGCTGAAAACAGCCGGGAGAGATCGCGGTCGTAGGTCTTGGGGGGCGTGAAGGCGTAGAACGCCTGCTTCTTCTTGTAGTGCTCTTCGAGCGTCTGGCTCAGCCGACCCAGCGTATCGACACGCTCCCGCGTCGCGATCGGCGGTCGCTTGCCCGCGATCTCGCCCATCAGTTCGTCGACATATTCGAGCTTCTTCAGCGCCGGCCAGCCGGCGTATCGTGTCCGCCAGTTCGAACGGGGCCGCAGCCACACCGCAAAGGTCTCGGCGAAATCCTCGTCCGGATGGCTCTGCGCGTACCAGAGCCGCAGATGCTGGACATAGCGCCGGCTGGCCGGATTGGGCCGGTAATAGCGCGGATAATGTTTCGACGACGGGCCGAACAGCTGCTGCCAGCGCCGGCGGCGCTGCAACTGGTAGCCGTGCTGTATGGCGTGGCCCGCTTCGTGACGGAGGATGGCCATGCATTCACGCCAGGTTCCGCCCTCGACGTCGAACATCATCTTCTTCTCGAGCTTCATCAGGCGGGGATGAGCGAGATAGAACGGAATGGCGATGCCGGGAACGCCGCCCGGACTGAACCATTCGCTCGACATCCAGGTGTGCGGCCGCAGCCGGATGCCGCGCTCCTCGAGCTCCTCGTACAGCGTTCTGACGCAATCCTCGAGCCAGGTGCCTTCGACCGTAACCCTCAGACTGGAGAGGCGTTGCTTGAGCAACTCGTCATCCGACAGCTTCTCCCAGGCAAATTTCCGGCGTGGCATCGGGCATCCAGAGGGCAGAGATGACTCGGGATTCGGATGATGTCATGGGCGGTCGTTGGCAACAACCCGGGGGCTGCCTCGTAAGGGACGTAGACCGCTCGCACTCCCTCGCCCCGCTCTTGTCCGCCGAAGCCTTGGCGAAGGCGGATGCGGGGCCGCGACGAGCTTCGCTCGCGCTGAGAGGGTGGGGTGAGGGAGAGTCTCCGCGGGGACGGTGAGAGTTGGACTCGTGGAGAGTCCCCCTCACCCGGAATTCAAGCTTCGCTCGAATGCCGGCCTCTCCCCGCAAGCGGGGCGAGGCAAGAAAATCAGTCGAACAGGCTCGACACCGACTCTTCCGCCGCGGTGCGCGCGATCGCGTCGGAGATCAGGCTGGCGATCGGAAGCGTGCGGATGTTCGGCGCCTTGCTCACCGCCTCCGTCGGCAGGATCGAATCGGTGATCACCAGCTCCTTCAGCCTGGAGTTCGTGATTCGGGCCGCCGCGCCGCCGGACAGCACGCCGTGGGTGATGTAGGCGTAGACGTCCTTGGCGCCCTTGGCGATCAGCGCGTCGGCGGCGTTCACCAGCGTGCCGCCGGAATCCACGATGTCGTCGATCAGGATGCAAGTGTAGCCGGCGACGTCGCCGATCACGTTCATGACCTCGGATTCACCGGCCCTCTCGCGGCGCTTGTCGACGATCGCAAGCGGGGTGTTGATGCGCTTGGCGAGGCCGCGTGCGCGCGCCACGCCGCCGACGTCGGGCGAGATCACCATCGTCCTGGAGAGGTCGAACTTGTCCTTGATGTCGCGCACCATCAGCGGCGCTGCGTAGAGATTGTCGGTCGGGATGTCGAAGAAGCCCTGGATCTGGCCGGCATGCAGGTCGAGCGTCATGACGCGGTCGACGCCGGCCTGCGTGATCAGATTGGCGACGAGTTTTGCCGAGATCGGCGTGCGCGAACCCGATTTGCGGTCCTGCCGGGCGTAGCCGAAATAGGGCAGCACCGCGGTGATGCGGCGCGCCGAGGAGCGGCGCAGTGCGTCGGTGATGATCAGCAATTCCATCAAATGGTCGTTCGCCGGGAACGAGGTCGACTGGATGACGAAGGCATCCGAGCCGCGCACGTTCTCCTGGATCTCGACGAAGATCTCCATGTCGGCGAAGCGCCGTACCACCGCCTTGGTCAGCGGCAGGTCGAGACCCTGCGCGATGGCCTGTGCGAGAGCCGGATTGGAGTTGCCGGCGACGAGCTTGATGGAGCCGTTCTTGGCCGACATGGACGCTTCCTCCCGCGCTTTGCTGGACACGATGTTCAACATCAAACAATACCCACTGGAAGCACGGTTACGACGGGCGAGGAAATATCAGGCCGGGGGCTGCAATGGCAACCCGGGACGCTACGTTTTCCCTGCGAAATCCCGAGTCCGGCCAACGGTTTGGCCGGAAGTTGGGACCGTGGTTTCGCGGGGGTTATCGCTCGGCATAGCCCAGCGCCGAGGCCGGCATCTCGGCCACCGGAGTCTCCGGGATCACGCTCGCCACGGCCGGCCCGCGCAAGCCGGGAGCCGAGCCCGGCGCATCCGGCGTGCCGTTGATCATGTTGGAAAGACCGCTGAATCCGGCCTGGGCGATCTTCCGCAGCACGAGGTCGTCGGCAGCGCCCCAAGGATCCCGGGCAGCATCGCGGCCGCCCTTGGCCGCCGTCGGTTCCTCGCCGGAAAGGCGCAGCGCCCGCTGCTGGTTGGCGTCGTAGACGTCCCAGACCCAGGCGATCACGGTCTTGCCGCGCACGATCTGGGCGGAGAGGTAGCTGCGCACGCGGTAGGCAGCCGTCCCCTCGCGCGAGACCACGGACAGGCTGCGTAGCTTGGATTCGGTGTCGAGCACGCCGACCATGCGGTCGAACACTTGCGGCGGCGGCCCGTCGATCGATTCGAACGCGACTGTCGCCCCGGAGCCGGCGCTCGGCGCCATCGCATAGGAGTTCGCGGCACCACCGCCACCGGCACAGCCGCCAAGCGCGGCCGCCGCCGTCAGCAGCATGACCGCCAGCACGCGCGAACCCGCGCGGCGCAAGATGAATGACGCGTCCCTCATTATGGAGGGCAGCGATATCGTTAAAACGCATTAACGTCTAGGGCGGGGGCGCCACAGCCCACTGTCATCGCGCGCAGGCATCGCCCCGGAATGACACGGGTTGCCTTTGTGTTCACGCTTCGAGCGCGATCGCGTGAACGTGGCGGCCGTAATCCGGCTCCTTGCGATGCACCGAGCGGCGGTAGCTGAAGAAGCGTTCGTCGGCATAGGTGTCCAGACCGAGATCGTCGATCATCAGGATGCCCGCGGCTTCCAGACGCTTGCGGATGAAGCCGGCGAGGTCGAACATCGCGTGGCTTTCGCGCACCGACGGGATGAAGAACATCGCGTTGTCTGCGTCCGCCTCGATGAAGCGCGCCGCGAACTCGTTGCCGACTTCATAACTGTCCTGACGGATCAGCGGGCCGATCGCGGCGATGATGCGGCTTCGCGAGGCGCCGAGTTTTTCCATCGCTGAAATGGTCTGCTCCAGCACGCCGGTGAGCGCGCCCTTCCAGCCGGCATGGGCGCCCCCGATCACGCCCGCGTCGGGATCGACGAACAGCACCGGCCCGCAATCGGCGGTGGAGACGCCGAGCGCGATGCCGGGCACCTTCGTCACCAGCGCATCGCCCTTCGGCCGCGGCCCGTTCGGCCACGGAGCGTCGGCCACGAGCACGTCGGGCGAATGGATCTGGTGCAGGCTGAGAAAGCGTTCCGGCGCGACGCCGACATGCTCGGCCATGCGGCGGCGGTTCTCCGCGACAAGGGCCTGATCGTCGTTGGAGCCGAGCCCGCCGTTCAGCGCGGAATAGATGCCGCCCGAGACGCCGCCTTCGCGGGTGAAGAAGGCGTGGCGCAGGCCGGGCACCGCGGACAGCAGCGAGGAGGCAAGCGTCATGAATCGTCTCCGGCGCGTTCGAGATCGCTGAGTCCCGCAAGCCCCGTCAGCCGCGGCTCGGAGATGCCGAGCACCTTGAACATCGAGCCCATGCCGCTGCGCCCAGTTTCGGTCAGGCGCTTGAGCGCGATCGAAATGTCGGTGGCAACGTCGGGCGCGGCCTTCTGCATCAAGGCGGCTGCCCGGGTCTCGATGCCGACGCGTTTGAGGAAATCGCCCTGCGTCACCGGCCCGTGCACCCGGGCGCCCACATCCTCCGCCCCGCGCGCGAGCGCCTGGAAGTCGACATGGGCCGTGACGTCGGCCTGGCCAGGCGCCTTCAGGGGATCGGTGAAGGTGTGGCGCGCGATCGCCTGGAAGGTGTCGCCGGCATCGCTGCGCAGATGGCCGTAATCGATGATCAGCGCCGCGCCGTCCTGGTCGCGCACGCGGCTGGCGAGCTTCATGATCTCGGCATCGGGCCGCCATTCGAACACGGCCCCGACGGGCGCGGCGCGTACCAGAGGCGGCAGCAGCACCTCGAAGCGCGGCGTCGGCTCGGCAGCCGCGCCGAATTGAAGTTTTCCGTTGGCGTCGACCTCGATCACGCGCTCGTGCCAGCCGTTCTCGTGACGGACCATCTGGTGGATCGGCAGCACGTCGAAATATTCGTTGGCGAGGATGATGCTCGGTCCCTCGGGCACGTCGTCGATGCTGTCGTGCCAAGCGATGTTGCGCACGCCCGACAGCGTCGCACTCTGCCGCTCGCGCAGGACCGGATTGACCTCGACCATGTGGATGTGGAGCGCTTGGTAGAGCGGCGGCAGCACGCGGAGCGCGCGCAGCGCATCCGCCATCATGGTGCCGCGGCCGGGGCCGAGCTCGATCAGCCGCAGGAATTGCGGCGACCCCATCTGCTTCCACACCGAGGCGGTCCACAGGCCCAACAGCTCGCCGAACATCTGGCTGACCTCGGGCGCGGTGGTGAAATCGCCTTCGCGTCCCAACGGATCGCGCGAGACGTAGTAGCCATAGCGCGGATGCATCAGGCACAGTTCCATGTACCGCCAGACCGGCATGGGGCCTGAGGATTTGATCAGCGCCTTGATCTCGTCGAGTAACGGCTGGTCGGTCACGGTCTATCTTCTCAAAAGGAATTAACGAATAGCCCCTGCGGGCTTCGGCGCACCGCGCCTCACTGCCAATACAATAAGTATGCCGCCCACAATAAGCATCGGGATCGACAACAGCATGCCCATGGTTAATCCGCCCCAGAGGAAGCCGAGCTGGACGTCCGGTTCGCGGAAATGCTCGCCGGCGATCCGGCTCAGACCATAGATCAGGATGAAGGCGCCGAGGATCATGCCGGGCCGTTTCAGGGCACCAAATCGGATCATGATCGCGAGCACTGCGAACAGCAAAATGCCCTCCATGCCGGCCTCGTAGAGCTGGCTCGGATGGCGCGGCAGCTGGGTGGGATCATTGGGGAAGATCATCGCCCAGGGCAGCTCCGGGTCGGTGGCGCGGCCCCACAGCTCGCCGTTGATGAAATTGGCGATGCGGCCGAGCAGCAGCCCGACCGGAGCAACGGCGGTGGTGATGTCGCCGAGCGACAGGATCGAGATGCGGTTGCGATAGGCGAACCACATCACCGCGACGACGCAGCCGAGGAAGCCGCCGTGGAAGGACATGCCGCCTTCCCACAGCCTGAAGATCGCGGCGGGATGGTCGATGAAGAAGGGCAGATTGTAGAACAGCACATAGCCGGTGCGGCCGCCGAGGATGATGCCGAGCGTGACCCACAGGATGAAATCGTCGATCTGCAGCAGCGACATCGGCGCCGGACCGCCCCACAGCCGCTCCTTCTTCAGGAGCGAGCGCGCATAGAGCCAGCCGAACACGATGCCGCAGATATAGGCCAGCGCATACCAGCGGATCGCGAACGGACCGATCTCGATCGCGATCGGCTTGAAGGCGGGAAAGTCGATGAGCAGAAAGGGCATCGCGTCTTCTATATCTAGACGAGATTGCGGCGATAGAGCGCCAGCAGACGCTCCCAATGCCGCTCGGCGGCGTCGCGGTGATAGACCGGACGCTTGGGGAAGGCGAAGCCGTGATGGGTGCCGGGATAGATCTCGACTTCGGCTTTGGCGCCGCTCATGCCCTGCTTCACCTTCTCGATGATCTCGGCCGGTGCGTAGATGTCTGTCTCGGCGCAGGCGAAGTAGAGTTCGGCTTTGGTCTTGGCGGCCGCGAGATGGGGGCTATCGTCCTGGTCGGTTGCGAGCTGCGTGCCGTAGACCGAGGCGGCGGCCTTGACGCGATCGGGGAAATGCGTGGCGGCATTGACGGCGTAGCGGCCGCTCATGCAGTAACCGACAGTGCCAATCAGTTTGGTGTTCGCGGCCGCCTGACCCTCGGCATAGGTGAGCAACGCCCGCGTGTCGTCCATGATCATGGGGATCGTGAGCGATCCCATTAGCGCGAACATGCGCTTGCGTTCCGGGGCGTTCGGATCGGCCGGCAGCGCGCCGAGCTCCATCACCCCGGAGCGGTAATAGAGGTTCGGCAGCATCACGTAATAGCCCGATGTCGCGAGCCGGCGCGCCATGTCGCGCAGCTCTTCGCGGATCGCCGGCGCGTCCATGTAGAACAGGATGACCGGAAACGGCCCGCCGCGTTCGGGATGGCTGATGAAGGTTGCGGTGTGACCGTCCTTGGTGGGGATCGCGATCTGCTGGTCGATCATCTCGAGCGCCTTTTGTGATTCTTCTTATGCAGGGACGTTGAATACGATTGCAAGGAAACCGGGGCATGACAAGGATACCGCCGATCGGCACTTGAACCGGCCCAAACGGATTGCCATTGTCTTCCCGCGCGTTCGCGCAGAGTTCATCGAAAGCCGCCAGGAGACCGATATGACCCAGACCAACAACCGGTTTTTCGACGAGATCGGCCGCCTGATGAACGACGCCGCCGGTGCCGCGCAGGGCGTCAAGCGCGAGTTCGACACGGTGATGCGCACCCAGGCCGAAAAATTCCTTCGCGACATGGACCTGGTGAAGCGCGAGGAGTTCGAGGCGGTCAAGGACATGGCGCGCCTGGCACGTGAGGAGAACGAGGCTCTGAAGGCGCGCATCGCCGCGCTGGAGGCCAAGCTCGGCGGGTAGCTCCGCCGGCTCCGTCCGGGCTGATCCGGTTCCGCCCGGCAGCCCATTCTCCTTGTCATTTCCGCGTCTTCCGGGTAAAAGCCCGCCACGTCCGCAGCCCCCGCACCCCTGGAGGCTTGCTGCGGCGTATGCCATGGGCCGCGTTGCGGCCCATTAACTTTTGCAAAAACAAGGACTTAACGTTATGGCGACCGTCAAGGAATTGAAGGCGACCGCACGTCCGAAGAGCGGCAAGGGGGCCGCCCGGGCTGAGCGTCGCGCCGGGAGAGTGCCCGGAGTGATCTACGGCAACAACCAGCCCCCGCTGACCATCTCGGTTGACGATCGCGAACTGCGCTCGCGCATCCTCGCCGGCCGGTTCCTGACCACGCTGGTCGACATCGACCTCGAAGGCAACAAGCACCGCGTGATTCCGCGCGACTACCACCTCGATCCGGTCAAGGATTTCCCGATCCACGTCGACTTCATGCGGCTCGGCGAAGGCGCCACCATCCGCATCAGCGTTCCCTTGCACGTGGTGAAGGCTGAAGGTTCGCCCGGCGTGAAGCGCGGCGGCGCCGTGAACATCGTTGCGCATGCGATCGAGCTCGAGTGCGGCGTGGAGAACATCCCGCAGTTCATCGAGGCCGACGTCGGTTCGCTCGAAATCGGCCACTCGCTGCATCTCTCCGACATCAAGCTGCCGGCCGGCGTGAAGGCGCTGACCGCCGAGGACGCGACCCTCGTCACCATCGTGCCGCCGTCCGGCTACGCCGAAGAGCAGAAGGCCGCGGCTGCTGCTCCGGCTGCGGGTGCTGCTGCTCCGGCGGCTGGTGCCGCTCCTGCTGCGGGTGCTGCTGCTCCGGCAGCGGCTGCCAAGGCCCCGGCTGCCAAGGCTCCCGCCGGCGGCGACAAGAAGAAGTAATCTCTCAAAGCTGGCGCGCGGTCCCTGACCGCGCGCCGAGCGAGGGGCGCGCCGCGTCATGCGACTGTTTGTTGGGCTCGGCAATCCCGGCCCGAAATTCGCACGTAACCGGCACAATGTCGGCTTCATGGCCGTCGATGAGATCGCACGGCGTCATGGTTTCGCGCCTTGGCGTCGCAGGTTTCAGGGCGAGACCTCGGAAGGCACGCTCGGCACCGAGCGCGTGATCCTGCTCAAGCCGATGACCTACATGAATGAGTCCGGCCGCAGCGTTCAGGAAGCGGCAAGCTTCTTCAAGATCGCACCGGGCGACGTCACTGTATTCCATGACGAACTCGAACTGCCGCCGGGCAAGGTGCGGGTGAAGATCGGCGGCGGTATCGCCGGCCACAACGGCCTGCGTTCGATCTCCGCCCATATCGGCAACGACTACCGCCGGGTACGGCTCGGCATCGGTCATCCCGGCGTCAAGGAATTGGTGCACGGCCACGTGCTGTCGGACTTCGCCAAAGCCGACAACGACTGGGTGGCGACGCTCTGCGACGCGGTGGCCGAGCACGCGGCACTGGTTGCCAAAGGCACGGACGCGACCTTCGCCAACAGGGTGCATCTCGCCATGCAGGCGAAGGGATTTTTGACCAAAGACGACAACGGCAAGGAATAACGCTCGTGGGATTTAAATGCGGGATCGTCGGATTGCCCAATGTCGGCAAATCGACCTTGTTCAACGCGCTGACCGAGACGGCCGCGGCGCAGGCGGCGAACTATCCGTTCTGCACGATCGAGCCGAATGTCGGCGAGGTCGCGGTGCCGGATCCGCGGCTCGACAAGCTCGCAGCGATCGCCAAGTCGGGCCAGATCATCCCGACCCGGCTGACCTTCGTGGATATCGCCGGCCTCGTGCGCGGCGCGTCCAAGGGTGAAGGCCTCGGCAACCAGTTCCTCGCCAACATCCGCGAGGTCGACGCCATCGCGCATGTCGTGCGCTGCTTCGAGGATTCCGACATCACCCATGTCGAGGGCAAGATCGCCCCGCTCGCCGACATCGAGACCATCGAGACCGAGCTGATGCTCGCCGATCTCGACAGCCTCGAGAAGCGCGTCGACAATCTGTCCAAGAAGGCCAAGGGCAACGACAAGGACGCCAAGGAGCAGCTCGACCTCGTCAACCGCACCCTGGTGCTGCTGCGCGAGGGCAAGCCAGCGCGCCTCGTCGAGCGCAAGGCGGAGGAGGAGCGCGCCTTCGGGATGCTGGGCCTGCTGTCGTCCAAGCCCGTGCTCTACGTCTGCAACGTCGAGGAAGGCTCGGCTGCATCAGGCAATTCGTTCTCGAAAGCGGTGCAGGACCAGGCTGCCAAGGAAGGCGCCATTGCCGTCGTCATCTCGGCAAAAATCGAATCCGAGATCGCCACCATTTCGCGTGACGAACGTGCCGACTTCCTGGAGACGCTGGGTCTCGAAGAGGCCGGCCTCGATCGCCTGATCCGCGCCGGATACACGCTGCTCGACCTCATCACCTATTTCACGGTGGGCCCGAAGGAAGCGCGCGCCTGGACCATCTATCGCGGCACCAAGGCGCCGGGCGCGGCCGGTGTGATCCACACCGACTTCGAAAAGGGTTTTATCCGCGCCGAGACCATCGCGTATGAGGACTACGTCGGGCTCGGCGGCGAAGCCGGCGCCCGCGATGCCGGCAAGCTCCGCCTCGAAGGCAAGGAATACGTCGTCGCCGACGGCGACGTGATGCATTTCAGGTTCAATACGTAGGATCTCGATAGGTTCGTAGCGTGGGTTAGCGCAGCGTAACCCACCATGCTTCCTCGTTTGCCGAACGAAGTTGGTGGGTTACGCCTTCGGCCAACCCACCCTATGGCGCCGGTGCTTGCCTCACCGCACCCCGCCGCCCTGATCCCTGATCGCGCCGAGATGCTCGTTGATGCGGAAGATGATCAGGATCAGCTCCGCGATGATGCGCGAGAACACGATCCCGACGACGACGCTCGCGATCGAGGACAGCAGCATCAGGAAGCCGCCGAACGGGCTGATCGCCATCATTGCGAGGCCGGAGAAGATGCCGGAGAGGCCGAACAGGCAGATCAGCGCGATCACCAGCCAGTAGAAGGTCTTGATGATCGTCGGCGTGATAAAGCGGTCCCATTGAAACAGGTCGCTGAATGAAAACATTGCTCTCCCCAGGGCAATTCAGATGTTGTCGGGCCTTGCAAATGGATCGTGGCCCCTCATCAATCCGACTCAAGACCAATGCCGGTGCGCCGAATGTAGCACGAGCCATGCGGGCCGGCGGGTTGAGATTGCCGCAAAGTGCGGCCACAATCTGTCATTCCCTCAAACCTTTCCCAAGATGACCCTGACCTTCGAAGATTTCCCGCCCGGCCGGTTCGGAACATTCGGCCCGCGCCATGTCACGCGCGACGAGATCGTGGCCTTTGCCGCCGAGTTCGATCCGCAGCCGATGCACCTCGACGAGGAGGCCGCCAGCAAAAGCATGCTGCGCGGCCTGTCCGGCTCGGGCTGGCATCTCTGTTCGCTGATGATGCGGATGATGGCCGACGGTTTCATTACCCGCGCCGCTTCGCTGGGATCTCCCGGCGTCGATGAAGTGCGCTGGCTGTCGCCGCTCAGACCCGGCGACGACCTCACGCTCGACGTCGACGTCGTGGAGGCCCGCACCTCGAAGAGCCGCCCGGAGCTCGGCATCGTCAAGTTCAAATGCACCGTGCGTAACGCGGCGGGGCAGGCGCTGTGCGAGATGACGTCGCCGATCCTGATCAAGCGGCGCGAGGGGGCGGTCTGATGCCGTTTTTCGAGGAGATCGAGATTGGGCATCGCCGCGAGATCGGCGCCTATACGTTCACGGCGGAGTCGATCAAGACATTCGCCGCAAAGTTCGATCCGCAGCGTTTTCACCTCGACGAGGAGGAGGGCAAGAACTCGCTGTTTGGCGGGCTCGCGGCCTCGGGCTGGCATGTCGGCTCAGCCTGCATGAGCCTGCTTGTCGCCGACGGCCAGCGTCTGGCGCGGGAAGCCGTCTCGCGCGGCGAGGAGGTCGCGGTGTGGGGCCCGTCGCCGGGCTTTCGCGATTTGCGCTGGATCAGGCCGGTGCTCGCCGGCGACATCGTCACCTACGTCAACGTCGTCATCGACAAGCGCAGCTCCGCCTCGCGACCGGGCTGGGGCATCCTGACCGCGCGCACCACCGGCACCAACCAGCGGGGCGAGGACGTCTACGCCATCACCGCCAGTGCTTTCGTGCCGATGCGTGCGAACGGCGGTTAGATTCGTTCCAGGATGAACGGCAAAAACAGCGCGCGAGTGTTGCCCCCGCGCTATGGACGCGATTCCGGGTGGCTGCCATAAGCCTGCGCAACATGGTTTTCCCGCGAAGCAGTTCGCGGAACCATCGAGTTGCTAACCAATTATGAACCTGTCGCTGTCTATTTGAACGAACTGGGCAGAGTACAGGGGACGAGGACCATGGCAGACCGCGGCGCACTCAAGCTGGTCGGATTCATCTTTGCTACCGCGACGCTGGCCGTGATGCTGGTCGCCGGCATGGTGGTGAAGGGCTATGCCGATGGTGCCTACACCCTGGAAGCCTCGACCGTGGAAGCCGCCCGGTAAGACTTCGTTAACTCCGCGGAGCCGCAACGCGGCCTCCGCCCTCAGCGGCTATAGACGAACGCCAAGATCGCGATCGCAACCGCCAGCAATCCGACAAAACGCAACATGATGGTGCCGAACTGATTCGGCGCCGGCCGCAGCGGTATCGGGTCGGTGGTGTCGGGCCGAATGCTTTCCATGAGATGTCCCCGGGCCCGCCGCGATGGCAAGAGCGCTTGGCGTTAGTCGCGGAGTGGCGGTGGGGGGTTCAAAGGCGAGGGCCTTCACCTCGCCCCGCTTGCGGGGAGAGGTCGGATCGCACAGCGATCCGGGTGAGGGGGACTCTCCGCGAGTCCATCTGTCACCGAATTTTCTGAAGCAGCCCCTCACCCCAACCCTCTCCCCGTAAGAACGGGGCGAGGGAGAGCACACATCCCACGAATCAAAACCGCCGCGCCCCTTTCGGAACGCGGCGGCCGGTGATGCGTGATGTCAGCGCTCAGCTGTTGCGCAGGCCGTCGGCGGCGCGCTTCCACTGCGAGACGTTGTCGGCGATCATGCGGGTCGACTTCATCGCGGCCTGGCTGAGCTGGGCGTAGCCGGAGATCTCGCGCTGGACGCGCTGGCCTTCGGCGTGGAGCAGATCGCGCAGGCTCTCGAGCTCGGAGATCAAATTCTCGATCTCGGCGAGGGAGGTGCCGGCGACGCGCTGGATCAGCGAGTTGACGTTGGTAACGGTGGCCTCCGCGCTCGGGTCGAGCGGCGGCGCGTCCGTGGCGGTCGCTGCCGGACGGCGCAGATAGGCGATGTCGTTGCGGACGAAGTCACGGATGCCGGCTTCGACTTCCGTCACTGCGGCGAGGTTGGTGTCGATGGTCTCGGTCTCGGTGCCTTCGGTCTTTTCCGGACGCATGGCGTTCATCGTTATTCCCCTGTTCGCGTTGAGCGCAGCGCGAGTGTCCCCCGCACGACGACGTCAGTCTGGGACTAGGGCGTCGGATTTTGGCCGCAACTTGGCCGAGGTGCGGCAAGGGCGGTCCATTCGGGGGCTTTGCCGTGGCGTATGGTTAGGAGAGTCTGAACGTGGCCGCCGCGCCGAAGTGAATGCGCGGCCCGGTCGGTGCTCGATTCCCTCGTCCCGCAAGCGGGGAGAGGCGAAAACACGTTCACCAGCTCTTCTTGAAACCCGCCGTCAGGCTCTTGTTGATCGCCCCTTGCGAGGTTTCGCCGACCGAGCCGGAAACGGTGACGTTGTCGAACAGTTTCTGCTCGGCGCCGACCTTGCGCAGCCATTTGTCGTCAGTGGTCGACAGCGACTGGCCCGCGGTGATGCTGGTGCCGGTATCGGTGAGGGTGACCTTGGCCGATTGGTCGGTCTCGTAATTGCGCGTGATGTGACCGCCGACGCCGGGGAGCGCCGTGGTGCCCTGCTGGTTGACGCTGTAGCCGTTCTGCAGCGTCAGCGACGTGTCGCCCGATAGCGGCACCGACTTGATCAGCGACGCCCCGAGCTTGCTCTGCTCGGCGCCGGGATCGACGCGGGCCTCGACCGCGGTCTTGTCCCAGATCGCACCTGCCCCCGGCGCGGTCGCGGCCGCCCAGGCGCTGCCGGACGACTGAGGCACGCTGCCGCCATTGGTGGCTTTCTGCGCCAGCAGCTCCGACATCGTCCGCGGCTCGCTCGTCACCGTCATGTCGGCGCCGATGCGGGCGTCCCAGAATGAGGATACCGACTGCTTCACCGTCACCGCCGAGGAGCCGTTGGCGTTGGAGTTCGTCGCCCAGTTCAGCCCGTCCTTGGCGGCGGCCTGCGCGCGCTTCTTGGCGGCGATGATGTCGTTGAGCGTGCCGGCGTCGATCGCGAGCTGGCCCCAGTCGAGCTTGTCGACGTCGATGCCGCTCAGCACGTCAGGGTCGTTGACGTCGGGGGCTTCCGCCGTCTCGGCCTCGTCGTCGGGGGCTGCGGCCGGGCCGGGGGAGAAGGGCGGAATGATCTGCGCAGACACCGTCAGCACCGATCCCAAGATGAAAGCGGCCGCCAGCATCGGCAGCCTGGTCCAGCCAAACCCTGTCGCGAATTCCATCGTCCTGCCCGTCAGCCCAGTTCCCGCCGAGGATGCGGAACCATCGTTGCGAAATTGTGGCGGTTCCACAGACGCGAACCAACGGGCCGCGCGAAAGGCGCGCGCCCGATGACGAGCTGCTCCACGATTGCATCCGGCGGGGCTGGAGGCCAGGACGCGTCGCGGGGAGCATCAGCCGTCGGTCCCGAACTGCGGGGCCCGTTGGTATTCCGTTCAGCCCACGCCGGTCATCTTCGGCAGATGAATGGCGCGGCCGAGTGCCTGCTCGACCAGATCGAACGTATCGATCAGCACGCGCATGCTGGTGAGCTTGCCCGCCTTGAACTGGGCGAACTGCGCCACCCGCAAGCTGATCGGCTTGTTGGAATCCAGCGCGGTCAGCGAATAGCGCAGCATCGAAGCGGCGGAATCGACGCCGAGCATGATGCTCTCGCGGTCGAAGCGGCGGACCTGGAAATTGTCGGCGAGCTGGCGGATGACATCGAGCACGGCGTCCTTGCCCTGGCGCGCGCCGAGGAACGGAAACATGTCGATCGGGCCGTACAGCGCCCACTCGACGTCCTCGTCGATCAAGGCCTCGATGTCCTCGAAATGCCGGTCGTTGATCGCGCGGTGCAACGCACGCGAGAAACGCCAGAGGCTGTGCTCTGTCATCTTGGGCAGTCCTGAAGCTGGCTTGCGAAAAAAAACGAAAAACAACCCCAAGCGCACAGGATAGGTGCCGCGGGGTCGCTCAACTCATTTGTATACGAACAAAATACGCCAATTCGGCCAAAACGCAATTCACGTTTTCGCAATGCACAATTGATCCCGGCGTGTGAGATTTACAATAGAACCCCGTATTTTCCCGGTCCGGGCCGATTTGGAGAGAGCTAGCCCCCGTCCGCCCGCTCGCCCACGATCAGCGGGCCGATCTCACGTTCCAGCACCTGCTGCACCAAATCGTAGGAATCGATGATCTCGCGGATCTGCGCCACCTGGCCCTGGCGGAAAGTGTAGAAAATGGCCATGTCGACCTGAATGATGCGGTCGTTGCTGCGCTTCCGGAAGAACACGCGCAGATAGGCCGCGACCGTGTCGCCCTCGGCGACGATCTGCGGCACCTCGTAGCGGATCTCGGCGTATCGCTCCTGCACGGTGCGCCAGAATTCGCCGAGCTCCTTCTTGCCGTGGCAGGGGCCCATGTGGGGCAGCACGTCGATCGGCGCGTGGGTGAGGAAGTCGACGTCGTCGGTGCAGCACGACAGCGCCGCCTCGAGATCGCTGCGCGAGATCGCGTCGAGCAGATGCAGCACGCGCTGGCGATTGAGCTTCTCGACCGTCATTCCGCCCGTCCTCATTGGCCGTGTGGAGCTTGCGCAAAGCTAACGCGCGGCCTCGGATACCGGCAATCCGCAAAACCACAGGGGATATTGCAGATCATATGACGCGCAAGCACAATGCCAGGTTCATGGCTGCAATTGAGGGTTGAGTGACCGGGCGCCTGCACGAATTCACATGGCGTTCGGCTGCATGGACTCGGAAAGCGAGCGCGCGAGCGCGGCAGCGGACGCGGAACCGGGACGGGCCCGTGCCCGTTGAGGTCGCGACACCGCATTCGGAGACATCGATCCATGAAATCCCTCGCCGCCATCGCCGCCGTCCTTCTCATCTGTGGCGCGACCTCCGCCGCCAACGCCAAGGGCTGCATCAAGGGCGCCGTCGTCGGCGGTGTCGCCGGCCACTATGCTGGCCATCACGGCGTCCTCGGCGCTGCCGCCGGCTGCCTCTACGGCCGCCACCATGCCAAGGAGCAGCAAGAGCAGGAGAGACAGCGGCAACAGCAGAGCCAGGTGAACGGGCAGGGCAAGCTGTAACGTCACGGAAAACTGTGCTCCCGCCGTCTTCTATCCGGCATGCTTCGATGGTAAAATCCATTCGCGAACGCTGGGGTTGAATCAGGCGAGGGAACGATGGATGTCGGGAAGTTCTTGTGGGGTTCAGTCCTCGCAATCCTGTTCCTGTATCTCGTCGTCGCTTTCGTGGGCAAGGCTTCCCGTTCTGCGGGCGTCAAGTACAATTGGGTCGGCGTCTTGCTGTCATTCTCGACGATCGGCCTCGCCATCTATCTCGTTTTCTTTCGCCAGCTTTGAGCCGGTCCCGGCTGCCTCACGTCCCGGGCTGTCGGCCGGGCGTGAGCCAGCTCACATCGCGCGCCTTCCCCTGTGGCTATCGTCCTGCCCATGTCATCAGGGAGACGTGCCATGGCCGCCATCGCCAGAGTCAGAGAGTCCAGCCTGCACAACGCGCTCGAAGGCCTCGCGCTGACCGCGACGCTGCAGAGCTTCCCGACCTTCGCCGCCGCCGCCTTCCTGCTCAAGCTGGTCGGCAATCACGACCTGGTCGGCGATCCCGGCGTCGCCATCTTCGTCGCCATCGCCTCACTCGCCCATGCGCTGCTTGCGGTGAGCTTCGGGCCGAGCTTCCCGACCTTCTTCAAGACCGTCTACGAACCAAAATTCTTCGAGGCCCATCTGTCGCTCGCCGACAAGATCACTGCATGGCGCACCCAGCCGGTCGCCTCGCTGCAACTGATGACCATCGTGCTGCTGCTGTCGGTGATGGCCGTGGTGACGGCGAGCGTGGGGTGATCGCATCATGCCCTTCATCACCGCGTCGAAATCCGGCCCGCTCAACTGGCTCGAAGGCTTTGCGCTCACCGCGATCCTGCAGGGATTTCCGATCTTCGCCGCGGCGTCGCTGATGGTGAAGCTCCTGGCCAACCATCACGGCGGCAATCCCATGCTCACCATCACCATGGCGACGATCTTCTACAGCTTTCTCTCCATCTGGGCAGGATCGACATTCCCGAGATTTGCAAAGAACGCCTACGAACCGCTGTTCTTCGACGCCAGCCTGTCCTTCTCCGACAAGATCGCCCGCTGGCGCGCCAAGCCCGCGACATCGATGCAGCTGGTGGCCTCAGTGCTGCTGCTGTCGTTGCTGGCGGCAAGCGTGGGGTGAGCTCGCGCTCTCATCACTTTCGGACGCCGCCATCAATAACCATGAGCGGCGCGGCGCTCCGCGCCCCTACCTCTTCTTCCACCCACCTCTATGCCCCGGCGCTCCTCCGCTCGACCGCGGCGATGGCCCAAACTCCGGCCCCGACTGCCTTGAGTCCGTCGGCTGGATGATCCGGCTTTCACCGCCGAACGGTTTTGTCGGCAGTGCGCGGTCCCCGCGATAGGGCAGGGATTCCGGGCCGTGCATCTCGTCGAGATGCGGCTTGTGCACCTTCGAGCCGCTGCCGCCGCCGCTCGCCTTCAGCGCGGAGCTCACGGTCTTCTTCTTCATCGCGCTGACCGGCAAATTGGCGGCATCGCCGTATTTCTTCGCGCCCGCATAGGCGCCGGCCTTGCCCTGCACCGTGCGCTGCTTGACGGTGGGATCGTCGACCACCGCGAGCTCGGTGGCGCGCAGGCGCTTGACCTCGTCGCGCAAGCGCGCGGCTTCCTCGAAATTCAGATCGGCGGCGGCCTCGCGCATTCTCGTTTCGAGATCGCCGAGCACGGCCTCAAAATTGTGGCCGATCGAGATGACGTCGTCGGTCATGTCGTGGCCGCCGATCTCGACCAGCACATGATCGCGCTCGTAGACGCTGTTCATGATGTCGCCGATCGACTTCTTGATGCTCTCCGGCGTGATGCCATGCGCCGTGTTGTACTCGACCTGCTTCTCGCGACGGCGGTCGGTCTCGGCGATGGCGCGCTCCATCGAGCCCGTCATCTGGTCGGCATAGAGGATCACCTTGCCGTCGACGTTGCGCGCGGCGCGGCCGATGGTCTGGATCAGCGAGGTCTCGCTGCGCAAGAAGCCTTCCTTGTCGGCGTCGAGGATCGCGACCAGCGCGCATTCGGGAATGTCGAGGCCTTCGCGCAGCAAATTGATGCCGACCAGCGCGTCGAAGGCGCCGAGGCGCAGATCGCGGATGATTTCGATGCGTTCGATGGTGTCGATATCGCTGTGCATGTAGCGCACGCGAATGCCCTGCTCGTGCAGATATTCGGTGAGATCCTCCGCCATGCGCTTGGTCAGCACCGTGATCAGCGAGCGGTAGCCGGCCTGGGCGGTGGCGCGAACCTCGCCGACGAGATCGTCGACCTGGGTGCGGGCCGGGCGGATGTTGACGGGAGGATCAATAAGCCCGGTCGGCCGGATCACCTGCTCGACGAACACGCCGCCGCTCTCGTTGATCTCCCAGGCGCTGGGCGTGGCCGAGACCGCGACCGTCTGCGGCCGCATCATGTCCCATTCCTCGAAGCGCAGCGGGCGGTTGTCCATGCAGGAGGGCAGGCGGAAGCCATATTCGGCCAGCGTCGCCTTGCGGCGGAAGTCGCCGCGGAACATGCCGCCGATCTGGGGAACGGTGACGTGGCTCTCGTCGGCGAACACCAGCGCGTTGTCGGGCACGTATTCGAACAGCGTCGGCGGCGGCTCGCCGGGCAGGCGCCCGGTGAGATAGCGCGAATAGTTTTCGATGCCGGCGCAGCTTCCGGTCGCCTCCATCATCTCGAGGTCGAAGGTGGTGCGCTGCTCCAGCCGCTGCGCCTCCAGCAGGCGGCCCTGGTCGTGGAGCTGGTCGAGCCGCATCTTCAATTCGGATTTGATCGACTTGATCGCCTGCACCAGCGTCGGGCGCGGCGTCACATAGTGCGAGTTGGCGTAGATCTTGATGAATTCGAGCTCGTCCTGCTTGTGGCCGGTGAGCGGGTCGAACTCCTCGATGGTCTCGACGGTGTCGCCGAACAGGTTCACGCGCCAGGCGCGGTCTTCATAGTGCGCCGGGAAGATGTCGATGACATCGCCGCGCACGCGAAAAGTGCCGCGGGTAAAGTCGGCCTGGGTGCGCTTGTATTGCAGCGCGACGAGGTCGGCGATCAGCTGGCGCTGGTCGATGCGCTCGCCCTTCTTCAGGGCAAAGGTCATCGCGGTGTAGGTTTCGACCGAGCCGATACCGTAGATGCAGGACACCGAGGCGACGATGATGACGTCGTCGCGTTCGAGCAGCGCGCGCGTCGCCGAGTGGCGCATGCGGTCGATCTGCTCGTTGATCGAGGAGTCCTTTTCTATGTAGGTGTCGGTGCGAGGGACATACGCTTCCGGCTGGTAGTAATCGTAATAGCTGACGAAATACTCGACCGCGTTGTCGGGGAAGAAGCTCTTGAACTCGCCATAGAGCTGGGCGGCGAGCGTCTTGTTCGGCGCCAGGATGATGGCGGGGCGCTGCGTCGCCTCGATCACCTTGGCCATGGTGTAGGTCTTGCCGGAGCCGGTGACGCCGAGCAGCACCTGCGAGCGGTCGTTGCGGTTGATGCCCTCGACCAGCTCAGCGATCGCGGTCGGCTGGTCGCCGCGCGGCTCGTAATGCGATTTGATCTCGAAGCGCACGCCGCCTTCGGACTTTTCCGGACGCGGCGGCCGATGCGGGGTCCACACCCTGGTGGAGCCGTCGTCCTTGCGGAACTCCGGCCGGCCCTCGCGGATCAGCGATTCCAGCGCGTCGGCGGTCGCCTTGACGCCGAGCGCCTCCATCTTGCTGCGCGGCGGGCGCGCCAGGGCTTCGGCGTCGTCCTCTTCCGTGGGAAGGCCGAGCTGACGGGCCAGTTCCGGATCGAGCGTCGGGATCGTGGCCGCGGTTCCGTAATTGGCCTGCGGCGCCTCGTCGAAGCCCGCGTCGCGGGCACCGGGCGGCTGCGGATTGGGCCGCAGCGGCATCGGCCTCGTATTGTCCTGCGGAAACTCCTTCGGCGTCGAAGCGCGCGCGCGATGCGCCGCGGCCTCGCCTCCGGAGCGGCGGTCGCGCGAATTATCCGGCGGCGGCTGCAGGCCGGTGCCCGATCCGAGCCCGGCGTCGCCGCGATTGATCGCGGGATTGAGCAGCTCGGCCAGCGCCGGCCCGATCGGCTGCACGTCCGGGCGTGACGCCTTGGAGTTTGGCGCCTTGGAATTTGGTGCCTTGGCGTTCGGAGCCTTGGTCTTGGGGGATTTTCCGGATTTTTCGGAGGATGCAGATTTCTTCGCCATGCCCCGAATATGGGACGAGTCCGGCCCTCAGGAAAGAGGTCTCTCCGCTTGGCAACAGATGTCAGCAAGGCGGAAGCGGTGGGTCCTCAATGAAGCATTGTCGCGACGCACTCCTCGACCTGCGCCCGCCGCCCCGGAATATCCGGCAGAAACTGGAATCCGGTGAGGCGCTCGACCACCTTCACCGTGGTTCGAAAGCCCTTGAGGTATTCGAGCGCGTCCTTATCCTCGAGCTTCCGATGATCGATATTTGGCAGAACGTAGGCGTTCGCGCGCTTGCTGCCGGGATCATAGAGGATCTTGAACAGCGCAATGGGAACCGCGACTCCGACGTCGCACTTCTTCTTCGAGCCGCAGATGGCCGTTTTTTTTGGCGCCTCGAACTTGATCTCGACCTTGCAGGCATTGTTCCTCTTCGTCACCTCCGGAAGACTGTCCTCGTCGTCCGCATAGACCGGCCCGGTAATGACGTAGAGCTCGCCGCGATCCTTCGTGAGGGTGCGTACCAGCTGTTCAAACTCCTTCCAGATGCCCCGATTGAATCCGAGGCCCTGCTGTGGAACGGCATTCGACAAAATGAAGCTCTCGTCCATCCAGTCGGCGTTGAAGCTGAAGTCGGCGGAGGCGGCTTGATGCCCGCGATCGAGTTTGCTGCCGGTATAGTCTGCGTCCTTGGCCTGCGCCGAATCGCAGACGCCTTCCTCCGACTTGAATTTCTTGCTCTCCGGACGCTTGAACGTGCCGCTGACCTGCTTCTTGTTCAGCGCCTCGATCACCCAGAACGGCGTCTTGGCCTCGTTGTTGTGCAGGAGCACGTATCGGGTGTGACAGACGGTGGTGGCGTCGAGATCGTCGCCACCGGTCGGCAGGCCGATCTTTTCCCAGAGCGCACGACAACTGTCGGGATCGTTCACCGGCTTTGCCGGAGCTGTTTCACAAACATCGGCCCGGACCGGCTGACACAGGGTCAGTCCGAGGCAGATGAGCCAGCACAGACGCGAGAATTTCGACATGGCTCGCCTCCGGACTCAACCACTCGCGCCGGGCGGCGTGGTCGTGGGCTTGCGGCCCCGTGCCGGTTTGCTTGCGGCGGCCTCCGCGGTTTGCTCCTGCTTGCGCTCCGACGAGCTCACGGTCTTCGATATGACATAGGTGCCGCCGCTGATGCCGAGCAGCGCCAGCACATTGCCGGGAATTTCGATCAGCGTTCCGGCCTCGATCGACAGCAGCAGATAGAGTCCAGCGATAACGAATGTGAAGATTAGGAACTGGAAGCGGGAGAGGCTCGCCTTCGGCGGCGAGGTGTCATTGGGCGTTTGCGGCTCGGACAGCAATCCCGCGAGAGCTCCGGAGTCGCTAAACAACTTCCAGAGTACAAGCGCGGCGAACCCGAGCAGAATGATCGAAATAACGACAAAGCCCCACCATGAAATCCATTGCGCGGTCATGAAATAACCTCCTGAAAAGCTAGCTTCGTTCACTCCTTCGTGCGATTTTTCCGGCCAGATAGAGGCCGTTCCCGCCGGTCAGCAGCGTCACGAGCTCCTCCGACAAATCCGGCATCGACAATGCTCCGGTTGGCATCGTGACGATCCCCGTGTTGAGTGCGTGAATCGTATAGATGGCCAGCACCGCGGGAACGATGGCGGCTGCGACCACCCGTTCGGGATTGACGCTATCGTCTTTGGAGATGTCGCTGACGAGCAGGCCGCTTGACGCCACTTCGTCACGCAGCACACGAATGAGTACGAGCAACAGCATCGCGCCGAACCAGGCGATCAGGCCAAAGGCCAGAAACTTGCCAATTGCTGTCATCAGCCCCGCGCTCCCGTCAACATTCTGCCACATCGTATGGCCGGATGCAATCAAAGGTAGTGCACAAGGGCGGGGGTGGAGCTCCGAGATGTCCAAGCGAGCGTCGTCTCGGGAGATCGAGCCACTTCACTCCGTCAGCATTCGTCCGCGTCAGGAACTGCGGCCGCTAGCCTTACGAACCCGCGCTCACGCCGCCGGCGACGGCCCCTCATCGTCCCCGGCTGCGTGATGCGGCTCGAGGATGTCGAGATGGATGCCGCCGCAATCGGTGCAGCGCATGGCCCAATACTCGCATCCGGCACGGCCGCCGATCACGCGGAGCACGGCGAGATCGCCGTCGCATTCCGGGCAGCTGGACAGCACGTTGCGGGTGTAAATCTTCGGCCGCGACGTGTCTTCGAATTCGATGACTGACATGACCGGTTTCCCCTTTGACCCTGCGCCGTTCCTTGGTCGCCTGCAGTCCCGCTCGCCTATTCGTCGTCGCTGTCGTCGGCCCGCCGGCGGAAGCGATCGATGTGATGCTTGGCATGGGCAATCGCGGCATCGGGATCGGGCCAGGCGAAGCCGACTTCCATGGCCGGAAACAGCACGCCGTCGATGGCAACCGGGCTGAAATCGGCACGCCTGATACGGGCGTGCCAAAGCCCCTTGCCAGCTTCGAAGGATTCGATGTCAAAGCCGTCGTAGAGGGTCGTCATTGCAGTCCCCAAATGTTTTGTTCGAGCGCCTTGTTGGAGGGTCAGGGGACCACGTTTGCGGCTTTCAGAATGTGAAGCCGTTCACAAGCGGCGGCCTTTTTTGCCCGAAGGGCCGGTCGCAGCGTCAGGTCCGCGCGCTGGTGCGGCCGGTCCGCCGGACGGGACGGGCGGCAGGTTCCGACGCCGCGCGCATGATCCAGCGGCGGAACGCGGCAAAGTCGCGCTGCTCGGTCTGGAAGCTGCGATAGAGCAGGTACCAGCGCATGCCCTTGGGCACCGAGAGATCGAATGGCGCCACAAGCCGGCCGGCGGCGAGATCGTCGTCGATATAGGGCCGGATTCCCATGGCGATGCCGAGCCCGTCGGCGGCAGCCTGAAGCGCCTGGCCGTAGAACTGGAACTCCGGCCCCCGCGCGTTGATGCGCGCGAGGTTCGCGGCCTTGAGCCAAATCGGCCAGTCCTCGGGCGAATGCGCGACGCGGATCAGGCTCGGTCCCCTGAGATCGGCCGGGCGCTTTAGCGAGGACGCGAGGCGGGGCACGCAGACCGGTGTGAGATCGCCGGCGAACAGCGGCTCGGCCACCAGCCCGGGCCAGTCGCCGGTGCCGAGCTGGATGCCGCAGCTCCAGTCCTCGCCGAACGGCACCGACGCGCCGCCGGTGGTGAAGCGCACCTCGATGTCGGGCTCCTCGTTGCGAAACTCCGACAGGCGCGGGATCAGCCAGCGCATCGCGAAGGTGTGGCCGATGCCGATGGTGAGCACGCGGACGCTCGAGGGCGCCGTCACCTGGGCGGTGAGGCTTGCGAGCGCATCGAAGATCGGGGTCAGCCCGCTCTGATAGGCGCGGCCCGCCTGCGTAAGCAGCAGCTTGTTGGCCTTGCGCTCGAACAGCGCGAGGCCGAGCCGTTCCTCCAGGATGTGCACCATGCGGCTGACCGCCGCCGCCGACACGCTCAGCTCGAGTCCGGCCGCGGCAAAGCTGCCGGCCCGCGCCGCGGCCTCGAATGCCTTGATGCCGTTGAGAAACAGCAAGCGCCGCAAATGACCGACCCTCAGGAAAGCTGATGCCAGGCCAAGATAACTCAATTTGCGTAGGCGGGGCAAGCGGGGCAGAAATATCGGCGTAATCTAGGCTGATTTGCCGAAGCGGAGGCGGTGCCCTTCGCCTCTCCCCGCTTGTGGGGAGAGGCCGGAATCCAAGCGTAGCTTGGATTCCGGGTGAGGGGGACGCTCCGCGAGTCCCACTGCTGGCTCCCTTGCGGAGACACCCCTCACCCCACCCTCTCCCCGCAAGCGGGGCGAGGGAGTGAAGCGCCGTTGCGTCCCTTACACGCCACCACCGGAGAACGTCACGTGACGCCCATCATGATCGCTGCCCTTGGATTGCTGATGGTTGGCACCGCGTTCCTGTCGGGGCTGTTCGGCATGGCGGGCGGGCTGATCCTGATCGGCGTGCTGTTGGCCCTGATGCCGCTGCCGACTGCGATGGTGTTGCATGCGATCACGCAGATGGCCTCCAACGGCTGGCGCGCGTTTCTCTGGCGCGCGCATATCCGCTGGCGGCCGGTCGCGAACTATATGGTCGGCGCGGCCGTCGCGCTCGCGGCGTGGTCGCTCACCCGCTACGTGCCGGACAAGCCGGTCGCGCTGCTGCTGCTCGGCATCACGCCGTTCATGGCGCGGCTGCTGCCCGCCAACATCAAGCCGGATCCCGATCGACTCTGGCAAGGCACCGTCTATGGCACGATCTGCATGGGCCTCATGCTGATGACCGGCGTGTCGGGACCGCTGCTCGACACCTTTTTCCTCGGCGGCGATTTCGGCCGGCGCGAGAAGGTGGCGACCAAGGCGATGTGCCAGCTCGTCAGCCATTTCATCAAGCTGATCTATTTCGGCGGCGTGATCGACCAGGCGGCGACGCTCGATCCCGTGCTCGCGGCCGTCGCGATCGCAGCGTCGATGCTCGGCACCACGCTGGCGCGGCGCATCCTGGAAGCCATGACCGACCAGCAATTCGTGGCATGGTCGATGAAGCTGATCACCACCATCGCCTGCTACTACATTGCCTATGGCAGCTGGCTGCTGGTCCGCACGCCCGTGCTGGCTGCGTTCGACAAGGGAGGTTTGCAATGAGCGAGACTGCCGACCCGCTGGTGCTGGACTTCGTCGAATGGGTTGCGCGCGAGCCGCGCGCCTATGCCGAGGTGATCGCGACCTGGAAGACCTCGTGCCCGCGTCTCACCATCTGGGAAGACGCCGCCGACCGCGGCTATGTCGCGCGCGAGACGCTCCCCGGAATGGGGCTGATCATCGCGGTGACAAAGGACGGCGAGAGGCTGCTGCGCACCAACGGGCGCTAGCTCCCGCCACATCCGTCATTGCGAGCGCAAGCGAAGCAATCCAGAATGTTTCCGCGGCGGCAGTCCTGCGTCGCTTCGCTCGCAATGACGGAATACCGGGAGACCCCTTTCATGTCGCTCAAACTGTTCGAACTCGTCGGCACCGACGCCTCGCGACCGTTCAGCCCGTTCTGCTGGCGCACGCGGATGGCGCTGGCGCACAAGGGCCTTTCGGCGGAGACGCTGCCCTGGCGCTTCACCGAGAAGAGCGCGATCGCGCCGCACGGCTCGGAGAAGGTTCCGGTGCTGCTGCATCACGACCAGCCGGTGGTCGATTCCTGGACGATCGCGTCCTATCTCGAAGACAAGTTTCCGGACCGTCCGTCGCTGTTCGGCGGCGAGGGCGGCCGCGCCATGGCGCGCATGCTCAATGCCTGGGGTGACATCGCCATCGTCGGCGGCATCTTTCCGCTGATCATCGCCGACATCCCGAAGAATCTGGCCGAGGTCGACGCCGCCTATTTCCGCCAGTCGCGCGAGGCGCGTTTCGGCAAGAGTCTGGAAGAGGTGATGTCGAGCCGCGATGCCGGCGTGGTCGCCTTCCGCAAATCGATCGAGGTGATGCGGCAGACCCTGAAGAAGCAGCCCTTCATCGGCGGCGCTGCACCGAACTATGCCGATTACATCGTGTTCGGCGGTTTTCAGTGGGCGCGCGTGACGAGCCCGTTCAAGCTGCTCGAGGCGGACGACCCGGTCTACACCTGGCGCGAAAAGCTGCTGGATGCGTTTGATGGAATGGCGCGGAAATCGCCGGGGCACGCGGTCTAAGCTTGGTAGCCCGGATGGAGCGCAGCGCAATCCGGGAAGGTCGCAATGCGTGGCACGAACCCGGATTACGCTTGCGCTCCATCCGGGCTACGCATCGCCGCCTCGCGCAAGCACGCCCGGCACAGGCAATCCTCGCCCTTGACCGGCATCGGTAGCCGCGCCGTTTCTTCCGCGCACCAGCAGGTGCCCGAGAGGTCGCAACCGAACTCGGCGCCGCAACGGGAGCAGGCGAGGCGGCGCGGTGCCTGCACCGGAAGTTCTTGCGGATTTGTCATGATTTACGCAAAAGCTGTGCTGTCATTTTCATGCCGGGTTCATCTCCCGCTGCGGTATATTACGCCTCGCGCACGTCTCAGGAAAGCGGTTGGCAACGCGCGAAGGACACATCGATGGCCCGCGATTCGCAAGCCGCGCTCGTCGCGCTCAACCGCTTCGGCTTCGGCGCCCGCGGCGGCGCATCCGGCGATCTCATCAACGCGGCCTCCGATCCTCGCGGTTTTGTGAAGGCGGAACTAGCTCGTCCCAACGCTGTGCTGCTGGAGGCGCCGGGCCTGCAATCCACGCCGCAGCTCGGGCAGGCCGTGTTCGCCTATCAGGATCAGGTCAAGCAGGCGCGCGAGGCCGCCGCCAAAGCCGGCGCGCCGACCGAGGCGCCGTCGCAAGTGCCGGCCGATCAGAAGCCCGGACCGCGCCGCAATCTCTCGCTGAACGCCGTGGCAACCGAGATCGCAGGCCAGATGGCCGAGGCCAAGCAGGCTGACAACAAGCCAGCTGACAATAAGCCGGCGGACAATATGGCCAAGCCGGACAGCATGCAGCCCAACGCGGCCGCGCCGGCTGCCGCAAAACCCGCCCCGCAGCCGCTCAACGTCATCCAAAAGACCTTTCGCGCCGAAGCGCTGGCGCGGTTGCAGCGCGCGACCCTGGTCGAATGCGGCTTCACCGAACGTCTGGTCGTGTTCTGGTCCAACCATTTCTGCATCTCCGCCAGCAAGGGCGAGTTGGCGCGGATATGGGCCGGCGCGTTCGAGCGCGAGGCGATCAGGCCGCATGTGCTCGGGCGTTTCGCCGACATGCTGAAAGCGGTGGAGCAGCATCCGGCGATGCTGTTCTTCCTCGACAACCAGCAATCGCTCGGACCGGACTCGCGCGCCGGCCAGAACCGCAAGCGCGGGCTGAACGAAAATCTCGCGCGCGAGATCATGGAGCTGCATACGCTCGGCGTCGGCGGCGGCTACACGCAGGACGACGTCACCTCGCTCGCGCGCATCATCACCGGCTGGACCTTTGCCGGCCGGCAGGGACAGCTGGGGGCGCCCGGTTCGTTCGTGTTCAACGTCAATGCGCACCAGCCGGGGCCGCAAATGCTGCTCGGCAAGAGCTACGAGCCGAGCGGCCTTGCGCAGGGCGAAGCGGCACTCGCTGACATCGCGCACCATCCCTCGACCGCGAACTTCATCGCCACCAAATTGGTCCGCCATTTCGTCGCCGACGATCCGCCGCCGGCGCTGGTGGCGCGATTGCGCGATGTCTTCATCAAGTCCGACGGCGATCTCAAGGCGCTTGCAACCGCACTGGTCGATTCCGACGAGG
This sequence comes from Bradyrhizobium sp. Kon58, assembly GCF_055807455.1. Lineage (NCBI taxonomy): Bacteria > Pseudomonadati > Pseudomonadota > Alphaproteobacteria > Hyphomicrobiales > Nitrobacteraceae > Bradyrhizobium > Bradyrhizobium sp. Kon58. The sequence goes on from NZ_JBVVOT010000003.1 coordinate 221,598, forward strand.
CGTGGAAGGCGCCGCTGACGAAGATGCGGAGCCCCTATGATTTCCTGGTCGCGAGCGGCCGGCTGCTCGCGCGCGTGCCGGAGGATCCCGGCGCCTATCTCAACAACCTCAATCTGCTGGGCCAGCCGCTGTGGTCGCCGGCGGGACCGAATGGTTTCGCCGATACCAGCGCCGCCTGGGCTGCGCCCGAAGGCATCAAGCTCCGGCTCGACATTGCCGCGCAAATGGGCGCGCGGCTTGGGCCCAACATCGACCCGCTCGATTTGTTGGAATTTGCCGCCGCAGATGCGGCCTCGATCGAAACGCGGCGCACCATCGAGCGGGCAGAGTCGCGGCAGCAGGCGCTGGCGCTGCTGTTGATGTCGCCGGAAATGCAGAGGAGATGATGATGATCGACTGCGTCGAGAACCGGCTCCTCACCTCGCGCCGCGGCCTCCTGCTCGGCGGTGCCTCTTTTGCAGCGTGGGCCTATTTGCCGAAATTCGCCCGCGCGGCGGACGGACGCGATCCCCGGCTGATCGTGGTGATCCTGCGCGGCGCGCTTGATGGGCTTTCGACCGTCGCGCCGATCGGCGATCCCGATTATGCCGGCCTGCACGGGGCGATCGCGCTCGCGGCGGACGGCGCGCATCCGGCGATCATGCTCGATAATTTCTTTGCGCTGCATCCGGCGATGCCCGAGTTCGCACGCATGTATCGCGACAGGCACGCCGCGGTGATCCACGCGGTGGCGACGCCCTATCGCGACCGCTCGCATTTCGACGGCCAGGACGTGCTCGAAAGCGGCTATGCCGGCCCCGGTCGCGTGCAGTCCGGCTGGCTCAACCGCGCGCTGGAGGCGCTGCCGCGCGGAGAGCGGGTGTCGAGTGCTCTTGCCGTCGGACCGACCACGCCGCTGGTGCTGCGCGGCAACGCGCCGACCGTCGGCTGGGCGCCGGTGGCGCTGCCGCAGGCCGATGACGACACCGCGATGCGTCTGGTCGAGCTCTATCGTCACCGCGATCCCGCGCTGGCGGCCGTGCTGTCGCAAGGCCTTCAGCTGGAGAAGGCCGCGAGCGGCGACGACATGAAGCCGAAGGCGGGCAATGCGGTCGCTCAGATGCGGCAGGTCGCGCGCGGCGCCGCAAAACTGATGGCGTCCGACGACGGCCCCCGCATCGCGGCGCTCGCGTTCGATGGCTGGGATACGCACGCCAATGAAGGCGGGCCGGTCGGTCGTCTCGCGTTCCTGCTTGGCGGGCTCGACGGTGCGCTCGCCGAATTCGAAAGCGGCCTCGGCGAACGCTGGCGCGACACCGCCGTCGTGGTCGCCACCGAGTTCGGCCGCACCGCGCGCATCAACGGCACCGACGGCACCGATCACGGCACGGGAACGATCGCGCTGCTCGCCGGCGGCGCGGTGAAGGGTGGCCGCGTCATCGCCGACTGGCCCGGCCTCAAGCCCGCCAACCTCTTCGAGGCCCGCGATCTCAAACCCACCACCGACCTGCGCTCGGTGATCAAGGGCGTGCTGCAGGGCCAGTTCGGCCTGTCCGATCGCGTGCTGGCCGAGACGGTGTTTCCCGACAGCGCAAGCGCACGTCCGATGAAGGGGCTGGTTGTCTGACTGCGATTCCGGGCCGGCGCCTTGCGGCGCGTCCCGGAATGACGACATGATCAGCCGAACATCAGGAGACCATCATCCATGTACATCGCCATGAATCGCTTTCGCGTCGCCAAGGGCTCCGAAGCCGCCTTCGAGCAGGTCTGGCTTTCGCGCGATACTCATTTGGACAAGGTGCCGGGCTTCGTCGAGTTTCATCTGCTGCGCGGCCCCGAGCTTGAGGACCACACGCTGTACGCCTCGCACACGGTTTGGGCGAACCATGCGGCATTCGAGTCCTGGACCAAATCGGATGCTTTTCGTGCCGCGCATGCGCGGGCCGGCGACACCAAGCCGACCTATCTCGGCCATCCCCAGTTCGAGGGCTTCGAGGTGATGCAGACGGTCGGGCGCGGCGCCAAGTAGCGCGCGACGCCGCAAAGATCAGCCCAGCGTGATCTTGTCGATCTCCGCCATCTCCTCCGCACTGAGCTTCCACGCAATCGCCTTCACGTTCTCCTCGACCTGCGCGACGCGGGTGGCGCCGGCAATCACGCTCGATACTTGCGGGCGCGCGGCGAGCCAGGAGAAGGCGAGCTCGAGCATGCTGTGGCCGCGCGCTTTCGCGAAGGCCGCGAGCTTCTCGACGATGTCCTCGTTGCGCGGCGTGACGTAGCGGTCCCGCAACGCCGGCACCTTGCCGAAGCGCGTATCGGTCGGGGCGGCGGCGCCGCGCTGGTACTTGCCGGTGAGGAGCCCGCTTGCGAGCGGGAAGAACGGCAGGAGGCCGAGCTTGTACTCCTGTGCGGCCGGCAGCAGGTCCTTTTCGATGTCGCGCACCAGCAGGCTGTATTCATCCTGGCAGGAGACGAAGCGGCTGACATTCATCGCGCGCGCGGTGAATTCGGCTTCCGCCAGGCGCCAAGCCGGAAAGTTGGAATTGCCGATGTAGCGCACCTTGCCTTGACGGATGAGATCGTCGAGCGCGCGCAGCGTCTCCTCCATCGGCGTCAGCGGGTCGTAATCGTGCTGCTGATAAAGATCGATGTAGTCGGTCTTGAGCCGCGTCAGGCTCGCCTCGACTGCGTTCATGATGTAGCGGCGCGAAGCGCCCTGCTTGGTTCCGTCGGTCGCCATCGGCTTGGAAAATTTGGTGGCGAGCACGATGTCCTTGCGTCGGTCGCCGAGCACGGCGCCGAGCACCGTTTCCGAACCGCCCATGCCGGCATAGATGTCGGCGGTGTCGAACAGCGTGATGCCGAGATCGAGCGCGCGATGGATGACCTTGCGCGAGGTCTCCAAATCCGTGCGCTGGCCGAAATTGTTGCAGCCGAGGCCGACCGCAGACACGCGCAGGCCGGAGGCGCCGAGATTACGAATTTCCATGGGAGATCCCTGTCGGAGATGGCAGGGGCGTATTGTGACTGCGGTGCGCCGCTGCAGCAAGCCGCGCGCCGCGTTGCTGCCATGCTGACAAGGAACTGCCGACAAGGACTGCCGACAAAAAAATGCGGCCCCTGTCAGACGCGGCGACTGACGGGGACCGCTTTGGGGCGCTTGATCGGTGACGGGGGGCTGACCAGACGCAGCTGCAGCCTAGTCCCGCTATGTTACGCGCGGGTGACAGGCAAGGTTATCCACAGGCGTTCGCGATCGCGAGGATCAGAAGACCTTGCGATAGACGATGAACCCGGAACGCTCGGCGACCTTGTCGTACAGGCGCTGCGCCGTGACGTTGGTCTCATGCGTCTGCCAATAGACGCGCGGGGAGCCGGCGAGCTTCGCGCGCTCGTAGACCCCGTGGATCAACGCCGAGCCGACACCTTTGCCGCGAGCGGCCTCGGTCGTGAACAGGTCCTGCAGATAGCAGGACGGCTCGATCGCGGTGGTGCTGCGGTGAAACAGATAATTCGTCATCCCGAGCAGGCGGCCGTCGCTCTCGGCGACCAATCCGTGCACCGGCTCATAGGCATCAAAAAAGCGCTGCCATGTCACGCGCGTGATGTCGGGCGAGAGCGCGGTCGGGCCGGAGCGGCCGTAGAAGGCGTTGTAGCCGTCCCACAGCGGCAGCCATTGTTCGTAGTCCTGCCTGGTGACGGGGCGAATGGTGAGCGACATATGAAATTCCCGCGAGCGATGAGGCGTCCTTCATACGTGATGATGGAGGCGTCGATCAATCAGGATGCTGTCGTGCGGCCATCCTTCGAGACGCCCGCCTTTGGCGGGCTCCTCAGGATGAGGTCTTGTTGCGCGGCGAAATCTCAGACCCTCATGGTGAGGAGCGCCGCTTGCGGCGCGTCTCGAACCATAAGGCCGGGCTCTCGCATCACTCCGCCACGCGCAGATAACGGATCAGCTTGCGGCCCGCGGGATCGCGCAGTGAGCGGTAGTAGTCGGCGCGGGACGGTGCATCGGTGTGACGCACGAGGTCGGTCACGGGCGTGTAGCTCAGCATGCGCCCGCCATCGGGCAGCGCGGCACAGACGAAGCGCAACACCTCGCCATTGCGCAGGGCGATGTTGATCGGCGTGGTATCGCCGATCCGCACCATCTCCATGCGCTGTGCGATGAAGGTGCCGAGCTCGTCCTCGGGCAATTCGAACGCGCCGGTGTCGCGACCGTGATACATCAGGGCGATGAACGGCGGCTTGCCGTCGGCGATGTCGTCCGGCACCGCAAAATAATCGCGGAACGCCCGGTTGATGAATTCGGCGCGCGTCTCGGCGTCGAGCAGCACGATGCCGATATCGACCTGGTCGAGCGCGGCCGACAGCCGCGCGGCGATGGCGTGGCTCCGACGCTCGGCGGCAAACGTGCCGAGCAGCCGCTGGCGCATCAGGCCGGTGATGCCTGCGGTGCCCGCGGCCGTCGCGGCGAGGAGGCCGAGCCGGATCATATCCGCAGTGGTCAGGCCTGAAACACCGTGCCGGCTGAGGAGCAGCAGTGTCGCGCCGATGACGGCGATGGCTGCGCTGGCGACGGCGGAAGCGGGGCCCGAGAGCGCGCCGGCGAGCGCCACGATGCAGACGAGCAGCGGAGCGGGCGAGGGAATGGGGACGAAGCGATCGAAAAACAACGCCAGCAGCAAAGTCGCTGCCGTCAGCGCCGGACCGGAGATCGCACGCCATCCCAACCGCATGGGCCTGTCTCGCTCCTCCCTGGACGAGGTAAGGCGGCAACACTGACCGAACATTGCGCCATTGCGATGCGGTTTCGCGCGGTGTGCTTAAGGTGCGCTTTGGTTCATGCGCAAAGCTTTCGGATGATTTTAGACCAAATGCGCGTGCTTGAGACGTTGTTGCAGCGCGGGCGCATTCAGCGTCGACGTCCCCTGGCCCTTGCGCGTGCCGACGAAGATCAACAGCGATGCCGCGACGAGGATGGCCGCGGTCAGGGTAATTGCAACGATGACCACAGGTGATTTCATCGAAATCCTGTCGCGATGCCGGTCGGTGCGGGCCACGCGGCGCCTTGAAGGCGGGTCCAGGATGAAACGGGAATCAGACCGGCAGGCCCATCGCCATGGTCGCCCTGGTCGACAGCACCGTCAGGGTAACGATCAGGCACAGCGAGAGCGCGGCGACGGCGAGCGAGGCCGCGACCGCGTTGGTCAGCCGGGAAGACGAAACGGTAGCGGGTGGGCCCTGAAAGCCTGCCGTGCCGGACGCCCGAATCATGGTCTAAATCCTTCAATGCGCGAGCGAATCACCCGCGACATCGAACAATTTCACTGTTGCAATCGGCGATATTGCGGCGGCCGATCAAGCGAAAATGGCGAGATTGCGGCAATGGTGACCCTTGTGCCCGCTATTCGCCAGAGCACGATCGCCCCTCAGGCGCCAGCGGCGATGCTGGCGGGGTCCTCGATATCGGCCGGCCGCCAGTCCATTGCGACGAAGCCGGGGGCCGCTTCCACGCGCTTCAGCCAGTCCCGGATCGCCGGGAAGGTCGAGAGGTCGAAGTCGCAGCGGTCGGCGAGGTGGGTATAGCCGTACAGCGCGATGTCGGCGACCGTGAGCTGGCGGGCCGCGAAATAGGCGTTGGTCTTGAGGTGATTCTCCATCACCTGGAGCGCGCCATAGCCGCGCTCCATCCAGTCCTCCAGCGAATGAGTCTGGAGGTCGCGGCCGCCCCTCACCAGCGACAGCCAGAAATAGGCCGCGCCGATGTTCGGCTCCAGCGCGTGCTGCTCGAAGAACATCCATTGCAGCGCGTCGGCGCGATCGATGCGGTTCTCCGGCGCGAGCGGCGTGCCGACGGCGACATACCAGAGAATGGCGTTGGACTCGGCGAGATAGCGATCGTCGCCGACCTCGAGCAGCGGCACCTGGCCTGACGGGTTCTTGGCCAGGAAATCCGGGGTGCGGCTCTCGCCGCGCAGAATGTCCACCTCGACCGCTTCGTAAGGCAAGTTCAGCAGCGCCAGCGCAAGGCGGACCTTGTAGCTGTTGCCCGAGCGCTGCATCGAATAGAGCTTGTACATTCTGGGGGTGATTCCGGAAGACGGGAGGGCGCGGCGCTTGTTGCCTCGCAACGCGGCTAAACAATGATGCCGATGCGAATCCGCCGCAAGACCCGGCCAATAGAAAAACTCGAAAACCCTACCGCATTGCAATGCGGCGGAAGATCATTTCCGTGCGACCATCCAACTCAGTTCACGCTTGCGTCAACGCGGAAGTGCGTTGCTCGACGCGATCGTGTGCAAGGCACGGCGGTCGCGTTTTGGGCACTGAAGCTTCCACACCGTCATGGCCGGGCTTGTCCCGGCCCTCTACGCGCTGCACACGGCACGAAGAACCTGGATGCCCGGGACAGGCCCGGGCATGACGACGTTCTCGTTTCATGGGCCTCGAAGGGCGCAAAATTGCTCCGAGGACACGCCTTGTCGGATATGTGGGATTTGCCTGGCAAAGTTGCGGAAAATTGCGGAAAATCACGACTTGATGCGCGCCAGACACGTAAACTTTTGAGGGATCGGACCGAAGTTTCTTGCGGTGCAACGGCACTCGTTTTAGGGTGGCGCATTCCCACAATCGGAGTCGTGAAGCCAAAGGGTTCACGACGCTTGTCAGGAGATGACGATGTCCTTCCTTGCCGCTGCGCTCGACCGTGTGAAGCCGTCCGCGACCATCGCGGTCACGGATAAAGCACGTGCGCTGAAAGCGGCGGGCCGCAACGTTATCGGTCTTGGCGCCGGCGAGCCCGACTTCGACACGCCCGCGAACATCAAGCTGGCCGCGATCCACGCCATCGAAGCTGGCAAGACCAAGTACACCGCGGTCGACGGCATTCCCGAGTTGAAGGAAGCCATCATCGCCAAGTTTCAGCGCGAGAATGGCGTCGTCTACAAGGCGAACCAAATCATCGTCGGCACCGGCGGCAAGCAGGTGCTTTACAACGCGCTGATGGCAACCATCAATCCGGGCGACGAGGTGATCATCCCCGCGCCGTACTGGGTCAGCTATCCCGAGATGGTGGCGCTCGCCGGCGGCGAGCCGGTGCCGGTGGTCTGCACCGCCGCGACCGGCTTCAAGCTCCAGGCCGAGGCGCTGGAGCGCGCGATCACGCCGAAGACCAAATGGGTGATCCTGTGCTCGCCGTCGAACCCGACGGGAGCTGCCTACACCAGGACCGAGCTCAAGGCGCTCACCGACGTCCTGGTCAAGCATCCCCACGTCTGGGTGATGACCGACGACATGTACGAGCATCTCGTCTATGACGACTTCCAGTTCACCACGGTCGCGCAGGTCGAGCCGAAACTCTACGACCGCACGCTCACCGTGAACGGCGTGTCGAAGGCCTATTGCATGACCGGCTGGCGCATCGGCTATGCCGGCGGCCCGGCGCAGCTGATCAAGGCGATGTCGACGATCCAGTCGCAGTCGACCTCGAACCCGTCGTCGATTGCGCAATGGGCCGCGGTCGAGGCGCTGAACGGTCCGCAGGACTTCATCCCCGCCAACAACAAGGTCTTCAAGGAGCGCCGCGACCTCGTCGTCTCCATGCTCAACCAGGCCAAGGGCATCGAGTGCCCGCGTCCCGAGGGTGCCTTCTACGTCTATCCGTCCTGCGCCGGCACCATCGGCAAGACCGCGCCGTCGGGCAAGGTGATCGACAATGACGAGACGTTCGTGACCGAGCTGCTCGAGACCGAAGGCGTCGCCGTGGTGCAGGGTTCGGCCTTCGGCCTCGGCCCCGCGTTCCGCATCTCCTACGCGACCAAGACCTCGGACCTAGAAGACGCCTGCAAGCGCATCCAGCGCTTCTGCGGCAATCTACGGTAAGGCACTCGTGACACGCGGTGTTCCCCTCTCCCCTTGTGGGAGAGGGTGGATCGCCGCGAAGCGGCGAGACGGGTGAGGGGTTATCTCCGCACGTGATCCTCTCGCGACAACATTCGCGGAGATAACCCCTCATCCGGCGCTTCGCGCCACCTTCTCCCACAAGGGGAGAAGGGAGGACAGCGCACCAATTCTCTGCGTTCGTTCTGGCACGCACAGAACTCTTGTGGCATAGACCGTCGCGCATCACGGGTAGGGCGCTCTCTCTGCTCGCATCACATTCATCGCCGGAGATATTCATGCGCCGTTCACTCCTCCTCGCCGGGTTTGCCGTTGCGAGCCTCTTTGCCTCCGTTGCGGGCGCCAGCGCGCAGTCGCGGATGGTGCAGGTGGGCGTGCTCGAATGCCGCGGCGGCGCCAGCGTGGGCTTCATTGTGGGATCGGTGACCAATCTCGGCTGCGTGCTGCGAGTCGATGGTTTGCCGGACGACCGTTACGTCGCGACGATCCGCAAGGTCGGCCTCGACATTGGCATTACCCAGGAGACCGCACTCGCCTGGGGCGTGTTCGCGCCGGTGAACCGACTCGGACCGGGCGACCTCGCCGGCACCTATGCCGGTGCGCAGGGCAGCGCCTCGGTCGGTGTCGGCCTTGGCGGCAACGTGCTGGTCGGCGGCTCCAATAATTCGATCGCGCTCCAGCCGCTCAGCGTGCAGGGCCAGGTCGGCCTCAACGTCGCCGCCGGCCTCGAGAGCCTGGAACTCCGCCCGGGCCGTTAACAACTCCCGTGTGCGAATCCCGTCGCTCCGACGCGATTCCGGCAACGACGCACCGCAGCGACGTTTGATGCTTGCCAAATCTCGGGGACGGGCAGAGCATCGGCGTTTGCCGACCCAATCATGGGCCGAGCTCCACACCAAGGAGGCGGCGAATGGGACAAGACGTCAGAAGTCCCCGAGGTCCACGGTGCATCGCGCTGGTGGGCCCTTTCCAAAGCGGTAAAACCACACTTCTCGAAGCCATCATGGCACGAACCGGCGCAATCCCGCGCGCCGGCAGCGTCGACGCCGGTACCTCCGTCGGCGACGCCACGCCAGAGGCCCGTCATCACAAGATGACCGTCGGGCTGACTGCCGTCACCACGAGTTTCATGGGCGACAGCTACACCTTCCTCGATTGTCCCGGTTCCGTCGAATTTGCCCACGACATGCGCGCCGCGCTGCCCGCGGTCGATGCCGCAATCGTGGTCTGCGAAGCCGACGAGAAGAAGCTGCCGCAGCTTCAGATCATCCTGCGCGAACTGGAGGAGCTGAAGATCCCGCGTTTCCTGTTCCTCAACAAGATCGACCGCGCCAACAAGCGCATCCGCGAGACGCTCGAGATGCTCCAGCCCGCCTCGCGCGTGCCGCTGGTGCTGCGCCAGATCCCGATCTGGAAGGACGAGCTGATCGAGGGCTTCGTCGATCTCGCGCTGGAGCGCGCGTTCATTTACCGCGAGCACAAGGCCTCCGAAGTGGTCGCGCTCCAAGGCGGCGATCTCGATCGCGAGAAGGAGGCCCGCTTCTCGATGCTGGAGAAGCTCGCCGATCACGACGATGCGCTGATGGAGCAGCTGCTCGAGGACATCCAGCCGCCGCGCGATGCCGTGTTCGACGATCTCGCCCGCGAATTGCGCGACGGGCTGATCTGCCCCGTGTTGCTCGGCGCCGCCGCACGCGAAAACGGCGTGCTGCGCTTGATGAAAGCGTTGCGCCACGAGGCGCCCGGTATCGCGGAGACCGCAAAACGTCTCGGCGTTCCCGAGACCAGGGACGCCCTCGGCTTCGTCTTCAAGACGCTGCATTCGCAGCACGGTGGCAAGCTGTCGCTGACGCGGATGCTCGCCGGCCATCTCGACGACGGTGCCACGCTGCAATCCTCCTCCGGCGGGGCCAGCCGCATCTCCGGCATCCTCGCCGTCACTGGAGCCTACGACACCAAGCGTGCCGCGGCGGAAGCCGGCGACACGGTGGCGCTCGCCAAGCTCGACCCGATCAAGACCGGCGACACGGTCTCGAACGGCAAGACCCAGCCCGCAGCGCTTGCCGCCAGCGAGCCCACTCCGCCGGTGCTCGCGATCTCGGTTGCGGCCACCGACCGCAAGGACGACGTCAAGCTCGGCCAGGCGCTGATGCGGCTGCACGAGGAGGATCCATCGCTCGTCTTCGTGATGAACGCGCAGACCCACGACACGGTGCTGTGGGGGCAGGGCGAGATGCATTTGCGCGTCGCGAGCGAGCGGCTGCGCGACCGTTTCGGCGTCAAGGTTGCCTCGCATCCGCCCGCGATCGGCTATCAGGAAACCATCCGCAAGCCGATCGTCCAGCGCGGCCGCCACAAGAAGCAGTCCGGCGGCCATGGCCAGTTCGGCGATGTCGTGCTCGACATCAGGCCGCTGCCGCGCGGCGAGGGCTTCAAATTCGCCGAGAAGGTGGTCGGCGGTGCGGTGCCCCGCAACTATATCGGCGCGGTGGAAGAGGGCGTCGTCGACGGGCTTGCGCGTGGCCCGCTCGGTTTCCCGGTCACCGATTTGCAGGTGACGCTGACCGACGGCTCCTATCACAGCGTCGATTCCTCCGACCTCGCCTTTCGCACGGCGGCGCGGGTCGGGCTCAACGAAGGCCTGCCGCAATGCCAGTCGGTGCTGCTGGAGCCGATCCACGTGGTCGAGATCGTCTGCCCGACCGACGCCACCGCCAAGATCAACGCGATCCTGTCGGCACGGCGCGGCCAGATCCTCGGCTTCGACACCCGCGACGGCTGGAGCGGATGGGACTGCGTCCGCGCCATGATGCCGGAAGCCGAGATCGGCGAGTTGATCGTCGAATTGCGTTCGGCCACGGCAGGCGCCGGCAGCTTCACCCGCCAGTTCGACCACATGGCCGAAGTCACGGGCCGCGCCGCCGACCAGATCATCGCAGCGCATCAGCACGCGGCGTGATCGGTCTGCCGAAGTAAGGGACGCAACCGCTCTCTCACTCCCTCTCCCCGTTCTTACGGGGAGAGGGATGGGGTGAGGGGCTGTCGCCATTCGGGTGGTGAAGGTTGGACTCACGCTGCTCCTCCCAACCGCCATTGCGAGCGCAGCGACTTGTCCGCCGAAGCCTTAGCGAAGGCGGAAGCAATCCAGTCTTTCCGCGGAGGAATTCTGGATTGCTTCGTCGCTTCGCTCCTCGCAATGACGGTGGAGACGGATGGCTCGCATGGCGAGCTTCCCCTTGCACTGGCCTTGGAATGATGTATTTTACATCATTGTGCATGCTCCAGACATCATTTATAACCGTTCATACGTGAGGCCAAGGTGATCACGTCGTTCCAGATGCGGGCAGCGCGCGCGCTGCTCGGCATTGACCAGAGGGCCTTGGCGGAGCTCGCAGGCGTTTCGCTGCCGACCATTCAGCGAATGGAGGCGAGCACCGGCAACGTCCGCGGCGTGGTCGAGACCTTGATGAAGGTGGTCGAAGCCTTTGATCGGGCCGGCGTCGAGCTGATCGGCGAACAGGCGCGCAGCGAAGGCGGCGGACGTGGCGTTCGGCTGAGGGAGCCGGGGCCGCCGCGTCGGGTGGGAGCATGATCCCGCAATGATCATGCTCGGGAGCAGTCTTAACTAACGCACCGTCGCGCCCCGATACGCGGCCGCACGATGCATCGGAGCGTCGTGGGCAGCGGAGCATTTTGCTGAAATGAGCATCACAGGCGAACACGCAGGCAAGCTGCACCAGCTTCGTCGGCCGACCTTCACCGAACTCTATCTGCCAAAGCTCGTCACCGTATGGCGCGAGGGCTATGGCCTATCGGATTTCCGCGCCGATGTGTTCGCGGGCCTCACGGTCGCGATCGTCGCGTTGCCGCTGTCGATGGCGATCGCGATCGCCTCGGGCGTGACGCCGGACCGCGGACTCTACACCGCTGTTGTCGGCGGCTTCATTGCGTCACTGCTCGGCGGCAGCCGGTTCCAGATCGGCGGTCCCGCCGGCGCCTTCATTGTGCTGGTTGCGGCGACTGCCGACCGTCACGGGGTCGACGGCGTGATCCTGGCCACGCTGATGGCGGGCCTGTTCCTGATCGCTGCGGGCTTCCTGCGGATCGGCACCTATATCAAGTTCATTCCGTACCCGGTGACGGTCGGCTTCACGGCCGGCATCGCCGTCATCATCTTCGCAAGCCAGCTGCGCGATCTCGGCGGGATCACGCTTCTCGCCAAGGAGCCGAGCGAGTTCGTTCCGAAACTGGTCGCGCTTGCCGGGGGCCTGCACACCGTCAATCCGTCGGCCGTCGCAGTCGCGATCGTCAGCATTGCCATCATCGCGGGCCTGCGACGCTGGCTGCCGTCCTGGCCGGGTATCCTGATTGCGGTCGTGCTCGCGGCGGTCGCATGTGCCGTGCTGTCGCTGCCGGTCGAGACCGTCGGCTCGCGCTTCGGCGGCATTCCGCGCGAACTGCCCTCGCCGGCCTTGCCTGCGTTCTCGCTCGCAAAGGCGACCGCCGTGCTGCCGGATGCGATCTCCTTCGCGTTGCTCGCCGCCATCGAATCGCTGCTGTCGGCGGTGGTGGCAGACGGCATGACCGGACGCCGTCACCGCTCCAATTGTGAGCTGGTGGCGCAAGGCGCCGCCAATGTCGGCGCGGCGCTGTTCGGCGGCATTTGCGTCACGGGGCTGATCGCGCGTACCGCGACCAACATCCGCGCCGGCGCGCGGGGGCCGCTCGCGGGCATGCTGCATTCGGTCTTCCTGCTGCTGTTCATGCTCATCGCAGCGCCGCTCGCGAGCTACATCCCGCTGGCCGCGCTCGCCGCCGTGCTCGTCGTGGTGGCCTGGACCATGGCGGAGAAGCACGAATTCGCGACGCTCCTTCGCTCGTCATGGGGCGATGCCGTCGTGCTGCTCGCAACCTTCCTGCTCACCATCTTCCGCGATCTGACCGAAGGCATTCTGGTCGGCTTCGCGCTTGGCGCAGTGCTGTTCATCCATCGCATGGCGGAAATGACGGGCATCGAGGAACGTTCGCCGATGGTGGCCGCCGATCGTCCCGACGACGAAAATGGCGAGCGCGTGCCTTACGACCCCGCGCTCGCGGTCGATCGCGACGTGCTGGTCTATCGCATCACCGGCGCGTTCTTCTTCGGCGCGGCCTCGGCGATCGGCAGCGTGCTCGACGGCATCGCCGACAAGCGCAAGGGATTCGTGGTCGATTTCGCCGCGGTGCCGTTCCTGGATTCGACCGCGGCCAACGTGCTCGGCCGCGTCGCCGCCAAGGCCCACCGCCAGGGCATCCGGCTGTTCATCACTGGGGCATCGCCAACGGTTCGCCGCGCGCTGCTCACCCATGGCGTCACGCCGCCACGCGCCCGCTATCGCGAGACCATCGCGCGTGCGGTCGCCGACATCAAGGGCGGCGCGGCCCAGCCCGCGGGCGACGACGCGGGCACGACCTGACGTCGAGCCTCTCCCGAGACGGCCCGCGCGCTTGACAGCGCCTGCGGGACGCGAAATGGATCGCCTCCGAAACGACCCCAGGGGAGGACGACCGTGACCAAGGCTCCCGCAGCCTGTCTGATCGGATGGCCGGCCGCGCATTCGCGCTCGCCGCTGATCCATCGTTACTGGCTGCGCACGCTCGGGATCGAGGGCGGCTATGTCATCGAGGCGGTTCCACCCGATAATCTGCGCGACTTTGTGCTGCGGCTGTCGCTGCGCGGCTTCGTCGGCGCCAACGTCACCATCCCGCACAAGGAGGGCGTGCTCGAGCTCTCGACGCCCGATGCCCGCGCGCGGGCGGTCGGTGCGGCCAACACGCTGTGGTTTGCGGACGGCGAGCTGCGCTCGACCAACACCGACGTCGAGGGCTTTATCGGCAATCTCGATGCCAGCGCGCCCGGCTGGGACGGAGCCAGCGAGGCGCTGGTGCTCGGCGCCGGCGGCTCGGCGCGCGCCATCGTGTTCGGGTTGCTCGAACGCGGCATCAGCTGCGTGCATCTCGCCAATCGCACCATCGCCCGGGCCGAGATGCTTGCAGAGCAGTTCGGGCCGAAGGTGCATCCTGTTGCTTGGGACGGCATCGACGACATCCTGCCGCGTGCAAAACTTCTCGTGAACACGACCTCGCTCGGCATGGACGGCCAGCCTTCACTCGACCTTGACGTGGCGCGCCTGCCGGATGGCGCCGTGGTCGCCGATCTCGTCTATGTCCCGCTGGCAACGCCGCTGCTCGCGGCCGCACAGGCGCGCGGGCTGAAGACCGCCGATGGGCTCGGCATGCTGCTGCATCAGGCGGTCCGCGGCTTCGAGCTGTGGTTCGGCCAGCGGCCGGAGGTCACGGCCGAGCTGCGCGCGCTGGTCGAGGCCGATCTCACAAAGACTTGAGAGAATAGCGCGTAACCTCCGGAGTTCTATGTCCGTAAGGGCGATAGGGACAATCGGAGACCATCATGTCTGTTCAACGTGCAACTTTCACACGTCCGCTCATCGCCGTCGCGATGGTGGCCGTCTCGACCCTCTCGGCACTTGCGCAAAGGGCGCCGGTGCCGACGCGCGTGCGCGGCACGATCGAAAGCGTCAATGGTGACACGATGCAGGTCAAGGCGCGCAGCGGCGAGGATGTCAAGCTGCACATCGCCTCCGACGTGAACGTGTCGGGCATTACCAGGATTTCACTTGCCGACATCAAGCCCGGCGCCTTCGTCGGCGCCACCACCGTGCCGGGACCGGACGGCGGCGCGAACGCGGTCGAGGTGCACGTGTTTCCGGAGAGCATGCGCGGCACCGGCGAGGGCTCGCGCCCCTATGACCTCAAGCCCAACTCCAGCATGACCAATGCGACCGTGTCGGAGAGCGTGGTCGGCAATGACGGCCATACGCTGCTGGTCAAGTACAAGGACGGCGAGAAGAAGGTGTTCGTCGCCGACAATACGCCGGTGGTGACCTTCGTGCCCGGCGACAAATCCGATCTGAAGGCCGGCGCCAAGGTGATTGCCTTCATGAAGCAGCTGCCGGACGGCTCGTTCGAAACCAACCGCGTCAGCGTCGGCCGCAACGGCCTGACGCCGCCGATGTAAATGGAGACTAACAACATGTCGAAGAGAAGCTGGATATCACGCGTTGGCGTGGCCGCATTCGCCGCCTGCATCGTCACGTCATCTTCCCTGGCGCAGCAGACGCCGACGGTGCGTATCCGCGGCACCATCGAGAGCGTCGATGGCAACACGCTCGGCATCAAGACCCGCGAAGGCAGCGACGTGAAGGTACGCATGACCGACAACGTCGCCGTCTTTGCGGTGGTGAAGACGTCGCTGTCGGAGATCAAGGACGGCTCCTATATCGGCGTCACCGGCCTGCCCGAGCCCGACGGCACCCAGAAGGCGATCGCGGTGCACATCTTCCCCGAAAACCAGCGTGGCGCGGCCGAAGGTTTTCGTCCCTGGGATGCGCGCGCCAACTCGACCATGACCAACGCCACCGTGGCGCAGACGGTGAAGGGCACCGACGGCCAGAACATCACGGTCAAGTACAAGGACGGTGAGAAGAAAGTCGTGGTGCCCCCGGACACGCCGATCGTCACCTTCGTGGCCAGCGACAAATCCGAGCTCAAGCCCGGCGCCAAGCTGATCATTTTCGGTGCGGTGAAGAAGGACGATGGTTCGCTGGAAGCCAACCGCGTCAATGTCGGCCGCGACGGGGTGACGCCGCCGATGTGAGGGCGAACGCTGAAATCGTAGGGTGGGCAAAGGCGCGAAGCGCCGTGCCCACCACTTTCCTGCGATTTTGCGAATTGGTGGGCACGCTTCGCTTTGCCCACCCTACGGCACTGCCGCTGCGCCTCACATCGCAATGATATGCTCGTCGATCTCGTCGATCCTGTTGACGCCGCACAGGCCCATGGTGGTGAGCAGCTCCTTCTGGATGATGTCGATCGCCTTGGCGACGCCGGCCTGGCCGCCGGCGCCGAGGCCATAGGCGTAGGCGCGGCCGATCATGCAGGACTTTGCGCCGAGCGCGAGCGCGCGCATCACGTCCTGGCCGGAGCGAATGCCGCCGTCGAACATGATCTCCATCCTGTCACCGACCGCCTCGGCGATCTCGGGCAGCACCTCGATCGATGACGGCGCACCGTCGAGCTGGCGGCCGCCATGGTTCGATACGACGAGCGCCTGCGCGCCAGTCTTGGCGGCTTCCTCGGCGTCCTCGACGTCCAGAATGCCCTTGATGATCAGCTTGCCCGGCCAGATGCTTCGGACCCACTCGACGTCTTTCCAATTCAACGACGTGTCGAACTGCGACGCCGTCCACTCGGCGAGGCGATTGAGGTCCCCGGTGTTCTTCACATGGCCGGCGATGTTACCGAAGGTGCGGCGCTTGCCTTGCAGCACGCCGGAGACCCAGGTGGGCTTGCTGGCGAAATCCAACAGCTTCGAGAGCGACCATTCCGGCGGAACCGTCATGCCGTTCTTGATATCGGCGTGGCGTTGGCCGATCACCTGGAGATCGACGGTCAGCACCAGCGCGGAGCATTTCGCCGCGATCGCGCGCTGGATCAATTCCTTGATGAAGCCGCGGTCCTTCATCACGTAGAGCTGGAACCAGAACGGCTTCTCGACACTGGCCGCGATGTCCTCGATTGAGCAGATCGACATCGTCGACTGCGTGAACGGGATACCGGCGGCTTGCGCGGCGCGGCAGGCATGGATCTCGCCATCGCCATGCTGCATGCCGAGCAGGCCCACAGGCGCGAGCATCAGCGGCATGGTCGAGGGCTCGCCGAGGATCGTGGTCGCGGTATCGCGCTTGGAGACGTCGACCAGAATGCGCTGGCGGAACTTGATCGCCTGCATGTCGTCGCGGTTGGCGCGCAGCGTTTCCTCGGCGTAAGAGCCGCGGTCGCAATAATCGAAAAACGCCTTCGGCACGCGGCGCTGATGCAGTGTGCGAAGATCGTCGATACAGGTGATGTGCTTCATGAACGTTTCCCCGGCCCGTCTTGTATCGGAAGAGTCTGCATCGAAGTAGCGGATGAGTCTTGCATCGGAAGATCGAGGGGTCATCTAGCATGGTTGGATGCACAGCCAAATCGTTTGCAAATCCTTTGTGGAGAGGAGGGCGCCATGACCAGGCCGCACACCGGACCGACGCCGGAAGAGATCAAGGAGAAGCATGATCTCGAGGAAGCGCTGGAAGAAGGTCTGGAAGAGACCTTTCCGGGCTCCGATCCCGTCAATGTCACCCAGCCGGCGCCGAGCCGCGGGGACGGCCATGTGAAGCGCTCGGGCTAGGCGCGGGTTCCACCCTGTTCCGGCGTCCTCGCTGGAAATATAATGTTAACAAGACGTTATCAGCGCCGGGGCCTGCCCGGTTCCGTAATGATTCATCATATTTTTTGAAGCCAAGTTAGCCGCGATGGCTTTATAAGACCTCAGCACATCAGGGATGCGGGTCCCGCCAAGGCACCCGCAGGTTGTATTGGGGGTCCCTGGTTGTCGCGTGGGGGACGAGATGAGCCGCAAATATTTCGGGACGGACGGGATCCGGGGCCGCGCCAACGGACTGATCACGCCGGAGCTCGCGCTCAAGGTCGGCCAGGCCGCAGGCCTGGCATTTCAGCGCGGTGACCACCGCCACAGGGTCGTGATCGGCAAGGATACCCGCCTGTCCGGCTACATGATCGAATACGCCATGGTCGCGGGCTTCACCTCGGTCGGGATGGACGTGCTGCTGGTCGGCCCGATGCCGACGCCGGCGGTTGCGATGTTGACCAAGTCGATGCGCGCCGATCTCGGCGTGATGATCTCCGCCTCGCACAATCTGTTCGAGGACAACGGCATCAAGCTGTTCGGCCCGCAGGGCTTCAAGCTCTCCGACGACGTCGAGAAGCAGATCGAGCAGCTGCTCGACGAGCCCATCGACAAGCGTCTCGCCCAGAGCGCCAGTCTCGGCCGCGCCCGCCGCATCGACGGCGTGCATGACCGCTACATCGAGTTCGCCAAGCGCACGCTGCCGCGCGATCTGTCGCTCGACGGCTTGCGCGTCGTGGTCGATTGCGCCAATGGCGCCGCCTACAAGGTGGTGCCGGAAGCGCTGTGGGAGCTGGGCGCCGACGTGATTCCGATCGGCGTCGAGCCCGACGGCTTCAACATCAACAAGGAATGCGGCTCCACCTCGCCGGAAGCGCTGTCGAAGAAGGTCCGCGAGATGCGCGCCGACATCGGCATTGCGCTCGACGGCGACGCCGATCGCGTCATCCTGGTCGACGAGCGCGGCCACATCGTTGACGGCGACCAGCTGCTCGCGGTGATCGCGCAGAGCTGGAAGGAAGACGGCCGGCTGTCGCGATCGGGCATCGTCGCCACCGTGATGTCGAACCTCGGGCTCGAGCGCTTCCTCAATGCGCAGGGACTCGATCTCGTGCGCACGCCGGTCGGCGATCGCTACGTGCTGGAGCAGATGCTGAACGGCGGCTACAATCTCGGCGGCGAGCAGTCCGGCCACATCATCCTGTCCGACTACGCCACCACCGGCGACGGCTTCGTTGCCGCGTTGCAGGTGCTTGCCGTGGTGCAGAAGCTGCGCCGCCCGGTGTCGGAAGTCTGCCACCGTTTCGATCCGCTGCCGCAGATCCTGAAGAACGTCCGTCACAAGGGCGGCAAGCCGCTCGACAATTCCGACGTCAAATCGGCGATCTCCGACGGTGAGCAGCGGCTCAACGGCCACGGCCGCCTGCTGATCCGCTCCTCCGGCACCGAGCCGGTGATCCGCGTCATGGGCGAGGGCGAGGATCGCATCCTGGTCGAGGACGTCGTCGATACCATCGTCTCGGCGCTCGGGCAGGCCGCGGCTTAAATTCTTCCTTCTCCCCTTGTGGGAGAAGGTGGCGTAGGCGGCCTTTGGCGGCCGTTCTTAGGAACGCCGAAGCAAAGCTTCGGCTATGGCGCCGGATGAGGGTTGTCTCCACGAGCTCAGATCGTGAGAGGCTCATGCGCGGAGAGATACCCCTCACCCGTCTCGCCGCTAACGCGGCGATCCACCCTCTCCCACAAGGGGAGAGGGTAAGAGATGCATCGCAGCCATTTGCGATTGGCGGTGGTTCCACCACTCCCTGCAGCGTAACTAGCTTGTCGCGGCAATGTGCCGCGTCCGGATCGATCCATTGAACAAGCCAGTCGTCGTCTCAGAGGAAGTGCTGACCGAGCCCGTCATCGTCAGCGACGTGGCACCCGGAGCGAAGACCGCAGGGCCGGCCTATGTCGTGCTTGCCGGCATCAGCTTCTCGCACTTCCTCAACGACACCATGCAGTCGCTGATCGCCTCGGTGTATCCGATCCTGAAGGACACCTATGCGCTCGACTTCGCGCAGATCGGCATGATCACGCTGGCCTTCCAGTTCACGGCCTCGCTGCTCCAGCCGGTGGTCGGCCACTACACCGACAAGAAGGCGCAGCCCTATTCGCTGTCGATCGGCATGGCCTCGACCTTCTTCGGTCTGCTGCTGCTCAGTGCCGCCCACCAATATCTCGTCATCCTCGTCGCCGCCGCGCTGGTCGGCCTCGGCTCGGCGGTGTTTCACCCGGAATCGGCGCGCATCGCGCGGCTCGCCTCCGGCGGCCGCTACGGTTTTGCGCAATCGGTGTTCCAGCTCGGCGGCAGTTTTGGCACCTCGATGGGACCGGTGCTGGCCGCGCTCATCGTCGTGCCGTTCGGGCAGGGCAGCATCGCCTGGTTCTCCTCGATCGCCTTCCTCGCGATCCTCATCCTCTGGCGCATCGGCCGCTGGTACGAACCGCAGATCAAGGCGAAGAAGACCGCGGTGGCTCAAGCCCATCCCGACGCGCCGAGCTCGCGCCGCGTCACGGTTGCGCTCCTCGTGCTGGTCGCGCTGCTGTTCTCGAAACAGCTCTACGTCTCGAGCCTGTCGAGCTACTACATCTTCTATCTGATCGACCGCTTTGGCGTGTCGACGCAAGCCGCGCAGATGTATCTCTTTATTTTCCTCGCGGCGAATGCGGTCGGGGCTTTTCTCGGCGGTCCCCTGGGCGATCGCTTCGGCCGCAAGATCGTGATCTGGATCTCGATCCTGGGGGCGCTGCCGTTCACGCTGGCGCTGCCCTATGCCGGGCTCTATGCGAGCGCGGTGCTATCAGTCGTCATCGGCCTGATCATCTCCTCGACGACGTCGTCGATCATCGTGTTCGCGCAGGAGCTGGTGCCGCATCGCTTCGGCATGATCTCCGGCGTGTTCTTCGGTGTCGCGTTCGGCATCGGCGGCCTAGGCGCCGCCGTGCTCGGCAAGCTCGCCGACCACACCTCGATCGAATTCGTCTACCAGGTCTGCGCTTACCTCCCGGCGATCGGCCTGCTTGCGGTGTTCCTGCCCAAGCTGCCGCGGCACGCGCGTTAACATATCCTGTCTTGCTGCAGCGCGGCTTCATACATCGTTAGGACATGCGGCGACGGCGCCGCATTTGCGCTGCATTTTTGCAACGCTCGCGCCGCACGCGCGTCTGCGGTTAGAAAAAATCAACCTTAAAAATTAGGGTTAAGTGGCGCTTAAACATTTGCTGGCATCGTCCGGGCCGTGAGTTTCCAGAACGTGAGGCGCCGTATTGCCTCACCGGCCAAAAGGACGAAGCCAATGCGTAGCGTTAAGTCTCTCCTTGCCGCGGGTGCGGCAACCCTGATCTCCTCGATGGCGTTCGCCGCCGACATGCCGATCGCGGCGCCCCCTCCGATGTACGCGCCCCCGGCACCGCCCGCCGACTTCGGCGGCTGGTATCTGCGCGGCGACGTCGGCATGACCAACCAGAGCGCCAAGCGCATCGACGGCGCCCTGCCGGCTGGGTATTCGAAGACGACGGAGGGGCTCGGCTTCGACTCCTCGCCGCTGTTCGATCTCGGCGTTGGCTACCGCTTCAATAACTGGTTCCGCACGGATGTGATCGGCCAGTACCGTGGCAAAGCCAATCTGCACGGCAGCGACAACGTCGTTGGACCCGGCTTCGTCGGCGTCAACAACTACACCGGTAGCAAGTCCGAGTGGGTCGTGATGGCCAACGCCTACGTTGACCTCGGCACCTGGTGGTGCATCACCCCGTTCATCGGCGCCGGCGTCGGCGGCTCCTACAACAAGATCAGCGGCTTCCGCGATGACGGCGTGTCGTACAGCGGCGGCGTGCTGTCCAACAGCGTCGCCTACTTCGCCGACAACGGAAAGTGGAACTTGGCGTACGCCGCACATGCGGGTCTCGCTTACAAGGTCAATCCCGGCTTCACCGTCGAACTGGCCTACAGCTATATGAACCTCGGCGACGGCGCGCCCGGCAACTATCGCTTGTTCGACAACAGCGCCTCCGGCCCGACCTCGATCAAGGTCAAGGAGATCACCTCGCACGACGTCAAGCTCGGCGTGCGCTGGGAGCTGAACAGCCCGACGCCGGCCTACATGCCGCCGCTCGTCACCAAGGGCTGATCGACGGCCTCATCGCTTAAGACATCTTAACGGCGCGGGATCATCCCGCGCCGTTTTGTTTTGCGTATTTTTCATGGCGTGCGGCGATGAAAGCCTCCGGTGCAACCATTGGTTAAGGTTAACGAGCCATCATCATGGCTGAAAGTTCGAGTTCGATGGAGCGTTGCAATGCGTAGGCTGATGTTGGCGGCGGCGATGTTAGGGACGGTGTCTGCCGCGCACGCGGCTGATCTCTCCGATCTTCCCATCCTGCGCGGCAGCTTCACCGACGGTCTGAGCAAGTCCAACGTCAACTGGCAAGGCAGCTATATCGGCGCCCAGGCTGGCTATGGTTCGTCCGACGAGAACTTCAACGGCTCGACCAAAAACATGATGGCTTCATTGCTGGCCGACACGTTGATCGAGGCGGAAATGGGCGTCTCGCAGTGGAATCTCGGGCTCGGCAAGGCTTCGCAGCGCACGACCCGCTACGGTGCCTTCGTCGGGTACAACGCGCAGTGGGACGACGTCGTGATGGGTCTCGAAGTGAGTTGGTTGCACGGCAAGTTCGGTGGAATGGCGTCGGCCAGCGAGCGACGCGTCAGCCCCGTTGCGCTGTCTGACGGCAACTTCCATGACGTCACGGCGACCTCCACATCGTCGATCAGCATCAGCGACATGGGGACGTTTCGCGGTCGCGCTGGTTACGCCTGGGGATGTTTCCTGCCGTACATGTTCGCGGGTGCCGCGCTCGGCAATGCCGATATCGTGCAGACGGCCCATGTGCAGGATCGCGTGAGCACGACCCAGCTGGGGACTTACACGGCGCTACAGCCGTTGAGCTCGACCAACGCCCAGCATAATCACCTGATCTACGGCTACACCGCCGGCCTTGGTGTCGATGTCAATCTGGTCGGTGGCTTGTTCATGCGTGCGGAGTACGAATACATCCGCTTCTCTTCCGCAGTTGACACCAGCATCAACACCGTCCGTGCTGGCCTCGGCTACAAGTTCTGATCCTGCGCGCTGGGGCAATTGACAGGCCCGGTCAGTCCTGCTGCTCTGTCTCCAGAAGCGGGGGCAGCGATGCGGATCTACGGCGATACCAATTCCGGCAATTGTCTGAAGGTGAAGTGGGTCTGCGACAAGCTCGCGCTGCCCTACCAGTGGATCGAGATCGACACTCGCAAGGGCGAAAGCCGCACGTCGCAATTCCTCGAGATGAACGGTGCCGGCCAGGTGCCCACCGTCGCTTTCGACGACGGCCGCACGCTGGCGCAATCCAATGCCATCATCCGCTATCTCGCGCGCGACAGCGCGCTCATTCCGCGCGATGCCTTCACCGCCGCCAAGATGGACGAATGGCTGTTCTGGGAACAATACAGCCACGAGCCCTACATTGCGGTGTGCCGCTTCCAGCTCGTCTATCTCGGCAAGGACGCCTCCGAGCTCGATCCTGAAAAGGTCAAGCGCGGTTATGCGGCGCTCGATCGCATGGAGCAGCATCTGGCGGCAAACCGCTTCTTCGCCGGTGATGACGTTTCGCTTGCCGACGTCTCGCTGCTTGCCTATACGCGCGTCGCGCATGAAGGCGGCTTCGATCTCGGTCGTTATGCCGCCATCCGCCGCTGGATCGGCGAAGCCGAGACCTCTTTCGGGCTTCCCAAGGTGCGTTAAGGCGCGCTGAGGCAGGAGTAACTTTATGAACGCCGAATCCATCTCCATTCGTCCCGCGCGCCGCGAGGATGTTGCTGCGATCGTGGCGATGCTCGCCGACGATCATCTCGGAAGCGCTCGCGAGCGCGTCGAGGATCCGCTGCCGGCGTCCTATTACGAGGCATTCGCGCGGGTCGAGCGCGATCAAAATATCCAGCTCGTGGTTGCCGAGAGCGAGGGCAGGGTGGTCGGCTGCCTGCAGCTCGCGATCCTGCCGGGTCTCAGCTCGCAAGGCGGCTTGCGCGGTCTGCTCGAAGACGTCCGCGTTGCTTCCGATTGCCGCAGCCGCGGCATCGGCGAGCAATTGGTGCAATGGGCGGTGACGGAAGCCAAAGCGCGCGGCTGCAATCTGGTCGAACTGCTGACGCATCAGACGCGAACGGATGCGCAGCGCTTCTACAAGCGGCTTGGGTTCACGGCGAGTCACGTCGGCATGACTGTCCGCTTTTGACGCAGCACGCTATGAGCCTTGCGCGATCAGCGAAATCGGATCGCGAGTACGTTCATATTAAGAGCTGATAAACCACCGCCAAGGCGTTCACGTTGGTGAAGGAACGAACGGTGCTACGGGACGTCGAAACCGGGCTCGATCGGTTCGGGGATTTCGATGACAAGCTATTCGATGATCAAGGTCGGCAACGACTACGTTGTGCAGGCCAATGACAAATGCATTTTGAAAGTCGGCAGCCGCCGCCGCGCGGCGCAATTGATCAGCGAAGCCACGGACTTGTTGAACGCGCTTGCCGCCGTCGAATCCCCCAAAATCGCACCGGAAGCGCCATCACTCGCGCGTGAGGCCCCGGAACTTCCTTGACTGGTCTTCCCGATTCCCGTATCAGCCGCGGCGGGACACCTCCCCCCAACGGGAGGCTTACTATCTGGAAGGGTAGACGATGACTGTAGCGAAGCCCGCTTCGCGGCCGAACGTGCCGCATTTTTCCTCCGGCCCCTGCGCCAAGCGCCCCGGATGGAATGCCCAAAATCTCAAGGACGCAGCGCTCGGCCGTTCGCATCGCGCGAAGGTCGGCAAGACCAAGCTCAAGCTCGCGATCGATTTGACGCGCGAGGTGCTCGAAGTGCCCGCTGATTATCGCATCGGCATCGTGCCGGCCTCCGATACCGGCGCGGTCGAGATGGCGCTGTGGTCGATGCTAGGGGCGCGGCCCGTCACCACGCTCGCCTGGGAATCCTTCGGCGAGGGCTGGGTCAGCGACATCGTCAAGGAATTGAAGCTCAAGGACGTCACCAAGCTCAACGCGGCTTACGGTGAGATCCCCGACCTCTCCAAGGTCGATCCGAAGTCCGACGTCGTCTTCACCTGGAACGGCACCACCTCGGGCGTGCGTGTGCCGAACGCCGACTGGATCAGCGCGACCCGCGAAGGCCTGACCATCTGCGACGCCACCTCGGCCGCGTTCGCGCAACCGCTCGACTGGGCCAAGCTCGACGTCGTCACCTTCTCCTGGCAGAAGGCGCTCGGCGGCGAAGCCGCGCACGGCATGCTGATCCTGTCGCCCCACGCGGTGGAGCGGCTCGAAACCTACAAGCCGGCCTGGCCGCTGCCGAAGATTTTCCGCATGACCAAGGGCGGCAAGATCAACGAAGGCATTTTCGTCGGCGAGACCATCAACACGCCGTCGATGCTCTGCGTCGAGGATTATCTCGACGCGCTGAACTGGGCCAAGTCGATTGGCGGCCTGAAGGCGCTGATCGCCCGCGCCGACGCCAACACCAAGGTGCTCGCCGACTGGAAGGCGAAGACGCCCTGGATCGACTTCCTCGCCAAGGACGCCGCGATCCGCTCCAACACTTCGGTGTGCCTGAAGTTCACCGATCCCGCGATCACCTCGCTCTCCGAGGACGCGCAGGCCGACTTCTCGAAGAAGCTGGTGGCGCTGGTCGAGAAGGAAGGCGCGGGCTACGACTTCGCCTACTACCGCGATGCGCCCGCCGGCCTGCGCATCTGGTGCGGCGCCACCGTCGAGGCCAGTGATGTCGCGCTGCTGACCCAGTGGATCGATTGGGCCTTCGCCGAGACCAAGGCCACGCTCGCCAAGGCGGCGTAAGTTTTCTTTCTTCGCCTCTCCCCGTTCTTACGGGGAGAGGCCGGGTCGCGCAGCGATCCGGGTGAGGGGCTCTCTCCACGAGCACTTCGCCCGTGGCTGCCCCTCACCCCAACCCTCTCCCCGTAAGAACGGGGAGAGGGAGATCAAAGAGCTTCTGAGCAATTCCTCATTCCGGCCCTCGGGCCGATCCTCCCTCAGGGACGGCGAAGGACACATCCCCATGACCAAACCCAAAGTTCTCATTTCCGACGCGCTCTCTCCCGCCGCCGTGCAGATCTTCAAAGACCGCGGCGTCGAGGTCGACTTCCAGCCCAATCTCGGCAAGGACAAGGACAAGCTCGCCGAGATCATCGGCAATTACGACGGCCTCGCGATCCGCTCGGCGACCAAGGCGACCGCGAAGATCCTCGAGAAGGCGACCAATCTCAAGGTGATCGGCCGCGCTGGCATCGGCGTCGACAACGTCGAGATTCCCGCCGCCACGGCCAAGGGCATCATCGTGATGAACACGCCGTTCGGCAATTCGATCACGACCGCCGAGCACGCCATCACCCTGATGCTGGCGCTGGCGCGCGAGATTCCGCAGGCGGACGCTTCGACCCAGGCCGGCAAATGGGAGAAGAACCGCTTCATGGGCGTCGAGATCACCGGCAAGGTGCTCGGCGTGGTCGGCTGCGGCAACATCGGCTCGATCGTCGCCGACCGCGCGCTCGGCCTGCGCATGAAGGTGATCGCGTTCGATCCGTTCCTGTCGCCGGAGCGCGCCAGGGACATCGGCGTCGAGAAGGTCGAGCTCGACGACCTCTTGAAGCGCGCCGACTTCATCACGCTGCACACCCCGCTGACCGAGAAGACCAAGAACATCATCGACGCAGCCGCGATCACCAAGATGAAGAAGGGCGTGCGCCTGATCAACTGCGCCCGCGGCGGCCTCGTCGACGAGCATGCCGTGGTCGACGCTTTGAATTCCAAGCACATCGCAGGCGCCGCCTTCGACGTCTTCGTCGAGGAGCCTGCCACCGCGAACGTGCTGTTCGGTCATCCCAACGTGATCTGCACGCCGCATCTCGGCGCGTCCACCACCGAAGCGCAGGAGAACGTCGCGCTCCAGGTCGCCGAGCAGATGTCGGATTACCTGCTCACCGGCGCGATCTCGAATGCCGTCAACTTCCCCTCGATCACCGCGGAAGAGGCGCCGAAGCTGAGGCCGTTCATCGCGCTCGCCGAAAAGCTCGGCTCGTTCGCGGGACAGCTCACCGAGAGCGGCATCCTCAAGGTCGAGATCACCTATGAAGGCCATGTCGCCGAGATGAAGATCAAGGCGATCACCTCCGCCGTGCTGTCCGGCCTGCTGCGGCCGATGCTGGGCGAGGTCAACGTCGTCTCCGCGCCCGTCGTCGCCAAGGAGCGCGGCATGGTGGTGGACGAGATCGTCCGCGCCGCCCAGAGCGACTATGAAAGCCTGATCACCGTCACCGTCACGACCGAGCGGCAGGAGCGGTCGGTCTCGGGCACGGTCTATGCCGACGGCAAGCCGCGCCTGGTCGACATCAAGGGCATCCGCGTCGACGCTGAATTCGGCAAGTCGATGATCTACGTGACCAACGAGGACAAGCCGGGCTTCATCGGCAAGTTCGCGAGCCTGCTCGGCGATGCCAAGATCAACATCGCGACCTTCCATCTCGGCCGCGTCGCGCCGGGCTCCGATGCCATCGCGCTGATCGAGGTCGACGGCGCGGTGCCGGCCGATCTGCTCGCCAAGGTGCAGGCCCTGCCGCAGGTCAAGCAGGTCAAGGCGCTGACGTTCTGATCCGTCGGCATATTCCGACCCGCGGAACAACGCCGCCCTCTCGCGAGGGCGGCGTTTTTATTTCTCCCGCGACCGCCGGACATTGTGTACCAATGGCGCCGAGAAGACCTGGACCGACGCTCCGGTCAAAATCGTTCGAAAAGGGAGAAAACAATGCGTGAAGCCGTCATCGTTTCCTATGCACGCACGGGCCTCGCGAAATCCGGCCGCGGCGGGTTCAACATCACCCCGCCGATGTCGCTCGCGGCCCACGCCATCCAGCACGCGGTCGAGCGCGCCGGCGTCGAGAAGGACTATGTCGAGGATTGCTATCTCGGCAATTGCGCCCATGGCGCGCCGAACATCGGCCGCCAGGCCGCGCTGCTGGCAGGAATGCCGAAATCGACCGGGGGCGTCTCGGTGAACCGGTTCTGCTCGTCCGGTCTCCAGACCATTGCGATGGCCGCCAACTCGATCCGCTCGGACGGTTCCGACTGCATCGTCGCAGGCGGCGTCGAAAGCATCTCGATGCCGGGCGGCGGCACGCCAAAGGAATCGATCGATCCCGAGCTGCTCAAGACGGCGCCGGCGATCTTCATGGCGATGATCGACACCGCCGATATCGTCGCCGAGCGTTACAATCTCAGCCGTGAATATCAGGACGAATATTCGCTGGAGTCGCAGCGCCGCATGGCCTCCGCGCAGCAGGCGGGCAAGTTCAAGGACGAGATCGTCCCGATGAAGACCAAGATGAAAGTGGTCGACAAGGCAACCAAGGCCGAGTCGATCGTCGACTACGTCGTCGATCGCGACGAGTGCAACCGGCCCGAGACCACGCTGGAAGGTCTCGCCAAGCTCGAGCCCGTCAGGGGCCCCGGCAAGTTCGTCACCGCCGGCAATGCCAGCCAATTGTCGGACGGTGCCGCGGCCGTGGTGCTGATGGAAGCCAAGGACGCGGAGAAGCGCGGCCTCAATCCCATGGGCCGCTTCGTCGCCTGGGCGGCGGCGGGCTGCGAGCCGGACGAGATGGGCATCGGCCCGATCTTTGCCGTGCCGAAGTTGTTGAAGCGTCATGGCCTGAAGATCGACGACATCGATCTCTGGGAGCTCAACGAAGCCTTCGCCAGCCAGTGCCTCTATTCGCGCGACAAGCTCGGCATCGATCCCGCCAAGTACAACGTCAATGGCGGCTCGATCGCGATCGGTCATCCCTTCGGCATGACCGGCGCACGTCTCACCGGCCACATCCTCCAGGAAGGCAAGCGCCGCAAGGCCAAGTGGGGCGTCGTGACGATGTGCATCGGCGGCGGCCAGGGCGGCGCGGGACTGTTCGAGATTTATAGCTGAGACAGCCGACAGGACTGCGAAGGGCACGGCGCGGCAAGCGCCGTGCCCTTTTGTTTGAGCACCAGGTCAGGCGTGTACTCTTTGGGTCACCGGTTTTGTGGGATCAAGCGGCTGAAGGATGGTAGTCTAAGACAAAGCTTGATGATGAGAGGAAGGGCGAGGACCGGGATGACGCACGCAGCGACATAACCTTCCGCCAGCGACGGCAGACCGAAGCTCGCCGCTGCCCACACGAGCGTGACGTTGCGGTTTCCGCTCACGAGACCGATGGTACCGGCGGTTTGCCACCCCAGTCTCGCGAACGTCATGGCAGCGAGGACGCACAGACCGAAATTGAACACGATCGCCGCGGCGAGCATCACGTCGAAACGCAGGGCGTTGCTGGTCCATTGCGCCCGTATGCCTTGCGAGGTGGCAAGCCCCACGATCATGAGCCCGACAACGGCGATCCCGGTGGCGGCGCTTTGATCGGGCAGAACGGGAATCACATGACGACGAAACCTCATGGCTAAGAAGGCCACCAGGCCTGCAGCGCCGATAATGCTGAAGAGCCGGATCGCCAGCCCGGCCATGTCGAATGCAATTCCAAGTCCGAGCACCGTGGCAAAACTCGGAATCGAGATCGGCGTGAGCAAGGTCAGTGCGATGGAAACGAGCAGTGCGAGACGTGGTCGCAAACCGAGCATTCCGGCGATCGCAGCGGCGCTTCCGACCGGCGGCGCCAGCAGTGAAAGCAGAACGCCGGCCCGCAGCGCAGGATCAAGCGGAGCAAAGGACAGCAGAATCGCAGCAGCGAATGGCAGCACCAGGCCAACCCAGGCAAGCACCACGCCCATCAGGAGCGGACGAATGCTGGCTTCAGAGGGGGCAAGACCCGCCGTAAGAAACGAGCCCAGCGTCAGAAGAAATGCCGAAAAAGGCAAAAGATCGTAGCCGAGACGAGCGAAGGGAGTGATCACCAGCCCTGCGCAAAGCGAGATCACCAGGAGCATGGGTCCTTGTCCGCCAAGCGTGGACAATATCCGGCCAACGTACATATCAGCTCCTCAGGACTTGCGCATCGACGACGATGCGTCTTCTGATTTCAGTCATGTCGGCCGCCATTGCGAACGTCAGAAGAATCCGGCGCTCAAATCCAGGCCGTAGGTTCGTGAGAGCACGAACACAAAGGCGCACGCTGCGCACAACAAGAGGGCGTGCTTCGCCAATTCGGCACCGATGACCGAGAGGACCGTGCGGGAAATCGTGCGTATGATTGCTGGCATGTTGCCTCCTGGTTTTTCAAATCCCATGAATCGGCTGCATGTCGCGGCCGTCAGTCGGTGTGCGAAGCGAGGATCAGGGGCGGATCACCTCGCTCGGTCGACGCGCGCTGAATGAGGATCGCGCCGATCACATGAACGATGCCGAATCCCAGCAGAATGAGGATCATCAGGCGCGTCTCGCCGCCTGCTCGCTTTCTGTCATGCGATGCCGGAGATCTGACCCGAATTGGAGACGCAGCACGGTTGTGATTGTTCACGATTGTCCTCATATGCTTTGCTGTCGCTCGTCCCGATCGCCTACGGCGCCGGCGGGTTCGAAATGTAGTGGGTAACGAAATCGTCGGAGGCGAGGTTGGCTTGGCGCTCTCGGGGCGCCTTGCTCATTGCCGCGAAGGCAATCACCAGCGCCAGGAGCGAGCCATAGAAGGCGACCACTCCAAGTCTCCACATCGAAACCAATCGCTGTTCTTGGTCGGACGCGAGAAACCTCTGCGATTGTTTTCCCTGCTGTGCGATGTCGGTCAATGCGACCTCCTGTTTGATGGCTGTTGTGATGCCGGCGTGCGATCAGTCGTCTCCGAAAAGGAGCGGTGCGACGGGCGGCGCCGACTGCGAAGCGGCCCTGAGTGTCGGGTGTGCAAAGGTCGTCAACGCTGCGTCGAATCCGGCGAGGACCACGAACAAGCCAACGACGATCATGATGAGGTGATGCGCGCGCACGCTGATTTCCGGATGAAATTGCTCCGCGTCGATCAACCAACCGGCATCTCGTCGCGATGCGATCTGAACCCACTGTCGTCGTCGCCGGCGTCACTCGGCCGTCACTGCAGCGTTAATATTGTTCGCTAAGGCGGCAATTCGTGTAGGATGTATATCCGTGAGCGCATCTGCTTATTTTCGAGGCGGAATGACCGAAACTGCACCCGCGCCCAGCCCAAATTTTACTCTCGCACTTCTTGGACGTTTTGAACTGATCGGGCCGGACGGCGCCGTCAGCTTGCCGAACAAGAAGCTCGCGGGATTGCTGGCCTATCTGGCCTGCACGGCACCTCAGCCTCAGCACCGCGAAAAACTCTCGACCTTGCTGTGGGGATCGCACTTCGAAGCGCAGGCGAAGCAAAACCTGCGACAGGCGCTGTTCAAGCTACGTCAAGTTCTTGGTCAGAGTGCTCTCAGGAGTGACGGCGAATTCATTTCGTTGAATGCCGTTGTGATCACCTGCGATGTGCCGCAATTCGAGCGGCTTGTCAGAAAGGACAGCCGTGACGCGCTGTCCGCGGCGGCAGATCTCTATCGCGGGCGCCTCGTCGATGACATCGTGGTCAACGCGGAGGGCTGGAGCGAGTGGCTGGCCGGCGAACGCGAGCGGTTATCGGAGCTGGCTGTCGGCGCGATGGTGGCGCTCGGCGAGCATGAACTGTCCGAGGGACGTGCCGGCGATGCTCTGCTCGCCGGCCAGCGTGCCAATGCCCTCAACAGCATGCGCGAGGATGCGCACCGCCTGATCATGCGCGCGTTGTCCGCGGCCGGCCGCAACGCCGAGGCACTCAAATATTATCAGGCCGTCGTTGCCTTGCTGAAGCAAGAGCTCGGCACCGTGCCCGATGCGGCGACCACCGCCCTGGCTGCGGAGTTGCGCAAGGTCCAGGAGCAGAAGATCGTTCTGCCGGCAGCGGAGGCGACGGCAGACCTTTCGCACCGGGCGGAGCACGTGATCGGCAACGACAGGCCCTCCGTGGCGGTGCTTCCGTTCCGCAACATGGGTGGTGACGCCGAACAGGACTACTTCGCCGATGGCGTCACTGCAGACATCATCACCGCTCTATCGCGCTTTCGCGAGCTGGTGGTGATCGCGGCCGGATCGAGCTTTGCCCTTCGGGACAAGGGAATGACCAGCCGGCAGATTGCGCAGCAACTCGGTGCGCAATACGTCCTGAGCGGTCATATTCGCAAAGCGGGCAACCGCATTCGCGTCTCGACCGAGCTCACTCATACCGGAAGCGAGGCCCAGGTCTGGTCCAATCGCTACGATCGCCCCCTGATCGACATCTTCGACCTGCAGGACGACGTCAGCAGCAGTGTTGCCGCAGTCGTCGATCCCGCCGTTCGTAGCGCCGAGATCGAACGTGCACGCCGCAAGCCGCCAACTGATCTTTCGGCCTATGATCTGTATTTGCGCGGCCTTCACCACTTATGGGGCGGCACCCGCGAAGGCATCGTCAAGGCCATCGATCTGCTTCGGCGGTCTCTGAGCCTCGATCAGGAGCGAACGGCGACGCTGGCGGCGCTGGCTTGGGGACTCGTGATGGCTCCGCCGCTCGGCGCCAACATGTCTGCGGATGCCGCGTCCGAGGCGGTCGGTCTGGCGCGCCGCGCCGTCGAGCAGGATAGTGGGGACGCTTTCGCCCACGCTGTCTATGGCTTCACGCTGTTTGGGCCCGCCGGCGACAACGATCAGGGGCGCATTCACGCCAGCGAAGCCGCAAGGCTCAATCCGAGTTCGGCCTTCGCATGGGGTGTACTCGGAATGATCGACAGCATGGGAGGCGATTATGCCAACGCACTCGCATGCCTGCATCGGTCTCTCGTCCTCAGCCCCGAGGACAGCATGCTCCATATGTGGATGACGGGATTGACCGCGTCCTACTTTGCTCTCGGGCAGTACGAGGAGGGCGTTGCCTGGGCGCGCAAGTCGGTTCGGCACAATCCGAGCAACGGCACCGGGCATCGCATGCTCGCGGCAAACCTGGTCGGGGTCGGCCGGCTGGAGGAAGCCCGCGAGGTCACCCGGGTTCGCGATGCGGCACAAAAAACGACGATCCGCGATCTGCGCGCCATGCGCTTTTTCAAGCAGCACGAGGCGCTTGAACGCTACCTTTCGGCCCAGCAGATAGCCGGCGTGGCCGACTGAGCCTCAAGCGCCGAGTGCAACGAGCAGTGTGCGCACGGTCATGAAGACCAGGATGACCGAGCCTACGGTCCACAGCATTGCGCGAATGTCGTGAATTTGCCCGGTGAGATAGGCGAGAAAATGCAGCAGGCGTGAGGCAACGTAGCCGTAGAGCAGGCATTGCGCGAGAAGCAGCGACGGCTTTGTGAGAACATAAAGAAAGCCCGCGACCAGGAAATACGGCAGGCTCTCGAGATCGTTCATCTGGATCCGGCGGATCCGCTCCACATCTTCGTTGGGAAGAAGCTGCGCCGGATCGGGTGCGGGATTCAGTGGTGTCTTCTTGATGTCCTCCGGCGAACGGTAGCCGCCTTGGGCCCTCACCATCCGGACTACGGTGAGCCACGACATCGCCACGGCCTTGAGGATGATCAAGCTGGCGGCAACGACATAGGTAGCGAAGAGGGGATCGTGAAGATTGATTCCGTCCAATTTGGTACCCCGCTCCGGCAGGGCCATACTACATGTCCGAGCGGGTTGCGCCACTACGTAAAGGCAGCCGCCAGTCCAGTCCCAGCCTGATCTCGCCTTACGCCTTCGCCAGCGCCGTGCCTTTTGCTTTCGGCGCGTGCTTACGCGGCGACTCAGCCGTGCTTCTCGATCGCGACAGGTCGAAACACCCACTCGCGCCAGACCACCAGCAACGCCGACATGATCACGGGACCCAAAAACAAGCCCAGGAGGCCGAAGGCAGCCAGGCCCCCGAAGATTCCGACGAACGCGAACAGAAACGGCAGCCGCGCCGAATCGCCGACCAGGGTCGGCCATACGAAATGATCGCCGGCCAACATGACGATCGCGCCCCAGAAGAAGACGCCCGCGGCTGCGAAGCCGCTGCCTCCGCCAGAAACCAGGACCACCGCCGCGGCGGTGAAAGCCAGCCAGGCGCCGAAGGGAAGCATCGCGAAGGCCGTGGTCAATATCGTGAATACGATGGCGTGCGGCACGCCCGCGACGAAATAGGCCACGCCGATCAATAATCCCTCGCCCGCGGCGACCAGCACCGTGCCGTTCACGGTGCCGCGGATCGCATCGACCATTTGCTCGGCGAGACCCTCTCCCGCCTCACCGAAAAGTCGATCGCAGGTTTCCAGCACGCGGCCCGAGATCGACCGGCCGTTGCGCAGCAGGACGAACAAGGCCACCAGCGAAAAGAACAGAAGAAACAGGCGATGAAGCAGCTGTCCGCCGAACGTTCGAAACAGTTCCGATGCGTTGTCTGCATTGACGCTTTTCAGCCATGCGGTCGCGGCTTTGGGATCGGAAAGATTGCTGCGCCACCACTGCTCGATGCTGTCTGCGGCGATCGGAAGGCGGGCGAGCCAATCGGGCACTTCGATCCCGCTCTCTCCGGCCTGTTTCATCCAGCCCACGAGCAGATCGCCTTGTTGCGCGATCTGATAGACGGCAAGCGACATCGGCGTAAACAGGATGAGGGCGACGACGAGCGTGAAGACCAGTGGGGCCAGGCTGGACCGGCCGGAGCTCACGCGTGCCGCAAACTTGGTGTAGAGCGGCCACAGGCTGGTTGCGAGAATCGCGGCCCAGATCAATGCGGGGAGAAATCCCGCCGCCGTCCACAACGCCAGTGCGACGAGCGCGAGGGCAAGCACGACCCGTGCGTTCATGCGCGCGCCCGCGCCCGTGGGCAGCGGCTTTCGCTCAGTCGTGTTCGGGCCGCCCTCGCTCCGCACGGCGTCGCTCCGCTTGGGCGGACGCTGCTTCGATGCCACGGATTTCACTCGTTCGGCCATTTGAAGTCACTGGGTGCGGGAGCTGCAGTGTCGAACTGTCAGCAGGAGAAACGCCGGGTCCAGGCTTCAAGCCGCAACGAGGGGCTTCGGTTCCCGCTCGGGAAGAAGTCGCAATGAGGTAGCGCCCTGCATCGGGCGCCACCGTGCACCGCCGGCTGGAAATCGCGTTCGCGGTTTACGCCTGCGCCAGCGCCGGTGCGAACACCACCTCGATCAGTGAGCCGGAGTTCGCCGCGCTCTTGATGTTGAAGCGGGCGCGGTTGGCTTCGACGAGGGCCTTGGTCAGCGACAGGCTCAGCGCTGAATTGTCTTCGGCATCGCCAGGCGGTGGGGTCCGGAACGGCTCCATCGCGGCGGCGACTTCGCGCTCGCTGAGGCCATGGCCGGTGTCGCGGATGCGAAGTGCGACCTCGCCGCGATCGGTGAGCGCGGTCGAGACGATCACCTGGCCGCCGGCGCTGGCGAGCCGGATCGAGTTCGAGATCAGGTTCATGGTGATCTGCCGCATCGCGCGCGCATCCGCGCTCACCTGCGGCAGCGCGTGGCCGAGCGAGGTGCGGATGATGATGCGCTCGCGATTGGCCTGCGGCTGCATCACCACCACGCAGGCCTCGACGAGGTCGTTGAGGTTGAGGTTGGCGAAGTTGAGGTCGAGCTTGCCGGTCTCGATCCGCGACAGCTCGAGCAGGTCGTCGATGATGGCGATGACGCGCTCGCCGGAGGCGCGGATGTCCTTCATGTACTCGCCGTAGCGCTCGTTGCCGAGCGTGCCGAAGCGCTCCGAGATCATCACCTCCGAAAAGCCGATGATGGCGTTGAGCGGCGTGCGGATCTCGTGGCTGATCCGCGCCAGCATGTCGGCCTTGGCGTTCGCCGTGCCTTCGACCAGACGTCGCGCCTGTGTCAGCTCGCTCTCGCCTTGCTTGCTGTGCGAGAGGTCGCGGAACACGGCGAAGAAGTTCGGGCCGTCGGGCCTGGTGCGGCCCATGATCATCGCGAGCGGAATGACGCCGCCCTTCTTCTCGCGTCCCAGCACCTCGCGGCCGTGGTCGAGCAGGCTCGCGATGTCCTGGCTCTTGAGGTTTTCCAGATAGTCGATGACCACATGCTGGCTCTCCGGCGCGAACAGCGTCACCAGATTCTGCTGCATCAGCGCCTCGCCCTCATAGCCGAACAGCGCCTCGGCGCTGCGGTTGCAGGCGTGGATGTTGCCTTCGGCGTCGAACATGACGATGCCCTCGGCCGTGGTGTCGAGGATCGCGGCGAGATCTTCCGCCGCCGCCTCGCCGGCGTCGGGCTCCGGCGCGGTGGGGAAAGTCTCGGGGACAATGGTCTCGGCGATGACGGTCTCGGCGATCACGGGCGCAACGGCCGCTGCCTGCGGCAGCGCGCAGATCAGCGCATGCGCGCTCTCGCCGTCCCAGTCGATCGCGTGCAGATGCGCCTCGGTGGTCGGCAGCGGCGCTTCGCCATTGGCGAGCGTCGCGCTGATCGTGACAGGCGTGCCTGCTTGCGACGTGCTGCTGGCCGCCGACACGCCCGGCTCGACATAGAGCGCATCCAGCCCGCCGGCGTTCTCCAGTGCGCTCAGGCTGGCATAGCCCATGCGCGCGAGAAAGGCGGGGTTGGCGTAGAGCAGGCGGTCGAGCCGGTAGATCAGGATGCCGGTCGGCAGCAGATCAACCAGCGCGCGGTCGCGCGTGCTGTGGCCGTGTGCGGGCGGCGCGGGCGCGCTCAGCCATTCGGCCGGCGCGTGCGGCGGTTCAGCCTCAGACTTGGGCTCCGGCGTCGGCGCCTCGGGCGTGATCTCGGCATCCGCCGGCTCGGCCGACGCCGCGATGGTTTCCTTGTCGCGTTCGAGGCGCTCGGACAATTGCCGGGCGAGCTCGTTGAATGCGCTGTTCTCGACCGGCGTCAGCGTCGGCGATCGCGTGTCGCCAGGCGCGCGGAACGGCAGGACATTGGGAGGCGTTTCCACTGGCGTTTCCGGATCGGTTGGATGTGAATTCGCGTCGGTGATGGGGTCGGGCAGTTCAGCTTCAGGCTCAGGCTCAGGCTCAGGCTCAGGCTCAGGCTCAGGCTCAGGCTCAGGCTCAGGCTCAGGCGCGGGCGGCTCGATCGGCGGAGGCGGCGGCGCCTCTAGCTTTGGCTCGGGCTCCGGCTCGACCACATCGGCCGACAGGCTTTGCGGCGCCGCCGGTTCGGCCAAAAGCTCAAAACGCCGGAGCGCATCGAGCCGGTTGAGGCCGTCGAGATCGCGGCAGACCCCAAAACCCCTGAAGCCCGCGAAATTGCGTTCGCCGTCGTAAACCGGAAGCCCGGCAAGCTCGACCGGCAGATGCTCGCCGCCGTCGGCCGGCCAGTTCACGGTGATCCCGGCCCATGTATCCTTGCTGGCAAGCGCCTGCGCCACGCGGCCTTCAGGGTCGAGCGCGAATGCGTCGGCGATCTCGTGCCAGGGGCGGTCGAAGCCGGCGGCCGTGCGCGGACCGATCAGGTGGATGAATTCGTCGGAGAGAAGCGCAAAGCGGCCCTCTGCATCCACCTTCCAGAGGAAGCGCAGCGGATGCTGACGCGGTGCGGGCGGCTCTTCGTGGCCCGACGGCGGTTCGACCATGCCGCTCACGGTCGGCGCGGCCTGCGGCGACACCATGGCTTCGGCCGAGTTTTCAACCGGAGTTTCTGGCGCGGCTTCGGCCGCTTCCTCGACGGCTTGCTGGATCGTCACGATCTCGGTCGCCGGCTCGCGCGCGGGCGGTTCGTGCGCGATCGTCGCGCTTGCTTCCGGCGCGTCGACCGGCTCGGCAAACGCGTCGAACAGCGCGATTTCGGATGGCGCCTCCTGCGACGGCGCTGCTTGAACATGCTCCGGCGCCGCGGCTGGAGCAGGCGGCGGCGCAGGCTCTGGCTGAGCAATGTCTTCGCGCGCGGCCTCTTCAGCGGCCTCCGGTTCGAAATCATCAGTCGCAGCCGCCGCCTGCTGCACCGCAGGCTCGATCAGCGCGACCAGGCCGATATCGGCCCCGCTGCCGACCCGCTGCAGCACCATCTGGCCGATGCCGATCGGCGTCTCGGCGCGGCCCTGGCGAAGCGCATCGCTGCGCGCCTGTTCGAGGCCGGCTTCGCCTAGATCGCGGAAGCCAAGCAGGGTACGGGCGGTTTCGCTGGCGCCGACGAACAGACCGTCGGGCGCGAACGCCGCCATCGGCGTCTTGGCGCCGTCGACCAGACGCAGCAGCCGCTCGACCAGCGGCATGGTGCGCAAGCCCGGGTCCATCGCGGTGACGAGCACGGCGCGGCCGCCATCGGCGAAGTCGAGCCGGGCACAGGCGCAGGTCATCAGCGTTCCGAGCCGGGCGCCGAAGCCGCGCAGCCGTTCGAGCCGGATCGCCCCGTTCGGAGGCAACCGGCCGGCAAGCCGGATGATCTGGCGGCGGTGGCTGTCGGCCGGACCGAAGTTCTTCTCTGCCAACGCCGTGGCATTGGCCGCGCCGAACAGCCTTGCGCCGACCGGATTGGCCCAGAGCACGCGCGTGCCGTCGATCGACCAGAGCCAGGCGGGCAGCGGCGAGGTCGCGTGCACGGCCAGCCGGGGATCGCCCACGCCTCGCAACTGGAAATCCGAACTCGTCATCCGACCGGCTTCGCGTCCCGCTTGTGCGCATCAGGCTGCCGGGAATGGCAGCCTTAAGAAAGGGTTAGTATCGCCCGCAGCCGCGGGCAGGTCCACGGCCCCAGCCTATGCGCCAAGGCCTAAAGCCGCGATAACCTTAATGTCCCCAGGCCCGCAAGGCGGGCCGACACTGCATCCGCAGGATTCGCACGTCGGGGAAGAAGTGAGCTGGAGAATCTGGCTTGGACCGGTGGGTGCTCCGGGCTCGGTCTAACCTCGCCCGCTTGCGGGAGAGCACAGGCCGCCTACGGCGGCCGTCTCTTAGGGAACGCCGAGGCGAAGCCTCGGCTATTGCCGAAGGCGCGGGTGAGGGCTCTCTCCGCGTTGGGGCTTTCCCATTGCGGAGATACCCTCTCCCCAACCCTCTCCCGCAAGCGGGAGAGGGAGCGGACCGCCTTCTGGGTCGCGCCCAAACACCTCAACCACCGGTTCCCCAGCCCGGGAACCTCATCCTCCCCGAGATTAAATTTGCGCAACGCACCCCAAAACCCGTTGCGTTGCACAATGTTGACATTTTAGGCAGGCATTGGTTCGGGCGCTGGGCGAGCCATCATTCGTTTTGTGTTTCCAGTCTTCGCACCCGTCACCCGGTTGGCCGGCGGGCGCGCCTGAAGGCTCACTCCGTTTTTTCATTAGTGTGAGGGATACCCATGACAGGTGCGACTGATCCGTTTTCTGCCTCGATCATTCCGTTCGAGGTCCCCGAGCAGGTGCGTGCGTTCGCCGAAAAGGGCGTGTCGCAGGCCCGCGAGAACTACGCCAAGTTCAAGGACGCCGCCGAAACCCACAACGGCACCGTCGAGGCCGTGTTCTCGTCCGCCCACAAGGGCGTGAGCGAATACACCGCCAAGCTGATGGAGTTCGCGAAGGCCAACACCAAGGCCCATCTCGACTTCACCCAGGAGCTGTTCAGCGTGAAGGCGCCGCAGGATGCGTTCGCGCTGTGGACCAACCATTCCAAGGCGCAGCTCGAGACGTTCCAGACCCAGGCCCGGGAGCTGGCCGAGCTGACCCAGCGCGTCGCCACCGCGACCGTCGAGCCGATCAAGGCCTCCGCCGCGAAGCTCTACCCCGCCGCCTGATCCGGCGCGGCCGTCTCAATTAAGAAACCCGGGCCGAAAGCCCGGGTTTTGCTTTGGAAATAACCTCGTTTGCGGGACGTTTTGAGGGTGTTGCGGCCTTGCCAAAAACGCCCGTTGCACCTAGTTTCCGCCCCGTCCAGCCCCCCTCGGTGACCGGCCCTATCAAGGGTGCCCCTCGGGCGGCTCGCAAGGATGCAGTTGTAGCTCAGTTGGTTAGAGCGCCTGTCTGTGGAACAGGAGGTCGGTGGTTCGAGCCCACCCAACTGTACCAGTGCAATCAACCGTGCCAGCAGCTTGTTGAACGGATCTGAGCTCAAGCAGCTGTTGCAGCCAAGTTTCTTGAAGTTGCAGGCGCCGCCTAAATGCACCCCACGACTAGTCGCTGACCTCTCCATCCATGTTCAGCAAATCAGCTTCCTGTTCGTCGATGGGATACTTGGAGAGCGCATATTTTTGCTTGAGCGCGAGGTCCGCAAGCATAGGCTTATATGCGGGTGCCAGATCTAGGAATTGAGCTTTTGCCCATTCGCTCTGCTGCACTATGAACACGCTGGCCAGAAAATCGCAGCGAGCCCAAAGGTACTCGAAAAAGGCTGTCTTGAGGTGACCAAGGGATTCGTGTTGACGGTCGGCGCACTGAGCCTTGATGTGCTCAAACGCGCCCTCAATCTCCTTAGTCACTCGGTGAAGGGCCTCTTCCATGCCTTCATCGTCCTTGATCGAGGCAAACTTTGGACTCATCAAGATATCGCCGTACTCCTTTTCGAATTGGGAAATCAACCAAAGCGCATCCTCTACGCACTCAAGCGGGTCATCTTCTCTCTCTTCGGGCAAACCAAGTATATCAGTCTCGTGAATGAACCTATGACGCGCATCGAATACACGCTCTAGCCGATCAAGCTTCGCCGCATACTGCCTATTTAATTCGGAGTCGCCGTTCGTGCCGATGTTTACAAAGTCCCAGGGAAAATCGTGCTGTTTGCCAAGAAGCACAGAAAAGAAGTGGCTTGCCCTCTCGCGATAACTTTCCAGCGTCGAGACGGATATGTTTGCTGCGATGATGTCTGCAAGGCCGAACGTCTTACTTGTCGCCGATATCAAAGTGTCAGTATCTACTTGAATGTCTTTGTAGAGTACTCGCAGCATGTCCGGAAAGTCGTCAAATGCTTCCGCTGCGGCTGCGTAGAAGTACTTAATGTGGCTTTCGAGGCAGGTACAAATCCCAACAAGAAGGTACTTCCGGTAAGATGAGGGTGCACTCGCGTAATCTTCTTTGAGCTGCCAAAGACGTTCTTCTGCAACTCCGGCGGCGTCATGATAAGTAGCGCCGCCTCTGCGTCTTGCGAACCCAGCTATTCTTTGTTGAGAAGCGAGGCGCTTCGGGTTTTTTGACATGGATGGGGCTCAGGTAGTCGGTTGTTTCGCGTCGGTCGAAGCCGTCTCAACGGAAGGTGCTTCAGTCGACGCTGGCTGCGGAGGTGGCGTGGTCACGACGGGAAAGGGCTCCACAATATCCTTGGCGCCGATGTCCAGGGCTCTCTCAAGCAGGGCGTTGAATGCCGCTTCAGTGAGACCTGGCGTTTTTCTTTGCTGATGCATCCGAATGATGTGGTGCGGATTCCAAATCAGCACATGGCTGATGTCGCCCGACTTGCCGGGTTTGATGTCAATGAAGAACAGCTCCTTGAGCAGAAGCATTCGCGTTCGCCATGTGTAGACGGCACGCTGACCAGTGAACCCGGCGGCATGAGCCATCTCCTGGTGCTTCGACAGATTGACCATCGAGTTGTCCCACGTGTCGCACCAGAGGGCGAGATACGTCGAAGAGAGCGGCTTTCCGTTACTCAGGTCATCCATGATCCGAAGGATCAGAGGCATAGTCTTCGGGATGGTGGCAAAGCCTTTGTTGGCCTTGCGATGCCAGAGCCACGCGTCTGCTCCCGGCCACAACGCTTCGCGCTGGGCAAGCTGCTTTGCGACGATCGCCTTGCCTGCGGCGACTGTGGGCGCGACTGCCATAGAAGACGTCCTTCCTAAAGAGGGGGCGGGGCCGGGGTGGAGACCGGCTCCTAGGTGAGGTTCCCTCGGCATCGAGTTTGGATCCCGATGCTTAAAAATGGAATTTAAAGCAAAGTTCAATAAAATCAATGACTTAGATATTTACTTATCGCGATCGAGTTGCAGTCAATTGCACTTCATGCCATCGAATTTTCATGAACCAGCGTAACTCATCCTACCGAGTTTTGTCAGATCGATCGCGTTTGGGCAAAAAAATGTAGCGAGCACAGCGCCTTAAGGAGGGCGGCCCTGTACTCGATGTGCTGATGTGCTGAATGGTGCTAAGTTGTGCTCGATGTGCTCGTAGCGGAGCCGGCCCTAGGCCTCTCCGAAAATGAGCGAGCGATCAAGTGCGCTGCCAGTGCTCGTAGCTCGTAGTTGAGCTCTTGCGAAACCCATCTCTTCTTGGCCGCCCGGTCCGTGAGCCCGTCATAATGCGTGAGCAACGGCTGCTTCCGTTCCGCTAGATTGAAGGTGAAGTAGGATGTACCCGGAACGAAGTTGCGGCGGTGTCGCTGTTACTGTGTGACGCTGCGACGAAATAGATTAGATGGGATTGCAAAGGCTCCACTCATCCTACGGGCTAGTTGCGCGGACGAAAATCCCGCCGCGGTTGCGGTTCAATCTCGTGCATCGCAAGCAGCTCCTGTGCGAGAATCGATGTTGCGTAACCGATCTCCTCAACACAAGCGGACGCGCCTGTCTCGACTTCGGTCGGCGAGAAGGCGAGGACAGGAATACCAGAGACAACCATTGTTCGGGCTCGGACTCGGGTGTGAAGGTCCTCGGGCAGCGCGCGGTTAGGTGCATGGCACTCAACTCCCAGCCATCTGAAATCACCCTTCATGCAGACCTTCAGCACGAAAGCTGGTGTGAAATCCCGAATCCTCTGTTTGACGCCCCATAACGTGCCCCAGTCGGGGCTACTTTGTGCCCCCCAAGCACACTGATAGCGGATTTCGTTATACCCGTCGGTTCCTTCCAACACGAGGTACGCGGCAAGCCGAGCAAGAAGCGGGTCATCCGCTTCTTCGGTTGCGAGAAAAAGATCATCTCCGAATCTCTCAAGCAGCCCTCGCGCAGCTTGAATATTTGCGATCACAGTACCGGTATCATTGCGGCTTGCAGCAATTGCTTCGGCAATGGCGTCAACAATGACTTCTTCACCACGCTCCGCGACCGCTTCATAAAAGCCGGCATCCGGAATCGGGATTCCGTGCTCTGACAACTTGTTAGTTGTCGCGAGCACGATCTTCCGGAAAAAGCCTGGATGCCACCCGCGAACCGGGTTGAGGTCTGATGTGTTGCCGCTCATGTCACCTTCGTGGCCCGAGGTCTATGACTTAGATACATACTCCTAAATTTGGTCGACCTAAATCGCTTTCGGAATTACGGTGACTGTGCACAAAACTCCCGACGCGGGGAGTGCCCCATCCGCAACGCTGCTCAAAGCCAGTTTGTCCGCCGTCACCGTAGCTCCCCAGTTCGCAATGCGCTATCGGTAGCTTGCCAAAGACGTTTATGGACAAGCAAGCCAGGCGAAAATATCGTGAGTTTCTTCGAGCGTCTCAAGACAGCAGCATCCGTCGAGTGGCGGGCTTACACCGAGCATCGCTTCACGAACGGACTGGCGGACGGCTCGCTTCCCGAAGCGGCGTTTCGTCACTACCTCGTTCAGGACTATTTGTTCCTCATCGAGTTTGCTCGCGCCTACGCGCTCGCGGTCTACAAGTCGCCCAAGCTCGCCGACATGCGTGAAGCAGCAGCCGGCCTTTCGGCCATCCTTGATGTCGAGATGAACCTGCATGTGAAGCTCTGTGCCGATTGGGGTCTATCGCCGACCGATCTTGAACAGGCCCCTCCGGCGGCCGAGATGCTGGCCTATACTCGCTACGTGCTCGACGCGGGAATGCGCGGCGACCTGCTGGCACTCAAGGTGGCGCTTGCCCCCTGCGTGATCGGGTACGCGGAGATCGCAACGCGGCTCGCCTCGCTCCCCCTCGCGGACGCTGCGACGAACGCCTACCGCGTCTGGATCGCCGAATACGCCGGCGCGCCGTACCAGGAGGTCGCCGCCAAAGCGCGGGCGCACATGGAGCATCTCGCCGATCTCTACGCCACGCCGGCGCGCGAGGCGGAGCTGATCGTGATCTTCAAGGAAGCCACGGCTCGAGGCGGACTTCTGGGAGATGGCCTGGCGCGAGGGCCAGCGTGTTCAATAGCCCTTTCGGCAGTCTAGCAACCCAAAACCAAGGTCAATTGGTTTCATGTTTCTGGGGGCACCTGGTCGCTTTGCGTTTCGATGAGGTTTACTAAATGGACGATCATCCCATTCTGGAAGTGCTGGCAAGCTGGCCGGGCCGGGTTTCAACCCAGCTTGCCTTTGAGGCGCGCGGCTTTTCAATCCCGAGGGCGCGGCAGGACAGGATGATCGAATTTTGTGGAGGACATCAGACTAATCTGCTCCATCGATATTGGGATGAAGTCGCACTAGAAGCGGTGCAATCGGCGGGAAAGGTTAATTCGGACTCGCGTATATTCAGTATTGAACCGAAATATCGATCTGCCTTTTTGGACGGACTTTTTGCTGCCAGAGATTTTGTCGAACTTCCATACCGGAACCCGCCGCTTGTAAAGTGCCTCTTCGAATACATGAAGAGAAATAATTCTGATGCGGAATTTCGGGATGGTGAGATGGCCTTCATAAGAGAGCTACAGAAGCGTGAGGGTGAGCGCCTGCGAATCCAAACGACAGGATGGACCGGAAAGAAGCGGGGCATTATTCCTTTTGTTGGTGAGTTCTGTACTACGCTTGGTTTTGCACATCGCCGCAATCGTTGGCAAAAAAAACTGGATTGCCATGCTGTCTTCGAGGTTAGCCTTGATCTTGGGGGCGATCCTCAACGTATCGGATCACCTTTGATATTCAAGATTTTCCACGAAGATGATCCGGAATTTGCCTTTGAGATGACAGGAAATTCTCCGTTCGAGCGTCTCATTTACGGAAGCTGGTTATACTCAGCGTGTGCAACTCCCAGCGATCATGTTCTTGGAATCCGCGCTTACATTGAGCTGTTCGACGTTGTCGCCGCGTCGTTTGGGGGTCCTCAGCAAGCCTAGAAGGCGGATTCCAATTTGAAGTGGTATTACGGTGCACCAAACTCCCCGCGTCAGCACATTCTCAATCTGTCGGACTTTGCTTGAATGGACCTACAGATAT
This sequence comes from Bradyrhizobium sp. Kon58, assembly GCF_055807455.1. NCBI lineage: Bacteria > Pseudomonadati > Pseudomonadota > Alphaproteobacteria > Hyphomicrobiales > Nitrobacteraceae > Bradyrhizobium > Bradyrhizobium sp. Kon58. Next base: position 265,854 of record NZ_JBVVOT010000003.1, read on the forward strand.
GCTTTTCTGCCAATTGGCTGGGATGGCTATCGGAAGGCGAGCCGTTGATGGTCGAAGAGGCTGACAAAGCCGTGCGGCTGGCGCGAGTCGATCATCTCGCCGCAAACGTGTTCGGCGATGCGGCGAAGGCGCACCGCTGGCTGCGCAAGCGCAAGAGGCTGCTTCGCGGTGAAACACCGCTGGCTTACCTCGCGACGGAGGCGGGCGCGCGGGTGGTCGAGGAGATGTTGCACCGGATCGATCACGGCATCTTCGCGTAAGGATTTGGCGGATGGCCAGATTTCGACGATCTTTCGGACGCCGCGGTCGGAAGTCACTGGCATCATCTCGGCCGTCACGCGGTCTGCGCCGCGGACTGTCCGATCATCGTATCTTTATACGTATCCAAAACCCCTTTTGGCGGATACGTATGAGTATACGCCACCGACCGTAGCCTTTTGAAACCTGCAAAAGCAGCCATTTTCCTGTGTTTCGCCCGGGGCGAGAACGTGCTCCCTACCTCACCCCGCCACGATCATCACCACCACCGGCAACGTCACCGCCGCCAGCAGCGTGCCCAGCGCCACCGCGCCCGACACCGGGTTCACCAGCCGCTGATACTGAACCGCGAAGATGTACGCATTCGCGCCGGTCGGCATGGCCGCGAACAGCACGACGACGCCGGCCGCGAGCGGCGGCAGGTCGAACAGTCTTGCCAGCACGAAGGCGGCGGCCGGCAACACCAGCAGTTTTAGCGCGCTCATCGCGAGGATGCCGAGCTTCTCGCCCTTGACCTCAAACCGAAACAAATTGATCCCGAGCGCGATCAGCGCCGCCGGCGAGCCCGCCTGCGCCAGCAGCTCGACGGTCCGGTCGACGACGGGATGCAGGCCGAGGCCGGTGAGGCGCCAGACGAGGCCGAAGCCGATCGCCAGCATGATCGGGTTGCGGGCGAGATCCAGCAGCACCGGCACGATCAGCGACGCGGCTGACGCGGTCTGCTTGCGGTCGACCAGCTCCATCTGCAGCGTGCCGCAGAGCCACAGCAGCGGCGTGTTCACCGACAGGATCAGCGCCATCGGTCCCGCCGCCTCGTTGCCCAGCGCCGAGAGCGTGAGGGGAATGCCGAGCATCACGATGTTGCCGTAGACCGAGCCAATCGCGAAAACGACGCCGTCCTCGCGGTCCTCGCGCCGTTGCCGCAGCAGCGCCGACAGCGCCAGCGCCGCGATCCAGGTCAGCGCGAGCGCGCCGTAATAGGCGCCCCACATCCGCCACGGGCTGACACCGGAAAATTCCGACACGACGATGGTGCGGAACAGCAGCGCGGGAATCGCGATGCTGAAGGCGAACTCGCCGATGCCCTTGTGCGCGGTCTCGGAGACGAAGCGAAACAGCACCGCGGCATAACCGGCCGCGATCAGCGCAAACACCGGCGCGACGATCAGCACTGTAGACATGCGCCGCTACGATCCCATCTCGATGATCCTGCGCGCCATGCGCACATTGGCGTAGTCGATCATCTTGCCGTCGAGCGTCACCGCGCCCTGACCCTGCGCCTCGGCCTGCTCCATGGCCTCGACCACCCGCCGCGCGTGCGCGAGCTCAGTGTCGGACGGGACGAAGGCTCGCAGCGTCGGTTCGATCTGGTCGGGATGGATCACCTGCTTGCCGTCAAAACCCATCGCAGCCGCCTTGAGCGCGCTGCTTTCGGTCAGCCTGGCATCGCGGAACGCGCCGCACGGACCGTCGATGGCGCGCAGGCCGAAGGCGCGCGCGGCCACCAGCAGGCGCATCATCGGATAGGCGAACAAATCGAGCGGGGCGGAGGCATAGCCGCTCTCGGCGGAGCCGACGTGGCGGTAGCCGTCCGGCGACGCGCCGATTTCCGAGGAGCGGGCGCCGATCGACGCCGCGAAATCGCCGACACCGAGATGAAGGGCGGCGACGCTGTCGTGCGCGGCGGCGAGCGCGTCGACATTGACGAGGCCCAGCGCGGTCTCGATCAGCAGTTCGAGCGCAACAGGGGAAGTGCGACCGGCCGCGGCCGCGCGCAACTGATCGGCAATGGCGGCGATGTCGCTCGGGCGCTCCGCCTTCGGCACGATCAGCGAATCCAGCCGGGGCAGCGCAGCGAGCTTGCGGATTTCCTGCGCGATGAAGGGGCTGTCGACCGCGTTGATCCTGACGGCGACGACCTTGTTGCCCCAATCCAGCGCGGACAACGCCCGCGCAGCCTCCTCCAGCGCCACGCTCTTCTCGGACGGCGGCACCGCGTCCTCGAGGTCCATGAACACCGCATCTGCGGCCGACGCCGCGGCCTTGGCGACGAGACGGGAGCGATGCGCGGGAACGGCCAGATAGACCCGCGTCGGCCGCTGAGGCGCCATCGTCAGGTCTCCTTTGCGAGACCGAGCTCGCTGAGGATGGATTGGTTGTGCTGCCCGACGTCAGGCACCGGATCCATTCGGGGCGACAGGCCCGGAATGGTGAGAGCCGGCAGGAAGCTCATCACCGGTCCGCTCGGAGACCCCACCGTTTGCACCCGGGAGCGGGCGCGGAGTTGCTCGTGCTCCAGGAAAGCCTCGACCGAATTCAGATGCGCGTTGGCGATCGAGGCCTCGTCGAGCAGCCGCAGCACCTCGTCGCTGCTCATCGCGGCAAAACGCTGCTCGATATGGACCTGCAGATCGTCCCTGTTCTGCATGCGCAGCGGGTTGGTGCGGAAGCGGGCGTGGTCGGCAAAGGCGGCGTCGCCAAGCACGATGGCGCACAGCGATCGCCATTCCCGGTCGTTCTGGATGCCGAAGAAGATCGTGTTGCCGTCGCCGACCCGGAAAGGGCCATACGGCGCTATCGTTGCATGCCTTGCCCCGGTGCGCGGCAGCGGCCGGCCCGTACTCTGCGTGTAGAAGGCGGGATAGCTCATCCAGTCCGTGATGGAATCGAACAGCGAGGCCTGGAAGGCGGTGCCCTTGCCGGTGCGCTCGCGGCGATACAGCGCCATCAGCACGCCGTTGAGGATGTACATGCCGGTGGCGATATCGACAACGGACAGTCCGACCTTGGCGGGCTCGGCCTCGGTGCCGTTGATGGCGAGGACGCCGGCCTCGCACTGCACCAGGAGATCGTAGGCCTTCTTGTTGCTGTAGGGACCGCCCGCGCCATAGCCCGATACGTCGCAGGCGATGATCCGGGGATATTTCCGCAGCAGCGATGCGGCATCGAGGCCCAGCCGCTCCGCCGCGCCCGGCGCCAGGTTCTGGATGAAGACGTCGGCCTGCGGCAGCAGGGCCTCGAGCACCTTCTGGCCTTCGGGGCTTTTGATGTCGATGGCGAGGCTCTCCTTCGACCGGTTGGTCCAGACGAACTGGCTCGACATCCCGTTCATCACGTGATCGTAGTCGCGGCAGAAATCGCCATCCCCCGGCCGCTCGATCTTGATGACGCGCGCACCCCAGTCCGCAAGATGCCGGCTGGCCAGAGGAGCCGCGATCGCCTGCTCGAGCGAGACCACCGTCACGCCCGACAGCGGCAGCTCCGCCTCACTTCGCTCCATGCAATCGTCTCCGCTCCCGCTCACGCTTTCGACCAGCGCAGGAGACAAGCCGACCGCCCCACGCACGTTCTGTGATGATGGCATCATGCTCCTGTTTTGCCCGACGAGTCAAACTTCATTTCGTAAAATCCGCAAATCGCGATCGGCAAAGTTCAATCGGTACATGGACTTGGCTACTGTGCATGGGGTTGTTTTCGCGTTTTTTGTTTTAGGGGGGCCCTGTTGCCGAGACCGCACACGTCCCGGCTTTCGCATCTCCCCTCGGTTGCCAACGAACGCCCGTTCACCCACTATCGTCTCCGACTCGACATTTGGGGGATCGATGCCGGCGTTCCGTTTCAAGAAATCTTTCGCTGCTGCGATCATGGGGATGGCCCTGGCCGTCCTGATCCACCCGGGTGAAGGCTTTGCCTACTCCCAGGAGGAGCAGCAGGCCTGCACCCCCGATGCGATGCGGCTGTGCGGCGAGTTCGTTCCGAACGTCGACGCCATCACCGCCTGCATGATCCAGAAGAAGTCGCAGCTCTCGCCGCAGTGCCGGGCCTTCTTCCGGCCGGGACCGGAGCCGGGCATGGCGGCGGCGCCCCGCGCCGGCAAGCCGACCAGCATCGCGCCCAAGAACTCGGCCCGGACGGCGAAGAAGAGCACCAAGCCGGCCAAGAAGAAGAAAGCCAGCGAAGGCTGAGCGCGGGCACCGCGTTCCCTTTTTGAAACTCGATCATGCCCGCGGCCACAGCGCGCAGTGCGTTTGACGTCCCGGGCATTTGCGTGTCCGGCTCCTCGTTCGCTCGCCCCTTGAGTCAAACTGACCCAGGCATCAGCCCCGCACCAGCCACCGGACTCCTTTTGTTCGCCTCCGCGTGCGGACGCTTGCGACAATTGCGATCATGTGGGGATGGAAACGAGTCGCGAAACGGATTGCGCGGCGAGGTTGCATCCCATTTTTTCCCGCCGGACTGCTCAATAAATGCACGATTGCCGGCGTGAAGCCGTCGTCGCACGCAGCAGTGTGACTCAAAAGCCAACGCGCTTTGTTATTTCATGGCGCCAGCATAACTTATGATAAATTTTTCTTTCCCGAATCACCGCGGTGATTCATTTTCGCCGCCTGGGGTCAATCTGGAGGCAGAGGTATGAACGTTATTGTTTTTGCATCGCGTAAAGGTGGCTCAGGCAAGAGTACGCTGGCCGCGCATCTCGCCGCGCAGATCAAGGCGACCAAGCCGATCCTGCTCGTCGATGCGGATCCGCAAGGCTCGCTCACGCTGTGGCACAAGCTGCGTGGCACCAACGAGCCGCCGATCAAGTCCGCGGTGAACTCGGTCAGCGGCATCGTCTCCGCTGCCAAGCGCGACGGTTATGAATGGGTGTTGATCGACACGCCGCCGAACCTGTCGGCCGTCGTCGACGACGCCATCCGCAATGCCACCATGGTGGTGATTCCCGCCCGCCCCGGCGTGTTCGACGTCAACGCGGTGCAGGAAACCATCCAGATGTGCCGTGCGGCGCGCAAGCCCTACGCGGTCGTGCTCAACGGTGCGCCGGCGCGCCGCGACGAGTCCGAAAGCCCGATCGTCACCATCGCCCGCGAGGCGCTGGCGAAGTTCCGTGCTCCGGTGTGGGGCGGCCAGATCACCAACCGTTCGGATCTGCTGATGGCGTTGAGCCACGGCGAAGGCGCGCGGGAATATCAGGCCGAGAGTCGTGCGGCTCAGGAGATCGCAAGGCTGTGGGCGGCGATCGAACGTTCGGTGAAGGCTATTCGCGGCACGGCGTCGGCTTCCGGCGCAATGCACAAGCAGGCGGCGTAATTTTTCATAAATCATTCCCCGGACGAAAAACGCGCGGACCTCCGCGCGTTTTGCGTTTTTGGGAAGATGACTTGCCGCTAGGCGACCATCAGCATGTAGAACACGATCACCGGCGACAGAGTGAGGATCACCGACCAGATGCCGGCGGCCCAGAGAATGTCCTCGGTGGTGAAGCCCTGCTCTCCAGCGTCGTAATGCGACGCCATCTCGTTATGACTATTCACAAACGCCCCCGCGATTTCTTCGCTTTATGGGCATGAACGCTACGTGAGATATTTTAAAATTCCGGGTCGCAGTTTAGCGCGCTTTTGAACACAGCTGCTACCACGGATTAACCATCCGGCCGCGCGCTTCCATCACGCCAGCCAGACCCGAAACACCAGCACCGGCATCAGGCCGAGCATCACCGCCCAGAAGCCGAACGACGACACCACCACAATTCCCCGCAAGAAATCAGCGGACGCGAACATGTCTGCCGCCGTTGGGCGGATGCGCTGCCCCATGATCATTCCCCCATTTGAAAAGACTTTGAATGAAGACGATAGGCGCGATTGCGTAAACGAGCCGTGGATGCCCCATGCGGCAGCAGCGAAGGCCGTTGGGGCGCGGTTAACCACGGGCACGCTCTCTCACTCCCTCTCCCCGTTCTTACGGGGAGAGGGTGGGGGTGAGGGGCTATCTCCACAAGCACATTGAGAGTCGGACCCGCGGAGACTCCCCCTCACCCGCCGCGCTTCGCGCATCGGCCTCTCCCCGCAAGCGGGGAGAGGCGAAAGAACAGCTACGCCGCGACTTGCATGCGTCGCTCGATCTCGCGGTCGAGCTGGACGGCGAGTTCGCTGCCGATCTCGACCATCGGCAGGCGCACTTCGGGGCTGTCGATCAGACCCGTGCGCCACAGCCAGTATTTTGCCGGCGCGGGACTGGGCTCGGTGAACAACAGGCGCGTCAGGTCCGCGACCTCCTGCCAGCGCGCCAGCGCCGCATCATGGTTGCCGCGCTTCAGCTCGGCATGAACAGCCGCAAACGTCGCGGTCTCGAGATGAGCTGACAGCACGATGCCGCCGTCAGCGCCGTCGCTGAGCGCCTCGAAATAATTCGCATCCTCGCCGGTCAGCACGCGAAAGTCCGAAGGCCTATCGCGCAGCAGCGCGATGGATTGCTCGCGGCTCGCACCGCAATCCTTCAGGCCGATGATGTTCGGATGCCCGGCAAGCCGCAGCAGCGTCTGGTTGCTGATGTTGACCGAGGTGCGATAGGGAATGTTGTAGAGCGCGAGTGGCCAGGCGGCGTGATCGGCGAGCGCCTCGAAATGCGCCAGCAACCCGCGCTGCGACGGCCGCACATAATACGGGCTCGCGATCAGATAACCGTCGATCGGCCAGTCCGCGGTCGCGTCGAGACGCTCCTTCAGCCGCGAAGTGTCCGCGCCTGAAAGTCCGAGGCAGATCGGAATCTTGCTGTGGCCGGTGGCCAGCTCGTCGCGCACGATGGCGACGAGGCGTTCGAGCTCGGCGTCGCGCAGCGTCATGCCTTCACCGGAGGTCGCCCCCAGGATGAAGCCGTCGACGGCCGGTCCGCTGTAATGCCGTGTCAGCCGGCGCAGCGACCTCTCGTCGAGAGCGCCGTCGCGAAACGGCGTCACCAGCGGCAGCCAGAGCCCGTGCAAATGTTCCTGTAGTCCGGTCATGTTCCATCTCCTTCTCGGGAAAAACCTGAGACGAGGGCACATGAAAAAACCCCGTCCAGGCGGCGGGGTTTTCGAAGTTTCGGCTCGCGATGACGAAGGCTGTTAGCGCGCGCAAAAATCCGAGGTCCCCAGATGGGGGCCTTTTTTCGAGGCGACTGCCTGCGAGGAGATTGCGCACGACTTCGTGATCATTCGCAAATGATGCGGGGTAAGCATGGAACTGTCAACACACGTGGAGGGCGAAGGCCGAATCCGTCAAAAAAAAGCCGGGCTCGATCGAGCCCGGCTTAAGGTATTGGCCACGTGAGGCCGACACAATCACCTTCCAAGAGGGATTACTGAACTCCCGCGCCACTGGAGGAGGGGGACAAATGCGCAACGCGAAGGCTCAGCATGTAGAGATTATGGGCTAGCTTCGCGCCATGCATCAAGCGTCCAAGCCGCATGTCAGACATGCGGAAATCAGGACGGCCAGCGCTGCGCCTTGCTCACCACGAAGTCGCGGAACACTTGCACGCGCGCGACCGTCTTCAGCTCTTCCGGATAAACAAAATACGTATCGAGCTGGATCGAATCCGATTCGCCGAACAGCTGCACGAGGCGGCTCTGCTCTTCGATCAGATAGTCCGGCAGCGCCGCGATGCCGAGGCCCTGCTGACAGGCGCGGACGAGGCCGAGAATGTTGTTGACCCTGAAATAGGCTTCGCGCGGACCCGAGCCGTTGCGCCCCGCTTCGACCAGCCAGTTGCGGTTCTGGAGATGCGGCGCGAAGTTGCCGTCGGAGAGCGTGATGATGCGGTGGGAGTCGAGCTCCTCCAGCGTGCGCGGCGTGCCGAAGCGCTTGATGTAATCGGGCGAGCAATAAGCGTGGAAGCCCATCGCGAACAGCTTGCGCTGGATGAGATCCGGCTGCGTCGGCTTGCGGGTGCGGATCGCGACGTCCGCCTCGCGCATCGACAGGTCAAGCTCCTCGTCGGTGACGATCAGCGAGATCCGGATTTCCGGATAGAGCGCGGTGAATTCGCCGAGCCGGGGGATCAGCCAGTTGATGCCGACGCCGGGCGTGGTGGTGATCTTGAGATCGCCGCTCGGCCGCTCGCGGCTGTCGGTCAGTTTCGCGCGCGCCGCCTGCAGCTGCATGAACACGTCATGAGCGGTGCGGAACAAGAGGTCGCCCTGTTCGGTGAGGATCAGGCCACGGGCGTGGCGGTGGAACAGCGAGACCGAGAGCTCCTGCTCCAGTGCCGAGACCTGGCGTGACACCGCCGATTGCGACAGGCCGAGCTGCTCGCCCGCGTGCGTGAAGCTGCCCGCTTCCGCCGCGGCGTGAAACACCTTCAGCTTGTCCCAGTCCATATCCGTAAATCCGTCGCGTGTTCTTGCCATGATGTCTATTCCGCTGCCGCGCGCTCGCTGGCGCGCAGGGCCAAAAATCGTTCCGCCTCGAGCGCTGCCATGCAGCCGAGGCCGGCCGCCGTCACCGCTTGACGATAGGTCTCGTCGGCGACGTCGCCGGCGGCGAACAGTCCGGGGACCGAGGTGGCGGTCGAGTTCGGGGCGACCTCGACATAGCCCGACGGTTTCAGCTTGATCTGTCCCGCCACGAGTTCGGTCGCCGGGGCGTGCCCGATGGCGACGAAGACGCCGTCGGTCGGCACATCGGTCAAGGCGCCGGTCTTGACGTTCTTCAGCCGCACATGGGTGACCTTGTTCGGGTTCTCGGTGCCGCAGATTTCGTCGACGGCTGAGTCCCAGACCACCTTGATCTTCGGGTGCTTGAACAGACGCTCCTGCAGGATGCGTTCGGCGCGGAAGTGATCGCGACGATGCACGATGGTGACCTGCGAGGCATGGTTGGTGAGGTACAGCGCTTCCTCGACCGCGGTATTGCCGCCGCCGACCACCACGACGTCCTTGTTGCGGTAGAAGAAGCCATCACAGGTGGCACAGGCCGAGACGCCGCCGCCCTGGAATTTCGCTTCGGACGGCAGCCCGAGCCAGCGCGCCTGGGCGCCGGTGGCGAGGATGACAGTGTCGGCGAGATAGACGTCACCGCTATCGCAGGTCAGGCGAAAGGGTCGCTGCGAGGTGTCGAGCTTGGTCACCAGATCGGTCTTGATCTGGGTGCCCACATGCAGCGCCTGCTTCTCCATCTGCTCCATAAGCCAGGGGCCTTGGATCACGTCGGCGAAACCAGGATAGTTCTCGACGTCGGTGGTGATGGTGAGCTGGCCGCCCGCCTGGATGCCCTGGATCAGGATCGGCTCGAGCATCGCGCGCGCGGCGTAGATCGCCGCCGTGTAGCCGGCGGGGCCGGAGCCGATGATGACGACCTTTGCATGGACAGCGGCGGACATTTCGACAGATGCCTTTCACGGGGGACTGCAGCGCGGGCGCGGAACGTGCCGGGAGGCCTCGCGGAGGCGCTGAAATATCAGAGGTAATCTAAGCCTTCTGGTGAGCTATGCAAGAATTGCATTCCCTGTCGGCGGATTTTTCCAACAGGGAACAAAAGTCGATTGCGCTGCACGCGCAATAAAATTGCGCCGAGTGCGCGGTCTGGGCTATGAGGATTGCGACAGACCCACCAATACCGCCGTAAAGGCCAGGAGTTCCAATCACGTGTCGCGGAACCTAGACGAGATCGACCTGAAAATTCTCACCGAGATTCAGGCCGACGGTCGAATCACGAATGTCGAGCTGGCCAAGCGCGTCGGCATTTCGCCACCGCCCTGCCTGCGCCGAGTCCGGGCGCTGGAGGAGGAGGGGTATATCCATGGCTATCGCGGGCTCTTGGACGCGCGCAAGCTCGGCTTCGACGTCACCGTGTTTGCCGCAGTGCACCTCTCCAGCCAGGCCGAGGCCGATTTGCGCGCCTTCGAGGAGTTCGTCCGCGCCGAGCCGCTGGTGCGCGAGTGCTGGATGCTGTCGGGCGAAGTCGATTTCATCCTGAAATGCGTCGCACCCGACATGGCCACCTTCCAGGATTTCGTCACCCATTTGACCGCCGCCCCGCACGTCCGCAACGTGCGGACGTCGCTGGTGCTGCACAATTCGAAATACGAGGCGGCCGTGCCGCTCGATGTGAGGGGAAGAAGGTAACGTCTCCTCCGTCATTGCGAGCAACACGCAGATACAAAAAAGGCCGCGCAGTGCGCGGCCTTTTCAAATCACACGCAACGGCGAATCGTTACCGCCACTCCACCTTGGTGATCTCATAAGCCTTGGCGCCGCCGGGTGCGTTGACCTCGACGGTTGAGCCCTTCTTCTTGCCGATCAGCGCGCGCGCGAGCGGCGAGGTGATGGAGATGCGGCCCTTCTTGGCGTCGGCCTCGACCTCGCCGACGATCTGCCACACCGTCTTCTTTTCGGTGTCCTCGTCGACCAGCGTCACGGTGGCGCCGAACTTGATGGTGTCGCCGGACAGCTTCGAGATGTCGATGATGTCGGCGCGCGCGAGCTTGTCCTCGAGCTCGGCGATGCGGCCTTCATTGTGGGACTGCTCTTCCTTCGCGGCGTGGTATTCCGCGTTCTCCGACAGGTCGCCGTGCGAGCGCGCCTCGGCGATATGCTCGATGATCCGCGGACGGTCCTCCGACTGGCGCTTCTTCAGTTCTTCCCCGAGCGCGGCAAAGCCGCCCGCAGTCATCGGTACCTTTTCCATCTCTTCTCTCGTCCTTCGGTCGCGCGCGCCCTGACATGTCAACGCGCACGCAACTTGATTCGTCAGTCTGTCCGGGGGCTCAACGCGCGTGCCGCCGAACGTTCATATGGGCTTGGCGCCGGAACAGAACAACCATATGGCCGGACAGTTCCTCCGGTCATAGTGGCTTCATCGCCAATCACTTAGCGGAAGGTTGGGCCTCCCGCTCGCGATCAGGTTTCCGAAAAGTAGCTCTGCAGGGTCCGAACCTCAAGGTCCCCGCCCAGATAGGCGCGGATGCCCTGCGCGGCCGCCACGGCCCCGGAAAGAGTGGTGTAATACGGTACTTTATGCAAGAGGGCCGCGCGCCGCAACGAACGGCTGTCGGCGAGCGCCTGCGGGCCCTCGGTGGTGTTGAAGACGAGCTGGACCTCGCCATTGGTGATGGCGTCGACGATGTGCGGCCGGCCCTCCAGCACCTTGTTCACCTTCTCGGTCGGGATGCCCTGGTCGGTCAGGAAGCGGGCCGTGCCCGACGTCGCCAGCACCTTGAAGCCGAGCGAATGCAGCTCGCGAACGGCCTCGGTGATGCGCGTCTTGTCGCTCTCGCGGACCGAGACGAACACCGTGCCCTTGCGCGGCACCCGCGTGCCGCCGCCGAGCTGGCTCTTGGCGAACGCCACCGCGAAGGAGCGATCGATGCCCATGACCTCGCCGGTCGAGCGCATCTCGGGGCCGAGCACGGTATCGACGCCGGGGAAGCGGGCGAACGGAAACACCGATTCCTTCACGCCGACATGATCGAAGTTCGCCTTCTTCAGCTTGAAATCGGCAAGCTTCTCGCCGGCCATGATACGCGCCGCGATCTTCGCGACCGGCGTACCGACCACCTTGGCGACAAAGGGCACCGTGCGCGAGGCGCGCGGATTGACTTCGAGCACGTAGATCTCGCCGTCCTTGATGGCGTATTGCACATTCATGAGGCCGACGACGTCGAGGCCGAGCGCCAGCTCGCGGGTCTGCCGCTCCAGCTCCCCGATCATCTTGTCGTCCAGCGAGTGCGGCGGCAACGAGCAGGCGCTGTCGCCGGAATGGATGCCGGCTTCCTCGATGTGCTCCATGATGCCGACGATGAAGGTGTCCTTGCCGTCGCAGAGGCAGTCGACGTCGATCTCGGTCGCGTCGGACAGATAGCGGTCGAACAGCAGCGGATTCTTGCCGAGCACGGTGTTGATCTGGCCGGTCTTGTCGTTCGGGTAGCGCGCCTTGACGTCCCCCGGCACCAGCTCCGGCAGCGTGCCGAGCAGGTAATCGCTGAGCTGGTTCTCCTCGCGGATGATTTGCATCGCGCGGCCGCCGAGCACGTAGGACGGGCGCACCACCAGCGGCAGGCCGAGATCGGTCGCGACCAGGCGCGCTTGCTCGACCGAATAGGCGATGCCGTTCTTGGGCTGCTTCAGCCGCAGCTTGTCGAGCACCCGCTTGAAGCGGTCGCGGTCTTCCGCAAGGTCGATGGCGTCGGGCGAGGTGCCGAGGATCGGCACTTCGGCGGCTTCCAACGCACGCGCGAGCTTGAGCGGGGTCTGGCCGCCGAACTGCACGATTACGCCGTGAAGCGTACCGTTGGTGCGTTCCTTCGCGATGATCTCCAGCACGTCCTCGGCGGTGAGCGGCTCGAAATAGAGCCGGTCGGCAGTGTCGTAGTCGGTCGACACCGTCTCCGGGTTGCAGTTGACCATGATGGATTCGTAGCCGGCGTCGTGGAGCGCGAAGCAGGCGTGACAGCAGCAATAGTCGAATTCAATGCCCTGGCCGATGCGGTTCGGGCCGCCGCCGAGGATGATGACCTTCTTCTTGTCGGACGGCGAGCTCTCGTCCGCAGGCGCGCCCGCGAACGGCGCCTCATAGGTCGAGTACATGTAGGCGGTGGGCGAAGCGAACTCGGCCGCGCAGGTGTCGATGCGCTTGTAGACCGGGCGAACGCCGAGCGCGTGGCGCTTCGCCGTGACCTCGGCCTCAGTCGTCTCCGCGATCACCGCGAGCCTGGCATCGGAGAAGCCCATGGCCTTGAGCGTGCGCATGCCGAAGGCGTTGCCCGGCAGGCCGTTCTTGCGGACCTTCGCTTCCATCTCGACGATGCCGCGCATCTCGCTGAGGAACCACGGATCGATCTTGCAGGAATTGAAGATCTCCTCGTCCGACCAGCCGAGCCGCATCGCCTGCGCGACCTGGAGCAGCCGGTTCGGCGTCGGCGTGCCCAGCGCAGCGCGGATCGCATTCTTGTCGTCGTCGCGGCCGAGACCTTCGATCTCGATCTCGTCAAGGCCGGTGAGGCCGGTCTCGAGCCCGCGCAAGGCCTTCTGAAGGCTTTCCTGGAAGGTGCGGCCGATCGCCATGACTTCGCCGACCGACTTCATCGACGTGGTCAGCGTGGTGGAGGCACCGGGGAATTTCTCGAATGCGAAACGCGGCACCTTGGTGACGACATAGTCGATCGTCGGCTCGAACGAGGCCGGCGTGGCGCCGCCGGTGATGTCGTTGGCGATTTCGTCGAGCGTGTAGCCGACCGCAAGCTTGGCGGCGACCTTTGCGATCGGAAATCCAGTGGCTTTCGAAGCCAGGGCGGAGGAACGCGACACGCGCGGATTCATCTCGATGACGACCATGCGGCCGTCCTCGGGGTTGACGCCGAACTGCACGTTGGAGCCGCCGGTCTCGACGCCGATCTCGCGCAGCACCGCCAGCGAGGCGTCGCGCATGATCTGGTATTCCTTGTCGGTCAGCGTCAGCGCCGGCGCCACCGTGATGGAATCGCCGGTGTGCACGCCCATCGGATCGAGGTTCTCGATCGAGCAGACGATGATGCAATTGTCTTTCTTGTCGCGCACCACCTCCATCTCGTACTCTTTCCAGCCGAGCACGGATTCTTCGATCAGCACTTCGTTGGTAGGAGACGCATCCAGGCCGCGCTCGATGATGTCGAGGAACTCTTCCTTGTTGTAGGCAATCCCGCCGCCGGTGCCGCCCATGGTGAAGGACGGGCGGATGATCGCGGGCAGGCCGATCTCGGAGAGCGCCATCAGCGCCTGGCCGAGCGCATATTCCTGATAGCGCTTGCGGCGGTCGCTCTCGCCGAGCGTCCACTGCCGCTCCAGCTCTGCGAGCTCCGCGCCTGATGCCTTTGCGCGATCGGCCTGGTACTTGTCGCGGAAGGACTTCTTCAGGGCGGAGGCGTTGGCGAGCCGCGACTTCGGCGTCTCGAGCCCGATCTTGGTCATGGCCTCGCGGAACAGCTGGCGGTCCTCGGCCTTGTCGATCGCATCCGCGGTCGCGCCGATCATCTCGACGTCGAACTTTTCCAGCGTGCCTTGCTGGCGCAGCGAGAGTGCGCAGTTCAGCGCGGTCTGTCCGCCCATGGTCGGCAGCAGCGCGAAGCCGCCGGGAATGACGTGCCGTTCCTTCTCGATGATTTTCGCGACGATCTCGGGCGTGATCGGCTCGATATAGGTCGCATCGGCCAATTCCGGGTCGGTCATGATGGTGGCCGGATTGGAATTGACGAGGACGATGCGATAGCCCTCTTCCTTCAGCGTCTTCACCGCCTGGGTGCCCGAATAGTCGAACTCGCAGGCCTGGCCGATCACGATGGGACCGGCGCCGATGATCAGGATGGTGGTGATGTCTGTACGTTTGGGCATCAACTCTCGCCGAAGTGGAATTTGGGCACAAAAAAAGGGCGCGCCTGCTGCGCGTCCCTTTGGCCGAGAGCGCGGTGGTCCCCCCTCGCGCGCGGGGTGGGTCTTAGACCAGTTTTCAGGGCGGCGAAACCCCGAAAAACGCCCATCAACCGGCAATTTTGACCGGTTTTGGCCGGGCCTGCCAGCCGCGGGCGAGATGGACCAGAAGAGCCGCCGAAACGCTCAATCCGCCGACCCAGCCCAGATCCGCCGGGCTCCACGCCGCGAGCACGGCGCCGCCCACGGCTCCGCCGATCGCAAAGCCGAGATACATGGCCGAGGCGTTGAGTGAGAGCGCGATCATCGAGGCCTGCGGCTCGATCCGGATGATGCTGGCGACCTGAGCCGGGTAGAACGCCCATCCCGAGATGCCCCAGAGGAAGATCGCGCCCAGCACCGCATAATGCGCCTGTCCCGGCATCAGCTTCAGGACCAGCGAATGCAGGATCAGCGCGCTGGCCATGCCGGCAAGCCCGAGACCTGCTGTCGCGAGCGTGCCGAGCCGGTCGGCGAGGACGCCGCCGAGCATGTTACCGATCGCGGCGGCGCCGCCGAACACCAGCAGCGCGAGGCTGATCTGCGAGGCGTCGAATCCAAGGCCGCGCAGCGGGATCGCGAAATAGGTGAACACGGTGAAGCCGCCGAGCGCCCATAAAATCGTGATCAGAAGCGCCGTCAGGACATTGCGGTGACGCGCCACCGCCAGCCGATCGCTGAGCGAGGCCGTGTTGCGCGGCAGGCCGCGGGGCAGGCCGAGCAGGAGGCCGGCGAGCGCAACGGCGCCGATCAGGGCGACCATGGCAAAGGTCGCGCGCCAGCCGAGCAGGCTGCCGACGAGATTGCCGAGGGGAACGCCGATGACGGTCGCAACTGTGAGGCCTGAGGTGACCAACGCCACCGCACGGCCGCGTCGCTCCGGCGCGGCGACGGCCACGGATACGGCCAGCGCGGTCGGCATGCACAGCCCGGAGCCCAGCGCCATCAGCATGCGCGAGGCCAGCAACAAGGCGTAATTCGACGCCACCATCGCCGCGAGGTTTCCGGCAATGAAAGTCGATAGCGCCAGGGCCAGCACGGTGCGGCGGTCGATATTGTTCAGCGTCACCGCCAGGATCGGCGAGCCGACCGCGTAGGTGAGGGCGTAGGCCGTGACCAATTGCCCGGCGGCGGGCACGGAAATCGCCAGGTCGGTTGCGATCGACGGCAAAAGCCCAGCAATGACAAAGCCTTCCGTGCCGATCGCAAAGGCCGCCAGGGCCAACCAGAATACGCTCATTAGGAAAGTCCTATGTTCAACGTTTATTGAACTATCAATGGGACCGGATCGGGAGTCAATTGGTTCAAGAACTATTGAACATCGAGGCCATTTCGCTATGATCGGCAGACCATGAGCCGCACGCCTCCCCACCCCACCCGCGAGCAGATCGAACTGCCGATGGTCCTGGATTGCCTGAGCGATCCGATCAGATTGGCGATCGTGTACCAACTCGCGCAGCAGGACCATGTCAGCGGCGAGCTGTGCTGCGGCGATTTCAACGGGCTCAGCGGCAAGTCGAATCTGGCCTATCACTTCGCCAAGCTACGCGAATGCGGCCTGATGCAGACCCGCGTCGCCGGCACCAACCGCTTCGTGCGGCTGCGCCGCGACGATCTGGACGCACGCTTCCCGGGTCTGCTTGATGCAGTGATCAGCTCGGCCGCCAAGGAGGCGGACCGGTTGCAGCTGCTGTCGGAGCGCGATGTGGTTGAGGCTGATTGAGGATTGGGCGGCCAGTCCGTCTTCGCTTGCGCTTCGCTCCAGCTACGCCGGACACGCTTCGCCCCTGCGGGCCTCGCGTGGCTGCGCCACGCGTAGCCCCGTGAGGGGCGAAGCGTGGAGACCCGGCCTGGATTTGAACCAGGATAAAGAGCGATGCATCGCCCTCGCGTAGACACTTCCGCCACCGGGCCGCGGCGATCATTACTGATCGGGGTGCGACAAGCCACCTCAGGCAGACGTTATGCTTAACGGATCCACGAAGCTCAACGGACCAACGGCGGCCGCGCGACGAACGTCATGCGCCAGCTATTGTGGCCGATATTGCGGTGAGCGCGCTGGACCGTGAAGCCGGCTGTCTTGAGCTTGGCGGTGATCTGCTCCTCACTGTAGCGCTGCAGCCCGATGCGCGTGCGCAGCTGACGGTAATCCGACAATGCGGTGCTGATCAGCCCGATCAGCGCATCTTTCAAAAAGCCGTGACGAAGGCCGAAGCTGAGCAGCGCTGTGACGTCCCTGAACATGCCGACATTGGGCTGGAGGATGTCGCCGAGCACCAGCTTGCCGGAGGGCTTCAGGATGCGGCGGAAGTTGAGGAGCGCTGCGTCGAGCTCGTCCGGCGCCATGTATTGCGCGACCGAGTTCATCACGACGAGATCGATCGACTGCTCCTGCATGTTGTGGACGTCGTCGAGCGACCGGACGCGGATTTTCGTGTTCGGGGCAAACCGCGAGATCAACCGGCCGCGCACGCCGGGCGCGGGCTCGGCGAGGATCAACTTGCCGCAGGCCGCTGCGACCTGGCTAGCCGACAGCGCCTCGCCGCAGGCATAGTCGAGCACGGTCGCCTCGGGCGAGGAGATGTAGCCGATGATGTCCCGCGCGATGATCTGGAAGTGCAAGTCGCGATGCAGCTTGCTGACATAGATCGTATGCGTCGAGTCGTAGTAATCGATCCAATCGTCCATGGTCGTCGAGGGCCCCCCCCAAACGGTTCCGCTGCAGGAACCGGCGCTGCCCGCCTGCGTTAGGGGTGCGGCGGCGCGCCGTCAATGTCTGCGTCCTAACAGGAAGGTTTCCCGTGAGCAAAGCCCCACAAAAGGTCTCGCCCGACCTCGACACTCCCACCGATCTTTCGTCCCAGGCCGTCAACAAGGTTTCGGAGGCGCTCAACGTCCTTCTGGCCGACGCCTTCGCGCTGTATCTAAAGACCAAGAATTTCCACTGGCACATCAGCGGCCGGCATTTCCGCGATTATCATCTGCTGCTCGACGAACAGTCCGACCAGATCTTCGCCACCACCGACCAGCTCGCCGAGCGCGTCCGCAAGATCGGCGGCACCACGCTGAAATCGATCGGGCAGATCGCCAAGCTCCAGACCATCAAGGACAACAACGAAGACTATGTCCCGCCCCGCGAGATGCTGCGCGAGCTGATGCAGGACAACAAGCATGTCGCCGCGGCAATGCGCAAGGCGCACGAGGTCTGCGACGACGCCGGTGACGTCGCCAGCGCCAGCATCCTCGAAAACTTCATCGACGAGACCGAGCGCCGCACCTGGTTCCTGTTCGAAGCCACAAGACAGGAAGGCGGCAACGAGGCGTAGGGGCACGCTGGATTGCTTCCACGTCGTCGTCCCGGCGTAGGCCGGGACCCATACCCCCAGGGAGAAGTTGTGGCGCGAGATGCGCAATAGCGAATCTTCGCCAAACTACCTTTCGTGGCTACGGGTCCCGGCCTTCGCCGGGACGACGGCGGTGTGTGGTTAGCTTTCGCGACTCATGGCCGCCACAACCGCATCAACGCCCCGTTCTTGCCCGTCACCGGATCGGCCGGCGGCAGCGCGACGTTTGGAATCGTCTTCACCGCTTTCGCGTGGTTCTCCGGCGTTGCGCGAGTGACTTCCATCTTCGCACCCGGCGGATAGGCGCCGATCACGCAGAAATCCGCGCTGGCCTTGATGCGTTGGTGACCTGTGCCGGCGGGTAGGATCGCGACGTCGCCGGCCTTGATCTCCAGCTCCTGGCCATGGTCGCCGCCGAAGCGCACGCGCGCGCTGCCACGCGCAACGCCGAGCACCTCGTGCACCGTCGCATGATAATGCAGATAGTCGAAGACGCCATTGCGCCACGTGCCGCCCCAGCCGTTCGCTTCGAACAAGCGTTCGATCGTCTCTTCCGGCTGTCTGGAATCAAGCTTCACCGCGGCCTGGTAGACCAGGAAGGGGAGGATATTGTTCGGCACGAGCCCGTCATCCTCGAACACGATGGCGAGCGGCTCGGCATTGTCGCGGACGATAGACATAAGAGGCTCCTGCGTGAGCGTAGCAGGGATCAACGAAGGGAGCTGAGCGGCGTTCCTTTGACGAAAAAAGCCCGGGACTAGGCCCGGGCTCTTTGTCATGACGTTAGTTGCGAAAGAGCGCGCGCCTTACGCGCTCTTCTTCTGCCGCATGAGATCCGCAAAACGCTGGAACAGATAGTGCGAGTCGCGCGGACCCGGTGAAGCCTCGGGGTGGTACTGCACCGAGAACACCGGCTTGCCGTCGAGCTGGATGCCGCAATTGGAGCCGTCGAACAGCGAGATGTGGGTCTGGGTTGCGCCGGTCGGCAGGGTGCTCTCGTCCACGGCAAAGCCGTGGTTCATCGAGGTGATCTCGACCTTGCCGGTGGTCTCGTCCTTCACGGGATGATTGGCGCCGTGATGGCCCTGGTGCATCTTCTTGGTCTTGGCGCCCACGGCGAGGCCGAGCATCTGGTGGCCGAGACAAATTCCGAAAGTCGGCGTGCCCGACTTGATCACGTCCTGGATCACGGGCACGGCATATTTGCCGGTCGCGGCCGGATCGCCGGGACCGTTCGACAGGAACACGCCGTCCGGTTTCATCGCCAGGATGTCCTCGGATGACGTCGTTGCCGGCACCACCGTCACCTTGCAACCGACGCCGGCGAGCAGGCGCAGAATGTTGCGCTTGATGCCGTAGTCGATGGCGACCACGTTGAACTCAGGCTTGTCCTGACGGCCAAAGCCCTTCTCCCAGAGCCAGGGCGTCTCGTCCCAGGTGAAGCGCTGGCCCGAGGTGACCATCGGCACCAGATCCATGCCCTCGAGGCCCGGCCATTCGCGCGCTTCTTCCTTCAGGCCGTGCAGGTCGAACTCGCCATCCCTGGCGTGCGCGATCACGGCGTTGGGCATGCCCTTGTTGCGGATCAGCGCGGTCAGCGCGCGGGTGTCGATACCGGAGAGGCCGATGATGCCGCGGGCCTTCAGCCACTGGTCGAGATGCTTGGTGGCGCGGTAGTTCGAGGGATCTGTGATCGCGGTGCGCAGGATCACGCCGCGCGCGCCGGGCGTTGCGGCCATGTTCACCGTCTCGATGTCGTCGTCATTGGTGCCGACATTGCCGATATGGGGGAACGTGAAGGTGATGAGCTGGCCGGCATAGGAGGGATCGGTGAGGATCTCCTCATAGCCGGTCATGGCGGTGTTGAAGCAGACCTCGCCGACGGCTTGGCCTTCGGCGCCAAGGCCAAAGCCTTCCAGCACCGTGCCATCGGCAAGCACCAACAGCGCGGTCGGTTTGTGGTCCGGCCAGGCGGGATCGTTATCATGTTGTGTCATGAGCCCGGTTCATAGTCTCCGCGGGCGCCGACGTCAAAGCGGAGATGCGCCGATTCACATGCGTTTTTGCATATTTGACAGGTCGCCTTGGGCCCCTAAGCTCCGCGGCATAATTTCCGGCAAGTTCCGGGGCTTGGGAGGCAATAATGGACCAGACGACGCCGATTCTGCTGGTTCCGGGATTAGCTTCCTCGGCCCGGATCTATGCACCAGTCATCCCGTCGCTCTGGCGGTTCGGCCCGGTGATGGTCGCCAACCATATTCGCGACGACAGCATGGCGGCGATCGCCCACCGGGTCCTGAGCGAGGCGCCGCCGCGCTTCGCGCTCGCCGGCCATTCCATGGGCGGCTACATCGCGCTCGAGATCATGCGCCAGGCGCCCGAGCGGGTAGCAAAGCTGGCGCTGATCAACACTCAGGCGCGGCCCGACACGGAGGAGGCGACCGCGCGCCGGCGCGGCCTGATGGAGCGGGCCAGGCGCGGCGAGCTGCGTGCCGCGCGCGAGGAGATGTTTCCCGAACTGGTGCATCCGTCGCGCCGCGACGATGCCGGTATTCGCCAGCTCGTGCATGAGCAGGGCGAGGACGTCGGCGTCGAAGGCTATCTGCGACAGCAGACCGCGATCATCGCGCGGATAGATTCACGGCCGACGCTTGCGACGATCAAGTGCCCAACGTTGGTGCTGACGGGCGATGCGGACAACACGATACCCAACGCATTCTCGAAGGAGATGGCGGAGGGCATCGCCGGTGCAAGGCTCGTCGTTCTGGAGGATTGCGGACACCTGCCGCAGCCGGAGCAGCCCGCGGCGACGGTGCGGGCGCTGGTCGAATGGCTGGGAACCCCGGTTGTCTCAGGGCCGTGAACGGCCTAGATCAGGCCTCGGATATTCTAGGAGAGCACGACCATGCTGCGCGACGACATCAACAATGCGGTCAAGGAGGCCATGAAGGCCAAGGAAGAGCGCAAGCTGTCCACGCTGCGCATGGTCAATTCGACCATCAAGAACGCCGACATCGAGGCGCGCGGCAGCGGCAAGCCGCCGCTCTCGGACGCGGACCTGCTCGGCGTGTTTCAGAAGATGATCAAGCAACGCCAGGAATCGGTCGAGCTCTACGAGAAGGGCGGCCGTGCCGAGCTCGCGGCGCAGGAGCGCGAGGAGATCGCGGTGATCTCGGCGTATCTGCCGAAGCAGATGTCGGACGACGACGTCAAGAAGGCGATCTCGGACGCGGTCGCCGAGACCGGCGCGGCCGGCATGAAGGACATGGGCAAGGTGATCGCCGTGCTGAAGACGAAGTACGCCGGCCAGATGGATTTCGGCAAGGCGTCCGGTTTGGTGAAGGCTGCTCTGACGGGCTAGTTCTTGCCCTCTCCCCTTGTGGGAGAGGGTGGATCGCCGCGTAAGCGGCGAGACGGGTGAGGGGTCTCTCTCCGCGTGTACCACTCTCACGACAAGAATTTGCCGATAGAAACCCCTCATCCGGCGCTTCGCGCCACCTTCTCCCGCAAGGGGAGAAGGTGCACCTTTGATGCGGCGCCCGTTCGGTCTACTCTCTCCCAATAGACAAATCGGGAGCAACCGATGACAGGCACCATCAAGCCGTTTCGCATCGCCATCAGCGACGACATTCTCACCGACCTCAAATCGCGCCTCGCCCGCACGCGCTGGCCGGAGGCGGAGCTCGTCTCCGACTGGAGCCAGGGTGCGCCGCTGAAATGGATTCAGGAGATCTGCGGCTATTGGGCCGATGGCTACGACTGGCGCGCGCGCGAGGCAAAACTCAACCGCTTCGAGCAGTTCACCACCGAGATCGACGGGCTCGAGATCCACTTCCTGCATGCGCGCTCGAAGGAGCCGTCGGCGCTGCCGCTGATCATCACCCATGGCTGGCCCGGCTCGATCGTCGAATTCCAGAAGGTGATCGCGCCGCTGGTCGATCCTGTCGCGCATGGCGGCAATCCCGCCGATGCTTTCCACGTCGTCTGTCCGTCGCTGCCGGGCTTTGGGTTCTCCGGCAAGCCGAACACCACCGGCTGGGGCGTCGATCGTATCGCCGCGACCTGGGCCAAGCTGATGGACCGGCTCGGCTATATCAGTTATGGCGCGCAGGGCGGCGACTGGGGCTCGGCGGTGACGACCTCGCTTGGCATGCAGGACGGCGAGCATTGCGCCGGCATCCACATCACGCTCGCCTTCAACGCCGCGCCGAAAGTCGAAGGCGAACCGACACCGGAAGAGAAGCGCGCGCTCGCCGGCCTCAAGCACTACGTCGACCTCGACTCCGGCTATTCGAAGCAGCAATCGACGCGGCCGCAGACACTCGGTTACGCTCTGACGGATTCGCCGAGCGGACAGGCGGCCTGGATTCTGGAAAAATTCTGGGCCTGGACCGACTGCGACGGTCATCCCGAGAACATCTTCACCAAGGACGAGCTGCTCGACAACGTCATGCTCTACTGGGCGACGGAGACCGCGACCTCGTCGGCGCGGCTCTATTGGGAAAGCTTCGGCAAGCGCCGGACCTCGCCGGTCGTCAAGGTGCCGACGGGCGTGGCTGTCTTCCCCAAGGAGATCATCACGCCGGTGCGGCGCTGGATGGAGCCGAACTTCCGCAACATCACGCATTGGAGCGAGATGAAGAAGGGAGGCCATTTCGCCGCATTCGAGCAGCCAGAGCTGTATGTCGGCGAGGTCAGGAAATTTTTCGCGACCGTGCGGTAGCCACAGCCGTCATGCCCGGGCTTGTCCCGGGCATCCACGTCCTTAAACTGGGGCCAAACAAGAACGTGGATGGCCGGAACAAGTCCGGCCATGACGCCGAGATCGTGGAAACGCCCGCAGCCATGCTCACCGAAGCCAACACCTATGACGAACTCTACAGCAATTTCCGCTGGGAGATCCCGGCGCGCTTCAATATGGCGGAGGCCTGCTGCGATCGCCACGCCGACGGCACCGGCCGGCTCGCGTTGGTCTATGTCGACGAGAACGGCGCCATCACGCGCACATCCTTCGACCAAGTTGCGGAGATGTCGCGCCGCTTCGCCAATGTGCTGAAGGCAGATGGTCTTGCCCGCGGCGACCGCGTCGCGGTGTTCCTGTCGCAGTCGCTTGAGCTGCCGATCGCGCACATGGCCGCGTTCCGTTCGGCGATGATCTCTATTCCGCTGTTCGCGCTGTTCGGCGAAGACGCGCTGGAATTCCGTCTGTCGAACTCGCAGGCCAAGGCGATCGTCACCGACAAGGCGGGCTGGGAGAAGCTTTCGAAGATTCGCGACCGTCTGCCGGAGCTCAAGAATGTCTACATCGTTGGCGAACGAACGCCGGCGGGCACGACATCGTTCTGGAATTCCATCAAGGCTGCATCGCCCGAGTTCAGGCTGGTGGACACGTCTGCGGACGATCCGGCGCTGGTCATCTACACTTCGGGCACGACGGGCAATCCGAAGGGCGCGCTGCACGCCCACCGCGTCGTGCTCGGACATCTCCCCAATGTCGAGATGTGCCACAACTTCCTGCCCCGCCCCGGCGATCTGATGTGGACGCCGGCGGATTGGGCCTGGATCGGTGGCCTCATCAACGGCCTGTTCGCGTTCTGGTATCACGGCATTCCCCTGGTCGGCCACCGCGCGCGAAAGTTCGAGCCGCAAGCGGCGATGGAGATGATGGCCGATCTCGGCGTGCGCAATGTCTTCCTGCCGCCGACCGCGCTGAAGCTGATGCGGCAGGCCGGCGTGACGCATCCGGGCGTCAAGCTGCGCAGCATCTTTACCGGCGGCGAGTCCCTCGGCGGCGAGCTGCTCGGCTGGGTGCGCGAAACTTTCGGCATCGACGCGCATGAGGTGTTTGGCCAGACCGAATGCAATCTCGTGATCGGCAGCAACGCGAATCTGTTTCCGATCCGCCCCGGTTCGATGGGCAAGGCGACGCCGGGTTTCGATGTCCGCATCGTCAACGACAGAGGCGAGGAGCAGCCACGTGGCCAGCGCGGCATCATCGGCGTGCGCCAACCCTGTCCCTGCACGATGCTGGAATACTGGCGCAATCCGGAGGCGACAGCGAAGAAATATGCCGGCGAGTTCCTGCTCACCGGCGATCTCGGCATCCAGGACGAGGACGGTTACTTCTGGTACGTGAGCCGCGAGGACGACGTCATCACCACCGCCGGTTATCGCGTCGGTCCGTCCGAGATCGAGCACACGCTGATGAAGCATCCGGCGGTGGCGATGGCGGCGGTGGTCGGCATCCCCGATCCGATCCGCACCGAATCGATCAAGGCCTGGATCGTGCTGCGCCCGGGCTTCGCCGCCGGCGACGCACTCGCGCGCGAGATCCAGGAGTTCGTCAAGGTGCAGCTCGCCGCCCACGAATACCCGCGCTTCGTGGAGTTCGCGGAGACATTGCCGATGACCGCCACCGGAAAGGTGCTGCGGCGCGAGCTGCGAGCGCTCGGGTAGAGCACATCGTCATCTCACCGCTGCGGCGTCGACAGCGTGGACCGCAGCATTGCGGCGAGGTCTCGCCGCCGGAACGGCTTGGTCAGGATGCGGGCATCGCCTACCCCGTCGGGCGCCTTGACCGGATTTTGGCTGTAGCCGGAGGTGAAGAGCACCTTGAGCCCGGGCCGCAATTGGATTGCTTGCCTGGCAAGCTCCGGCCCGAACATGCCGCCGGGTATTACGACGTCGGTGAACAGCAGGTCGATGTCCGCGGACTGGCGCAACACGTCGAGCGCCGCCGGGCCGCTTGCGGCCGTGATGACGCGGTAGCCGAGCGTCTTCAGCTCGCTTTCGACATAAGTCCGAACCATGTCGTCGTCCTCGACGACGAGAATGGTCTCGCTTCCTTCGCGCGTGACGGTCCCTTCGGCGGGTGAGGCGTCCTCGTTTGGCGGTGTCGCCAGGCGGGGAAAGAACAGCCTGACGGTGCTGCCTTGCCTCGGTGCGGACTGCATCTGCACCAGGCCGCCGGACTGGCGCACAAACCCGTAGACCATGCTCAGGCCGAGCCCGGTTCCCTTGCCGACCTCCTTCGTGGTGAAGAACGGCTCGAACGCCCGGCTCGCCACCTCGGCGGTCATGCCGCTGCCGGTGTCGGTCACGGCCACCATGACATAGTCGCCCGGTCGCGGCTCGCCGTTGATGTCCAAGTCGGATTCACCGAGCGAGACGTTGCGCGCCTCGATGGTCAGCCTGCCGCCCAACTGCATGACATCGCGCGCGTTGAGCACGAGATTGAGCAGCGCAGTCGTTAGCTGGCCGGGATCGATGCTGATCAACCACAGGTCCGGTGCGAGCGCGAAGGTGCATTCGATGTGCTCGCCCAAGGGGCGGCGCAACAAGTGCTCCATCTCCCTAAGCTTCTCGCCGACGTCGATCTCTCGCGGCCTCAGGGGCTGCTTGCGCGCGAAGGCGAGCAGGCTCCGCGTCAGGTCGGAGCCGCGCTCGGCGGCTGTTGCGATGTCGCCGGCGATCCGGTGCAACTCCTTGTTTCCCGCCAGCCTGTCGGCAAGGTGCTCCGAATTGCCGAGAATGACGGTGAGGAGATTGTTGAAGTCATGTGCCACGCCGCCGGTGAGCTGGCCCATGGCCTCCATTTTCTGGGATTGGCTGAGCTTCTGGTTGAGGTCCGCGATGGCCGCGCGTTGCTGCTCGAGCGACTCGGCGGTGCCATTGAGCAGGGTCATCAATCCACCCAGCTCGCCGCGCGGATGGGGAGGGGGAATTCGCGCGCTGAGATCGCCGAGCCCGAGTCTCTTCGCCATGTTGGCGAGCCGCCCGACCTGGCGGCCGACGCTCACGGTCGCGAGGATCCATACACCGGCGAGCAGCAGCAGCAAGGCCACCGCGAGGATCGCCATGTCCTCGTAGAGCCGGCGATTCGCCGCCGCGACCAGTCCGTCCTTGGACCGTCCGACCAGGATGAAGAGGCCGGCATCACGGATCGAAGGCGAGTGGGCGACGGCCCAGACCTGCGTGCGGCCGTCGCGATCGGTCACTTCCTGAAATGCCTTTTGATCGGGAGCCGTCGCGAAGCGGAGCAGGTCGGATCCCGCAATCGACGCGCCCACGGGCGCGGTCCAGCCGGCTGTCGAGGGGGCAACGAGAACGGTGCCCTTGGCGTCGATGAGCAGGACATCCTTCTCGGCGAGCAGCCGCTTGTGGTGATACTCGGCGAATTTGCGCAGGTTGAACGAGGCGAGCAGCACCAGCTTCAGCGCGCCCGCCTCCGATCGCACCGGATATGCGATCTGGAGCACCGATATTCCGGTCAGCCGGCCGAATACCGGCTCAACCACGACGCTGCGCGAGACCAGGGCCTGCTTGAAATAGGCGCGATCCCTCAGATCGAGGGTGCGGTTGGTCCGCAGCGAGTCGCAGAACAGGCTGCCGTCCGGGTCGATGGTCAGGATTCCCGTGAACTGAGGGTATTCCTCGCGCACGTCCGATAGAAACGCCGAGCATGCCGCCTTGTCGCGCGTGTCGAGATCGCGCGCGCGGGCCAGACCGTAGTGAAGCTGCGCGGTCCCTTGAATCTTCTCGCTCAGATCACTGGCAATGTCGTCGGCCGAGGCCGCCAGATTGGCCAGGGCGGCGTTGATTTCGCTGCTCCGGTTCTGCACGAAACGCAGCCCGACGAGGCTCGCCGGCACCAGCATGGCCGCGATGACGAGTATCAATAGCCGGGTACGCAAGCTCATCGGTCGGACGGTCCATTCTGGTCATCGCGCTGCTCGTTCAAGGACCAATTTGCGGCACCACCCTCCGCTCAGTCCATAGGCAACGGGCCGAAAAAGTCCTCGACGGGGAAAGATTTCGAGCTACGTGCAGCACGGATGAGCTTCTCGAAAGGAGCGCCGCCGACGGCGCGATGGCTTTCCCGGGTCTGCGCCGGCGGCCTCGGGATACCGTCGTCCGGCCGTCAACTCGCGCGTGCGCGCCGGCCGCGGGGACGCTAAGATCGAGGTCATCCGCGTGCGACGGAGATCGCACCGGCTAAGGAGGAGGAAGCTGATGTCCATTTCGGGCAAGGTCGATCCGGTGGTGCGTCCCGTCGTGGCGACCGACATCGCCGAGGCGCTGGTCGAGGGCCTGCGTGATTTCCAGGCGCTGCCGCTTTACGGCCTCTGCTTCGGTGCGCTCTACGCCGCCGGCGGCATTGCCATCATGCTGTGCTTCACCGCGTTCGGCATGGTCTATCTGGTCTATCCGCTGGCCGCCGGCTTCGCGCTGCTCGGGCCATTCGTGGCGATCGGGCTCTATGAAGTCAGCCGTCGCCGCGAGCGCGGCGAGCCCGTCTCGCCCGGCGCGATCTGGTCGGCCGTGCGCGCGCGCAGCGAGATCGGCTGGATGGCCTTCGTCACGCTGTTCGTCTTCGTGGTCTGGATGTATCAGGTGCGGCTTCTGATCGCGCTGCTGCTTGGCCTGCATGCCTCGTTCTCGAGCCTGCAGGAGTTCATGACGGTGGTGCTGACCACGAACGAGGGCTTGCTGTTCCTCGGCATCGGCAACGCGGTCGGCGCAGTGCTGTCGCTGATCCTGTTTTCGCTGACCGTGGTGTCGTTTCCGCTGCTCCTCGACCGCGAGGTCGATTTCGTCACGGCGATGGTGACAAGCGTGCGCGCGGTCGTCGCCAGCCCGCTGCCGATGATTGGCTGGGCCGCGGTGATCGTGATGGTCCTGATCGTCTCGGCGCTGCCGTATTTTCTGGGGCTGGTGGTGACGCTGCCCGTGCTCGGGCACGCGACCTGGCATCTTTATCGGCGGATCGTGGTGCCGGTGGTGTAACAGGACGCCGAACGCAACGGCAGCGAGCTATTCGCCCGTTGCCAGCCGGCGCTCGCCTGATGAGGTCAATTCGAGTTCACCGAGGCGCCTGATCGCATAACCGAGGTTGGTCAGCCGCTCGCCGTGCGCTTGCGGAATTTCGCCTTGCGCCTTGCCCTTGCCGATCTCGGCCAACGACGCAAATTCATCGGCGCTGAGCGCAACGCTGTTGTCTGTCATCAGGCAACCTCGTCGGTCCATACTTTGAAATTGAGCAGCTTATTCGGACCGAAGGTCTGGGTGATCGGGACGTCCGCGGCATCGCGTCCTTGCGCGATCAGCACGCGGCCGATCCGCGGCGTGTTGTTGCGGGGATCGAACATGTGCCAGCTTCCGCCGAGATAAGCCTCGAACCAGCCGGCGAAATCTCCCGCGGCCCAGGGCTTCGGCGTGCCGATGTCGCTAAGATAGCCGGTGCAGTAGCGCGCCGGGATGTTCATGCAGCGGCAGAACGCGATGGCAAGATGAGCATAGTCGCGGCACACACCCTTGCCTTCGTCGTAGACTTCCCGCGCCGTCTTGGTTGCGCGCGCGTGCTCATAGCCGAAGGCGATGTGACGATGAACGAAATCGCAGATGGCCTGGACCCGCGCCCAGCCGGGCTGAGTGTGCTCGAACAATTTCCATGCGATATCCGACAGGCGATCGGTCTCGCAGTAGCGACTGCCGAGCAGATAGACGAGCGTGTCGGTCGGCAGCGCCTCGACGGCGTGCTGAACTGCGTTCGGAAACGCCGGGTCGGGCAGGCCGCTGTCGCTCACGACCCCATCGCCGGCAAGGCGAAAGGTGCCGGCCGGCGCTACGATACGGCTGCACCAATTGCCGAAGAGGTCGCGATAGGGAGTGATCGGCACCGAGGGTCTCGTGGTCACCAGGTCGGGCACGATGACATCGGAGGCGCGGGTGAAGTGCGTGCCCAACACCATGATCATAGGCGTGGGTTGCGGGAATTCGTACAGCATCTCAAACCCGACGCGGAGCTTCATACGTTTTTCCCTTGGCTAAGCTCCCAACATGGCTACGAAGCGGCCGATCACAAGGCTTCGACGGCTTATTCGGTCGCGAACGGCAATTAGCGCTTCAAAAGCGCGGCACGGGCGAGAAAACGATAGCTAATTGCGGCGATTGCGCGCACGGTGCCGACAACGTCGGAAAGAACCTGTCGTCTCTGCGCATATGCAGCGCCACGACCATTCGCGCGACGTGAAGCGCCTCATTCCCTCGCACTGGCGGAGCCGACTCATCGCGACGTCGCAACAGCGGTCGTTGCGTATATTGCCCGCTCCGGCGGTGAGGCGGACGCGGCACGCCCGTGCCGCGGACGCCTGAAGGTTTCACCGCGATTCGATCATGAGATCGAACGCCAACCGAAAGCACCCGATGCAAACTCAACCGATGCAAGCTCTCTCGCCACGGCACGTCAAGACAGAAGAAGCGCTCCGGCTCGGCGTCGAGTCGGGCTGGTACGCGATCAAGGTCAGCGGGACCTTTGTCTCGGGCCCGCACGTTTCGGAAGCGGATTGCAGTCGCAAGATCGACGAAATCAATCCGCCGGTGAAGAAGAAGCGGTGACGGCGCAGGGTTCGTCCGCTACGGCGTCTTGATACCCATCGCCCTCAACGCTTCCAGCATCTGCGCCGGCGGCGCCATCTTGATCTGCGGCGCCTTGCCCGTTTCCAGCAGGCTCTTCAGCCCCGACAGGATTGCGGGCCAGCCGGTGCGGCCGCCGGAGAGGATGTCGTCGCTGAGCGGGCGGTCGTGACGTTCGCTCATGGTGAGGCGGACGGCCTCGCCGGCTTGTTCGATCTCGTAAGTGACAAGCGTGGTGCCGAGCTTTGCGACGAGGTCGGGCCAGTTGACGTTCCACGTCACCGTCAGCCTGTTCGGCGGATCGTATTCGAACATATCGCCCGAGATGTGTTCTGACCCGTCAGGCGCGCGCACGATGAATTTGCCGCCGAGTCTTGGCTCCATCTCAACCGCAAAGCCGGAAAAGTATTTGCGGCTGAACTCGGCGGAGGTCAGCGCCTCCCACACCTTCTCCGGCGTCGCGGCGATGTAAATCGTGTAGACGGTGAGCGGCTTGAACTGATCGAGGTTCATTTTGCATCGAATCCCTTGTTGAGGGCTGCGCGCGGAATGGCCAGCACTTTGCCGCTTTCCAGCAGGCTCTTGAGACCGGACAGGATCGCCGGCCAGCCGTTGGAAACGGCGCCGAGATATTTGCCGCCTTCGACGAAGCCGTCATGCAGCACGGTCAAACGCACGAGCGAGCCGAACGGTTCGATGGTGAACACGACGCGCGAGATCGGTTCGCCGCGCAGCTCTTCGTATTTCTGGTGCTTGAAGCTGTAGGACAACCGCCGCGGCGGATCGGCTTCGAGGATTTCGCCGGAATCGGTGGTCTCGCCGTCCAGCAGCAGCGCGAAAGGGGAGCCGATTTTCCAGTCGGACCTGACCTCGGCGCCGAACCAGTATTGCTTGGTGAACTCGCTTGATGTCAGTGCCTCCCACAGCCTCGTTGGCGTGGTCTCGATGTAGGTGACATAGACGAATTGCGGCTTACTCATCACGCTTCTCCAACTGGCGTTTCAACTCGCCGAGTGCGGCGAGCTTGCCGCGCTCGAATTTCTTGATCCAGCGCTCGCCGATCTGATGGATCGGAACCGGATTGAGATAGTGCAGCTTCTCGCGGCCGTGCCTGATGGTCGTGACCAGACTGGCCTGTTCCAGAATCGCAAGGTGCTTGGTCACCGCCTGGCGCGTCATCGCGAGGCCTTCGCAGAGCTCGGTCAGAGTCTGGCCGTTCCTGGTGTGAAGCCTGTCGAGCAGCGACCGTCGTGACGCATCGGCGAGCGCTTTGAAGACCTCATCCATGGCGACGACAATAGGCAACCAAATGGTTGCCTGTCAAGACGGTGATGCAGCGCGCGCGGCTCGTGTTCCCGCAGACACCGGAGATGAAGACGTGGGGGCTGCGGCGCTGGACGGACATTGAGGGCCATGCATTAATGCTCCAAACCGCTCTCAGCGAGTCCTCCCCATGATGTCTCTGCAAGCCTATCTCGCCTTCCTTGCCGCCTGCATCGCGCTGGCGCTGCTGCCGGGGCCGATCGTCACCCTCGTCATCGCCAACGGGCTGCGCCACGGCACGCGCGCGGCGCTGACCAATGTGGCCGGTGCGCAGGCCGGCCTCGCCATCGTCATCGGCATCGTCGCGGTCGGCCTGACCTCGCTGATGGCGACCATGGGCTACTGGTTCGACTGGGTGCGCTTTGCCGGCGCCGCCTATCTGGTCTGGCTCGGCATCAAGCTGATCTGGGCACCGGTCGAGGGCGTCAATGTCGACCAGCCGCCGGCGCCGCCGCGCGGCGGATTCTTCCTGCAAGGTTTCCTGGTGCTGCTGTCGAACCCGAAGGTGCTGGTGTTCTTCGGCGCCTTCATCCCGCAGTTCATGGACATGAACCGCGACCACTTCCCGCAGGTCGCGCTGCTGGGCGCAACCTTCATGGTCACCGCGGTGATGACGGACGCGCTCTACGCCATCGCCGCCGGACGGGCCCGAAAGTTCTTCTCGGCTCGCCGCACCCGCATGATGTCGCGCATCTCCGGCGGCTTCATGATCGGCGGCGGCATCTGGCTGGCGCTGACCAGGGCAAAATAACCGCCATCGGGCTAGTCGATAAGCCTCTCTGCCCGCAGCTCCAGCTCGATCTCCGCAAAAATCCTCGCCAGCCGCTCGGCCCATTGTTGCTGGCCGGACTGTTCGGCGATCAGATCCTGGCGGATCTCGATGCCGGTGTTGACGAGGCCGCGGGCTTCGCCGTGCACGGGGATGGTGTAGTCGGTGAGGTCGTTGACCGCGTAGGGCTCGTTGTCGCCGACGACGAGATCGCCCTCTCTGCGCAGATGCCTGAGCAACAGCTGCGGCAGCACGGTGTCGCGATTGTAGAGCGCGCCGATGTGCCAGGGGCGCGCGACGCCGGCGTAAACGGGAGTGAAGCTGTGCAGCGATACCAGCACCGTCGGCCGCTTGTCGTGCACGCGGCGGTCGATCGCGGCCTCGATACGGTGGTGATAGGGCTCGAAAATCTCGCGCCGGCGCGCTTTGCGCTCCTGCTCCGAAATTCCCTCGTTGCGCGGGATCGCGGTTGCTTCGGAAATCACGGGGATCGAGCTCACGGCGCCGGGCGGGCGGTTGCAGTCGATCACCAGCCGCGAATAGCGCTGGGCGATCAGATGTGCGCCCAGCATCTCTGCCAGCCGGTCGGCGACCCCCGCAATGCCGATGTCCCAGGCGATATGCCGCGTCAGCTCGCCTCCCGCGACGCCGAGATCGCCGAGGGTACGCGGCAGCACCCGCCCGTAGTGGTCCGAGGTGAGCAGAAAAGGCGATGTCCCTTGCGCATTCACCTCGTGCACCGGGGGGACGTCACCCTCGCTGAGGAGTTGATTGGTCGCCTCGATTGTGTCTAAAGCCATCCTGATTGCCTAATGAAACAGCAGTCACCCCGAAGAATCGGGCGGGATTGCTATAGATTGGTCTGCCCGACCCCACCATGATTGCCTGACGATGCCGCTGCTGACGATTCATCACAAGACCGAATATCGCTACACCCGCCCCGTGGCGTTCGGCGAACACAGGATCATGCTGCGTCCGCGCGACGGGCATGATCTGCGCGTGCTCGACTCCAGGCTCGAGATCTCGCCGGAGCCGATGTCGCTGCACTGGATCCACGACGTGTTCGGCAATTCGGTTGCGATCGCGAATTTCGACGAGCGCGCGGCCACGCTGGTCTTCGACTGGCACGTCACCGTCGAGCACAATCCGGTCGAGGAGTTCGCGCTGACGCCGGACGATTCGGCCTATTTCTATCCGTTCGCCTATGACGACGAGGAATTTCCCGACCTCGTCCACTACATCACGCCGCAATATACCGATCCCGACGGCGAGATCGCGGAATGGGCGCGCGGCTTTCTCGACGAGGACGCGCCGACGCCGACCTTCAAGATCCTGAGCGGAATGACCCACGGCATCCGCGAGCGGTTCAAGTACCGCAAGCGCCACGAGCTGGGCACGCAGCATCCGCTCGACACCTTGCAGTCCGGTAGCGGGACC
The DNA here is from genome assembly GCF_055807455.1 of Bradyrhizobium sp. Kon58. Classification (NCBI taxonomy): domain Bacteria; kingdom Pseudomonadati; phylum Pseudomonadota; class Alphaproteobacteria; order Hyphomicrobiales; family Nitrobacteraceae; genus Bradyrhizobium; species Bradyrhizobium sp. Kon58. The sequence goes on from NZ_JBVVOT010000003.1 coordinate 298,597, forward strand.
TGCCGCGATTACGCGCTGTTCATGATCGAGGCGCTGCGCCATCTCGGCATCGCCGCACGATTCGTCTCCGGCTACATCTTCCTGCCGGAGGATATCGAGCAACGCCATGTCGGCGGTGGTTCGACGCATGCCTGGGTGCAGGTCTACCTGCCGAGCGCGGGCTGGATCGAGTTCGATCCGACCAACGGCATCGTCGGCACCCGCGATCTCATCCGCGTTGCGGTCGCCCGCGATCCGCGTCAGGCGATCCCGCTGCACGGCGTCTATATCGGCGCTGCGGGCGCGTTCGACGCCATGGACGTGACCATCAGGGTGGTGTCGGACGAGCAGCGCAGCGGCGAGGAGCTGGAGGCGGAGGTTTCGTAGCCGCTCACCGTCGTCTTCCTGGCGAAAGCCAGGACCCATTACCCCGACTGTCAGTGTGGTGCGACGTTGTAGCTGTCGAGTTGCCCGTTCCCGTGTTCGGTGGCTATGGGTCCTGGCGTTCGCCAGGGCGACAGTGGAATGTGTGGCGCTGTCGCTCCGCATCATTCGCAGCTATAGAGCCCCCATGACCTCCGATCGTCTTTTCGTCTACGGCACGCTGATGCGCGGCTTCGACCATCCGATGGCGCGACTGCTTGCGGGCCACGCTGATTTTCTGAGTGAAGCGACCTGCCGCGGCCGGCTCGTTCTGGTGAAGCATTATCCGGGGCTGCTGCTCTCCGATGGGCCGTCTGATCGCGTCCACGGTGAACTCTTTCGCCTGCGCGTGCCCGACGAGCTCCTGCGCGAGCTCGACATGTACGAGGCCTGCGGCGAGGGCTTTCCGGAGCCGACCGAATATCTGCGCCAGCTGGTTGACGTAACAGGCGCGGACGGGGTGACGGCGCCGGCCTGGACTTACATCTACAACTGGCCCGTCACCGATCTGCCGCGCATCGAATCCGGCCGCTTCCTCGATCACTAGGCCGACAGCACTTCCTTCACCGCGCGGACGTCGACCTCGCGCTCGACATAGGTCCACTCCTCGGTCCGCCTGAGCATCGCAACCAGCTCCTCGAACAGCGAGGCGTGCGCGGGCGCGAATTCGAACCAGGTCAGGAAATCGAAGGGCCCGCCGAGGTCGCGGCAATGATAGAGCTGGCGCGCAATCGCAGGCAGGAAGCGCAGGCTGCTCGCGATGTGATGCGACTTGTCCTCAAAGATCCCGCGGCGCTCTTCCTGGGTCAGCTCCCACCAGGCCTGCGATTTGCGGATCGGGATCAGCGCCGCGCTGGTTGCTTCCAGCCGGCCGAGGCCGGTCTGCACGGCAGTGAGCTGCTGCTTCTCGGCGCGCTCGGTGTAGCGCAAGTTGCTCGCGGCGCCGACCAGCCGCCAGGCATTGCGCGAGGGCACCAGGGGCAACGCGATGGCCTCGCTGTCGGTGACGACAGCGCCGGCATGAAGGCGAGGGGTTCGCCCGTCACAGGCGAAATCGAGGTGATGCGCCAACCCCCACTCTGGCCGCCTCGGAAGGTCCTGAACATGACCCATGGAAGCGTGGAACCGGGGCGGGTTCAAGGCCTCTGTCGGTCCGGGCTCACGCTCCGCGCGCCCCGGAATGACGGAAGGGCTGTGAACAGCGCGTATAAGCCTGACAAACCTGACTTCTGGACGGGTCGTCCCTATATCCCTGATCCCTTCGCCCGACTCACACGGTTTCGCGTTACACAGAGCCCATGCGCTTCACCCCCCAATTCCTCGACGAGCTGCGTGCCCGGCTTTCGGTCTCCGAAGTCGTGGGCAAGCGCGTCAAGCTGAAGAAGGCGGGGCGCGAGTGGAAGGGGCTGTCGCCGTTCCAGCAGGAAAAGACGCCGTCCTTCTACGTCAACGACCAGAAGGGCTTTTACCACGACTTCTCCTCGGGCAAGCACGGCGACATCATCAGCTTCATGATGGAGACCGATGGCCTGCCGTTTGCGGAGGCCGTGGAGCGGCTCGCCAATATGGCGGGCCTGCCGCTGCCGGCGGTGACGCCGGATGCGGCGCGTCAGGAGCAGCGGCGCCGCTCGCTGCACGACGTGATGGATCTCGCCGCGAAATTCTTCGCCGAGACGTTGGCCTCGCGCGTCGGCGCCAAGGCGCGGGGCTATCTCGCCGACCGTGCGATCTCGCCGGCTACGCAATTGCAGTTTCGGCTGGGCTATGCGCCGCCCGATCGTTTCGCGCTGAAAGAGCATCTCGGCAAGCTCGGCGTCTCCGTCGACGACATGGTTGAGACCGGCATGCTGGTGGCCGGCAACGACATCCCGGTGCCCTATGATCGCTTCCGCGATCGCGTGATGTTTCCGATTACCGATTTGCGCGGCCGCGTCATCGCCTTTGGCGGGCGTGCGCTGGAGAAGGACGTTCCGGCCAAGTACCTGAATTCGCCGGAGACGCCGCTCTTCCACAAGGGGGACAATCTCTACAACCACCAGACCGCGCGCAAAGCCACTCATGACGGCAGCACCCTGGTCGTGGTCGAGGGCTATGTCGACGTCATCGCCATGGTCACCGCGGGCTTTGCCGGCAGCGTGGCGCCGCTCGGCACCGCGCTCACCGAGAACCAGCTCGCGCTGCTCTGGAAGATGGCGGACGAGCCGATCCTCTGCTTCGACGGCGACCGCGCCGGCCAGAAGGCGGCCTATCGTGCCGCGGACCTCGCCTTGCCGTTCCTCGCACCCGGCAAGAGTCTTCGTTTTGCGCTGCTGCCGGAAGGGCAGGACCCCGACGATCTCGTACGCTCCGGCGGTCGCGGCGCGATCGAGGAGGTGATCGCGGCGGCGCGTCCGCTCGCCGAGATGATCTGGTCGCGCGAGCTCGAAGGCGGCAATTTCGCCACGCCAGAGCGCCGCGCCGCGCTGGAGGCGCGCATCAAGGAGCTTTCCAACGGCATCCGCGACGAGGTGGTGCGGCGCTATTATCGGCAGGATCTTGCCGAACGGCTGCAGCGCGCCTTTGCCCCCGAAGGCGGGCGCGGCGGCTTTGGCGGCGGCCGTGGCAATTTCCGCCCCGGCTCGGCCGGCCGCCAGTTCCAGCCCCGGGGTGGGGGAGGCGCGAATCGATTCGGCGGTCAGGGATTTGGTGGAGGCCGCCGCGGCCCACCCGGACCGATCCAGCTGCCGTCCGGACCCTATCAGGCGGCGAGCGCGCAGCTCGCGGCAAGCCCGATCATGCGGGGCCAGCGCAGCGCCATCTCCCGCAGGGAGGCCCTGATTCTGCAGATCCTGATCAACCACCCCTGGCTGCTGCACGACCATCTCGAGGAAGTCGCGGCGCTCGAACTCGCCCATCCCGAGGTCCATAAGCTCAGGGCCGGCATCATCGCCGCCTTTGCCAACGACCATCACCACTCGCCGGACCCTGGCGAGCTCGCCGAGAAGATGCGCAGCGACCTTGAGAAGGGCGGATTTTCCCAGGCTCTTCAAAGGGTTGAGGGCGGCATCACGACCGCGGCGGTGTGGGGCGCCCGCGAGGGCGCCGCACGGGATGACGTTCTCTCCACCTGGCATCAGCTGGTCGCCTTGCATCGGCAGTACCATTCACTACTTAGAGAGCTGAAAGACGCCGAGTTGGCCTTGGGGGATGATCCCAGCGAGGCCAACATGGCGTGGCTGCGCGACGTCAAGGCTCGGATAGGCGAAGTCGACGGCACCGAGGCCCTGATCGAGGGTTTTGGCGAGCTGTCGGGCCGGTTCCAGAAGAGCGTGTGATGAAAGAATCATGCGGACGGCCGGGACCGGAACCGCTAAAAGACTCGCCAAATCCGAGGTTTGGCGGCAAAAACAGGGTTAATCGAGGCTTAACGGTCTTGTAGCACTTTGGCCACCAGGCGGCCGCAGGCAGAACAGACGCGTCAGGAATGAATCCGCGCAATTGCTGTTGGCACTACACCTGCATCCGCTGCGACAAAGAGGCTCTACGAAGCGTTAGGCAAATCCGGCGAGTGAAAGGTCGGGGGTGGCGACAAGAGGTCCGCGCCGCCCTTTCCGTGTCGAGATCTGACGAAGCGAGAGCATCGAGCAACAGGTTCAAGTGATTTCACGCGGGCGCGGCGATCGTCTGTGTGAAACGCGTTTAGGAGCAATGGATGGCCACCAAGGCAAAGACGCTGCAGGCGAAGGACAAGGAAAAAGACGACAAGGCAGCGGACGCGCCGGAGAAGGACTCCCAGGACGCGCCCTCGCCGTTGCTCGATCTGTCCGACGCGGCCGTGAAGAAGATGATCAAGCAGGCCAAGAAGCGTGGCTTCGTGACCTTCGATCAGCTCAACGAAGTTTTGCCGTCCGACCAGACCTCTCCCGAGCAGATCGAGGACATCATGTCCATGCTCTCGGACATGGGCATCAACGTCACCGAAGCCGACGATAGCGAAGGCGAAGAGGACAAGGACGAGGGCGGCGAGGACGAGACCGACAACGAGCTGGTCGAAGTCACCCAGAAGGCCGTCACCGAGGTCAAGAAGAGCGAGCCGGGCGAGCGCACCGACGATCCCGTGCGCATGTATCTGCGCGAGATGGGCACCGTCGAGCTGCTGTCGCGCGAAGGCGAAATCGCGATTGCGAAGCGCATCGAGGCCGGCCGCGAGGCGATGATCGCAGGGCTGTGCGAAAGCCCGCTGACCTTCCAGGCCATCATCATCTGGCGCGACGAGCTCAACGAAGGAAAGATCTTCCTTCGTGACATCATCGATCTCGAAGCGACCTATGCCGGGCCTGACGCCAAGGCCGGCATGAACAATGCGATGATCGCAGGTCCCAACGGCGAGACCGGTGAAGCGCCGGCCGAAGGCGGCCAGGCCACCGGTGCCGCGCCCGCGCATGTCGCGCCGCCGGCCGCACCGCCGGCGCCGACCCCGTTCCGCGCCGCGCCTGTGCCCGGCAATGCCGGCGACGCCGCGAAGGATCCGGCGGAGTCCGCCGCCGAAGCCGACATGGACGAGGACGACGAGTTCGAGAACCAGATGTCGCTTGCGGCGATCGAGGCCGAGCTCAAGCCAAAGGTCGTCGAGATCTTCGACAAGATCGCCGACAGCTACAAGAAGCTGCGCAAGCTGCAAGAGCAGGACATCCAGAACCAGCTCGAGAGCACCTCGCACGGCCCCTCGCTCTCGCCGCACCAGGAGCGCAAATACCGCAAGCTCAAGGACGAGATCATCGTCGAGGTGAAGTCGCTGCGCCTCAACCAGGCGCGTATCGACTCACTCGTCGAGCAACTCTACGACATCAACAAGCGCCTCGTCTCGCATGAGGGCCGTCTGATGCGCCTTGCCGACAGCCACGGTGTCGCGCGCGAAGACTTCCTGCGCAACTACACGGGCTCGGAGCTCGATCCGCGCTGGCTCAACCGTGTCTCGAAGCTGTCGGCCAAGGGCTGGAAGAACTTCGTCCATCACGAGAAGGACCGGATCAAGGACCTCCGTCACGAGGTGCATCAGCTCGCGGCGCTGACCGGCTTGGAGATCATCGAGTTCCGCAAGATCGTGCACTCGGTGCAGAAGGGCGAGCGCGAAGCCCGCCAGGCCAAGAAGGAGATGGTGGAAGCTAACCTCCGTCTCGTGATCTCGATTGCCAAAAAATACACCAACCGCGGCCTGCAGTTCCTCGACCTGATCCAGGAAGGCAACATCGGCCTGATGAAGGCGGTCGACAAGTTCGAGTACCGCCGCGGCTACAAGTTCTCGACCTACGCCACGTGGTGGATCCGGCAGGCGATCACCCGCTCGATCGCCGACCAGGCGCGTACCATCCGCATCCCCGTGCACATGATCGAGACGATCAACAAGATCGTGCGCACCTCGCGCCAGATGCTCAACGAGATCGGCCGCGAGCCCACTCCTGAGGAATTGGCCGAAAAGCTCGGCATGCCGCTGGAGAAAGTGCGAAAAGTCCTCAAGATCGCCAAGGAACCGCTGTCGCTGGAGACGCCCGTCGGTGACGAAGAGGATTCACACCTCGGCGATTTCATCGAGGACAAGAACGCGATCCTGCCGATCGACGCCGCGATCCAGTCCAACCTGCGCGAGACCACCACGCGCGTGCTGGCCTCGCTCACCCCGCGCGAAGAGCGCGTGCTGCGCATGCGCTTCGGCATCGGCATGAACACCGACCACACGCTGGAAGAAGTGGGGCAGCAGTTCTCGGTGACGAGAGAGCGTATTCGTCAGATCGAGGCGAAGGCGCTGCGGAAGTTGAAGCATCCGTCAAGGTCGCGGAAGCTGCGGAGCTTTTTGGATAATTGATTCGGGCGTGCCCGGCCTCGATCCGGGCATCCATCGAGACAACGGCGGCGGGCGAAAGCTCGCCGCTTTTTTGTTCGCTACCCAATTGGGCATTGCTTTGACCAAAGTATCTCTCAAGTAGACGAAAGTAACTAAAGCAGCTTCCGGGCGATAAGCGCTTGAATCTTCGTTCTCTTTATGTTTTCTCTGGTTGAATCAGTTTGAAGGTTCACGCCATTCCTAGTTTTGCGTGGAGCATCCATTCGTCTCAGCAATTCGCACGATCTTCGAAATGGTTTCAATTCCGTGCGTCCTTTTGCGCTTCATCAGCGCCTGTCCATCAGCGAGGTCTCTATGCAAGTGAGGTCCGATGGGAATGACATCAATAAACGTCCTGGCTACGCCGAGGCCCGTGAGGAGCTCACAATCCTTGAACGATTGGCACAACACGTGTGGGCGGCGATAGGCGACTTTGGTAAACGCCCAAACTTCACTGGCGACCCAGGCGAAGTCGAACTCGAAATACATGATGCGCGGCAAAGCCTACTGAAGGGCTTCAGAGAACTCGCTCAACATTGTTATGGGCGAACCGTAATCGGAAGCAAGATTGACGAAGACCAAAAGACAACGACGCCATTCAAATTCCGCATCACGCAAGCGAACGTGAGCCAGCTCGATTGTGGGATAATTGGACGGAATTCGCCAGCCGCTACCAAGTTGGTGTCAGCGCAAGTAGGTGACGAAAGGGAAATAAACAACGACGGTACGCACTACTTCAAGGTCAATGAAACTAGAACATTCGAAGGGCCAACCAGCCTACACTTGTCCAGCGAACGCCCAGACTTTCGGCGTATGACAGTTCTTGGTGGGCGCGCAATCACAGCGCTCGCAATTTCAGGCCTGCGGGCCTTTGTCGAAGATTATGTTGACCGTGATCTTCCAGAAGTTGCTCGACCGAGCTTAGAGCCAGGAGCGCTTGCCGATCCGACTTGGATTGAAAATTGGGCAGGAATCTATTTAGGCGATTCAGACAATCAATCGTTGGGTCATCAGTTCTTTACGCGGACGACCCAATCTCAGGAAGCAGCGTTAAATAGGCCACATGGTCTTACGATCGTTGAGGGTATCGCTGGGGCAGGAAAAACCTCAGTCGCGCTCGGCCGTCTCAAATTCTTTTCCAACTTCGCAACTGGAGAAAACACGCAGCACTATGGTTTGGAGCATGCTCCAAAGAGCGACTTTTCTCCTGCTGGCATGATCGGGTTTGTTCTCAGTCGTAGCCTTCGACGTTATTTAGAAGATACAGCTCATGAACTAGAACTAGAGCATCTTCCCATAAGGGATTTTCAGGAGCATCGAACTCATCTCTCCAATCGCTTTGGATTAACGCGATCTTTTCGAAGGGCCGACTCCCTCGTGCCAGCGTGTCGTACTCAGTTGAATTGGTTGCGTGCGATAGATGCTGCTATTGCACGGTCGGTCGCTGCAAAAATGGAAGATGTAATTTCGAGGGATTTTGCGATCGCCGTCACGGTAAAGGAGGCGGTTCGTGGCCTTTGCTCAGATCTAAAAATGGCGGAGCCGTCTTCTGGATCATCGAGTTTTCACTTGAGCGGTTTGGCCCAGAAACTGGTCGATAGTACTCTGAGCGCGGAGTATCGCGCTCGCGAGGCATCAATACGATTGAGGTCAACTCAAGCAGAATTTACTGATCGCGTCGATCTCGAAAAGGAATTGCGCCAGGCCAGACAAGAAGAAGAGCGGGGCGTCATAACGCCACTCGTTCGGCAACTTCTTGGGCTGCTGGACATCGAGCCTCTTTTTGCGGATGCAGTCGATTCCGTGGCGTTTACTCGTTTCGTTGAAATCGCATTTGGAGACGAGGCGGATCTGGATGTTAGTCGATCGATTGACGAAGTCCGATCTGCTTTTGCGCCAAAGAAAGAGAATGAGCGTCGAACTCTCACCGATGCTGATCTCCTGGTGCTGATCACCTGTGCTGCAATGATTGCAGACGAATTTGAGTATTTTAATGCGCCCGGTCATATCTATCGAGTTAGACGGCATACCGCTGTCTTTATCGATGAGGTTCAGGATTTTACGGAAATCGAAGTATTCCTGATGGGGTTGTCTGCTTCGAAACAATATCATCAGATCACGTTGTCAGGCGATTTATGCCAACGGCTTCAGGGGAGCGGGTCCAAGATACGTCATGAACTTTTCCCATCTGTGCCGAGGTCGAGCCGAAACGAGCCTATATTTTTGGATAAGAATTTCAGGCAGCGTGAGCCACTGGCGCACCTGAGTGCTGGTTTTCGAAATGTACTGCAGGGAGATGAGCGTTTAAGCGTCGATCTTCGCTCGCAGCCTCCAGCGCTGTTGCATAGATACGGACTAGGTACCGAAATCGATAAGGTGATTCTGGAGCGGCTTGCTTCGGTTGACGAATATGCGACCGTCGCAATTATTGCGCCGACTGAGGATGAAGCGGTTCAGTGGCACAGCCGACTTAGCAAGGGATTGGCGGGGGCGAGGCGGCTCGCGTCGCTTTCTCGTCGTGAGGATCTGACGGCCCGATTTGATATCCACTTCACTCACGTATACGAGACCAAAGGATTGGAATTCGACGTCGTCATTATCCCAGACTTGGGGGCGTTCGAGCTCGGGAATGAAATCGGTCGAAATCAGGCCTATGTGGCGATCAGCAGAGCGAAGCATGCCTTGTTCGTCGGCTGCAGCAGAGACAAGGATAAGGAAGTTTCGGTATTGGCTGATGAGGGGCTTCTAAGGGCAGTCGACATCTAATCGAGACCAAAGTTGGGGTATTTTACCCGACGGGCATCCCGTTCCTCGCCAACGCCTTGGCGCCGGCGTTTCTTCACCAGCGCGCTAAGGTAAGAGTCTGATCCCCGTTCTGGGATCGCGCCTGCGAGACGCTTCGAAAGGGACGTTGCGGCCAGCGTACCCAGGCTGCGAGGAGGGTGCGCAAAAGGCGTAGACCCTCACCCGCCGACCCTATTTCTTCTTCGCGCCGACCCGCTCGAGGTTCTTGATCTCCAGCGCCGGGCGGCCGGATTTTTCGGCGATCTCGCGGTCCTGCTCCATGATGTAGGCGCGGGCCGGCTCGTCGCCGTCGAGGCCGCCGAGCAATTCGGCGGGCACACGCCGGTTGGAGCGTTGGGAGCCGTCTTCATAGAAGACGTTGAAAAAGGCGAATTCGCCCTTGGGATTGGTTCCGGGTTTTTTGGCCATGGCCGGCTTTTCGTCGATCAGGGGGCCATAGTCAAATGACTTTGGCAGGTTTCCGGAGGCTGGCCGCGGGCCCCTGCAGCGGCAGAACCGGCTGCGCGATCGGTCGACGAACCCGTTTGCGAGGCACCTGGATGTCGGGTGGAAGCGTCCAACGCTTCGCAAAACCCGATGCGCTCGTTCGAGGAGACCCTTGTCTCACCCTTTGCTCACCCTTGCCTCAACAAACGGCGGGCCGCGAAGCCCGCCGTTTATTTTGGTCTTCAGCGTCGCCCGGGGCTGGCGGGGCGACAACCTAGAATAGAAGGTTATAACCGGCGCCATGCCGTGGCAAGGCAAATCGTTGGCGCTGCGATGTCTCAGCGAACGCAGATATGCAGTGGTCGCGACATCGCGTTTCGATCAGCGTCAAAGCAATTGCTTGGATGCCAAATCACTTTGTTCATATTTCCTGCTCTCGCAATGCGGCGACCGGCGCGCGCCTTGTTTGAAATCGCATTTGCCTGCACGTATTCCCGCGTGCGTGCAGAAATTGCGCTGACTAACATATGTTAATCTGTTTTCGCCTTCGCATTGTTCCATGATGTTGCGCGCGCCGCATGCACCAATCTCACGGCGCCACCAGCTCCACGCGCCGGTTGAGCGCACGGCCGGGGTCCGTCGCATTGGAACCCACCGGCGCCAGCAAGCCGACGCCCGCGGTGCGCAGTCTCGTTTGCACAATCCGAAAACTCTTCACCAGCTCGGCTGCGACGGCTTCGGCGCGGCGCTTCGACAGGTCGAGGTTGTACTCATAGGCGCCCTGGCTGTCGGTGTGGCCGACGATGAAGACGTTGAGCTGCGGCTGGCTCGTCAGCAGCTTTGCGATCTGCTCCAGCGTCGGGCGGCTCTCGGGCTTGAGCACGGCCTTGTCGGTGTCGAAATAGATGCCGTAGAGCGCGATGTGGCCGGTCTCGCCAAGCCCCTTCGCCATCGCGGCGGCATCCACCATCTTGTTCGCGATGGCGCCGAGCTCGGCGACGGTGACCTGCGCCGTGATGTCCTGGTTGTTCTGGCTGACGAGGACGCTGGCGAAGGTCTCGCGTCCGCCCTCGGTCTTGCGGCCGGCGTAGTAACGATAGTTGAAACCATCGACCCACATCTGCGGGACCGGCAGCGTGTCGACGGCTTCGGTAAAGGGAATGGCGCCGCAGGCATCGGTGTCGCAGGCGAGCAGGGTCTCGAAGCCGGCTTTGGCAAGCTGCGTCTCGAAATTGCGCGACACTTCCAGGATCGAGGGGCCGGGATTGGTGCGATAGGCGATGCGAAAGACGCGGCCCTCGAGCCGCCGCGCGTCGACAGGCTGGCCGTCCTTGAAGGGAGCCGCCTGCATCCGCGCTGCGTCAAAATCCTTCATCACATAGCCGGTGATGACGCTGCCGGCGAACCGGCCGATGCCGGGATAGTCGCGGCCACCTGCGACATCGCGCGTCTGCGCGGAGGCGGCCGTCACGGTGAGGGAGAGCAAAGCAAGGGCGGCGAGCATCCGGCGCGACATGGACATGATCATGAACATCTCGATCGGTTGGGGGAGGGGGCGAGCGCATTTGATTTGTCGCAGGCAGGCAGCGATCGGTTCTGGCGAGGATTTGCCGCTTTGACGCGAATCCGGTTCCCGGGCATGATCGCGCACCGCTCTCCCGCCCATTCCCTGTAGGATTCATCCGAATGTCGAAATACGCCTTGGCCATCGCCTTCATCGCCTGTCTGGCCGGCGGATCGGCGCAAGCCGCGCGCTGCGGCGGCGACTTCAACAGCTTTGTCGCCAGCATGACCTCGGAAGCGCAAGCTGCCGGCGTCTCGGCGGGCGTGACCAGCGCGGCGCTCAGCGGTGTGCAGCAGGATGGCGCGGTGCTCGCTTTCGACCGGCGCCAGCGCTACACCTTCAACAAGAGCTTTGAGCAGTATGTTTCGACCCGCGTCGGCCCCGGCCGCATCAATGGCGGCAAGGCGCTGCTGCAGCGCCATGCCGCGCTGCTGTCGCGCATCGAGCAGCAGTTCGGCGTACCCCGCTATATCCTGGTCGCGATCTGGGGCCTGGAGAGCGATTTCGGCAAGGGCGACATCGGCAAGCTGCCGGTGGTCCGCACGCTGGCGACGCTGGCGCATGATTGCCGCCGCACGGAGCTGTTCCAGGGCGAGCTGCTCGCGGCGCTGAAGATCGTGCAGCGCGGCGACCTGCCGCTGCGCGACCTCATCGGCGCCTATGCCGGCGAGATCGGCCAGACCCAGTTCCTGCCGTCCTCCTACATCAAGTACGGCGTCGATTTCGACGGCGACGGCCACGTCGATCTCCGCCACAGCGTCCCCGACGTGCTCGCCTCCACCGCGAACCTGCTCCACACCAGCGGCTTCAAGATGGGCCAGCCCTACGGCGAAGGCACCGCCAATTTCGAAGCCATGCGCGAGTGGAACAGGGCGGTGATCTATCGCAAGACGATCGGGTATTTTGCCGATCGGCTGGCGGGGCAGTGAGGGAGAGCTAACCACAATCGTCATTGCGAGCGCAGCGAAGCAATCCAGAATCTTTCCGTGGAGACAGTCTGGATTGCTTCGTCGCTGCGCTCCTCGCAATGACGAGCGGAGACAGTGCCGCGCCCCTGACCTACTTCGCCAGCCCCTTCGCCATCCTCTCCAGCTTGCGCTGCAACGGCGCCCAGTACGTTGCCGGGCGGAAGCGCTGCAGGAGATCCATGAAGCGGGCGTCGTTGCCGATCAGGATGCGCGGCTCGTTTCTCTCGATGCCCCTGATGATGCGCAGCGCGGCGTCGCGCGGCGTGGTCTTGGCCGCGTTCTCGAACCGCTCGATCGATTGCGACCGGCGTGCGTTGTCGGTGACGCCGACCCCGGTGCGCGAATTGCGGGCGATGGCGGTGGCGACGCCGCCGGGATGCACGACCGACAACCTCACAGGGCTGCCCGCGACTGCAAGCTCGTGCCGCACGCTCTCGGAAAAGCCGCGCACCGCGAATTTCGCCGCGGCATAGGCCGACTGTCCCGGCGGGGCGATGATGCCGAAGATCGAGGACAAATTGACGATGTGCGCCTCGCCCAGCGTCTTCAGATGCGGCAGGAAGGCGCGCGTGCCGTGCACCACGCCCCAGAAATTGATGTCGAACAGCCAGTCCATCTGCGTCTGGTCGATCTCGTCGAACGAGCCCATCAGCGCCACGCCGGCATTGTTGACGACGATGCCGAGCGCGGGATGCGCGGTGGTCGCCTCACGCGCGAACTGCGCGATGTCGTCGGGCTCGCTGACGTCGACGCGATGCAGGCTGACCTTGCATGCGGCTCCGATCTCGGCCGCGAGCGTCTTCAGCCCAGCCTCGTCGCGATCGGCGAGCGCGAGATCGCAATCGCGCCGCGCAAGCTCGATCGCCAGCGCGCGGCCGATGCCGCTTGCCGCTCCGGTGATAGCCGCGGCGCCGCGGATTGCAGTCATGATGATCCCCCCGTAGAGCCGCGAGCGGGAACTATGATTTACATTTTTTCATAATGGAACCGAACCGCATCGCTGTTCCCACCTTAACCTACGTTACTTGATGAAGACAGGCAGCATTGGGAGCCGCCGATGGGACAAGCACAACCGTTTCGAGCCACCGCACTGATCGTGGAAGACGACCTCATGCAGAGGGAGATGCTCAGTCTTCTTCTCGAAGAAAGCGGCTACGACGTCATTCAGTGCGAGAGCGCCGAGGCGGCCGAGCTTGTGCTGGAGAAGAGCGCCGGCGCGCTCTGCCTGATGATGACCGACGTGCAACTCGCCGGCCGCATGAACGGCGTCGAGCTCGCGCATGTCGCCAAGGACCGCAACCCGAAGCTCGACGTCGTCGTCACCTCCGGCCGCCCCTTAATGCAACCCTTGCCGAACGGCGCGAAGTTCTGGGCCAAGCCCTGGGCGCCGCTCGACGTGCTCCGCGAGGCCGAGATCGCGCAGCTGGCCTGACGGTCGGTCCGGCAGGCCGGCTTTCGTGGTCCCGGGCGCGGTGATAAGGTCGGTCCATGACCTTGTCCTTCCTGCTCACTTCGCTGATCGTCGTCGCCTCGCCCGGCACCGGCGTGCTCTACACGCTGGCCGCCGCGCTGACCCGCGGCTCGCGCGCGAGCATCGCGGCCGCTTTCGGCTGCACCCTTGGAATCGTGCCGCACATGACGGCCGCGATGCTGGGGCTCGCCGCCGTGCTCCACACCAGCGCGCTCGCCTTCGCCGCACTGAAATGGTGCGGTGTCGCCTATCTGCTCTACATGTCCTGGCAGGCGCTGCGCGAGACCGGGGCGCTGGCGGTGGACGGCGAGATCCGCGAGCGTTCGGCTGGCCGGGTGATCGTGACCGGCTTCCTGATCAACATCCTCAATCCGAAGCTGTCGATCTTCTTCCTGGCCTTCCTGCCGCAGTTCATCGCCGCGGACGAAGCCCATGTGCTGGCGCGGATGATGGAATTGAGCGGCGCCTTCATGGCGATGACGTTTGCGGTGTTCGTGGTCTACGGCCTCTGCGCAGCCTCGGTGCGCGAGCGCGTCATCTCCCGCCCGCGCGTCATGGCCTGGCTGCGGCGCAGCTTTGCCGCCGGCTTCGCCGCGCTCGGCGCCAAGCTGGCGTTCGCGGAGCGGTAGCTCCTCCAGCCAATACGGGCGGAAGCCAATAAAAAAGCGGGCCTTGCGCCCGCCGTCTTCAAACTCAGAACTCCCACCCGACGCCCGGGCGGAGCGAGCTCCACCCGGGCAAAGAATAAGAAGCCTCGTTACTTCTTCTTCGCTGCCTTCTTGGCCTTCTTCTTCGTCGCCTTCTTCGCCTTCTTCGCTTTCTTAGCCATAGGATCCTCTTCAGGGTTAATGGTGAAACGCGACACGAGGGATGCTCGGCGGAGGGCCAGCCTCGCAACATCCTCGGTGACAAGCTCAGCAGATTCGCGCGCTTCTGCCCCGCGCTGTCACATCCGTGTCATCGCGTTATCCACAGCTCAGATGCATTTTCGGGTGATTTTAGCCCGCGAATCCGCATCGCCAGCGTGCTCGACGATCCGACCATGCGCCAGCCGTTCATGAATCCAAAACCAAAGGCATGTTTTCGCGGATCGCAGTGAGACTCCGTTAAGCGCGACGGCCGCATTGTCTCCGCAAGAAAACGGGGACGGGGTCATGAACGGACAGCTGGCAGGGACAGAGGGCGCGACGCTGCGCGTGTGGCGCGCGCCATGCTGAACGTGCCGACACTCTGGACCGTGTTCGTCGTCAACTTCCTGGCGCTCGGCCTGATCTGGGCCTACGTGACGCGCTCCTATCCGAAATTCGCGGCCGCGCGGTTCTGGATGGCATCGTGCTTCGTCGGCGCAACCGGCACGATGGCGGCTCTGATCCGCCTTTTCGTCGTTTCGCCTGTCCCGCTTCTGCTCGGAGCCGCCGGCGTCATCGCGGCGAGCTGCCTTGCCGCCATGGGCATTCAGCGCTTCTACGGCCAGCCGGTGTCCTGGCGCGTCATGGCCGCGACGGGAATTCTCAGCCTCGGCGGCGTCGTGTTCTTCATGGTCGCATACGATCACATGCAGCTGCGCATGCTCAGCTACTCGCTCGGCCAGGGGCTGCCGCTGGCGCTGTCGCTGCGTTTGCTGCTGTCGCCATCGGAAGGCCGTGCCAGCCCGGGAGCCCGGCTCTCCGGCATCGTCATCGTCACCATCATCGCGATCTTCGCGGCCCGTGCGATCGGCAATCTGCTCGGCGGCGATTTCTCGTCGGTCTCCGGAGGGGGGTCTCATGCCGTCATGGTGCTGGGCCTGCTGTTTCTGTCGATGACGCTCAATTTCGGCTTCCTGCTCATGGCGATGGACCGCCTGCGCAACGAAGTTGCCGACCTCGCGCTGCTCGACGATCTCACCGGTGTCGCGAACCGGCGGCATCTGTTGCAGCGGCTGGGTGAAGAATGCGCCCGCTCGGAGCGCAGCAGCGAGCCGTTCTCGCTGCTGGTGATCGATCTCGACGGCTTCAAGGCCGTCAACGACACCCATGGCCATGCCGCGGGCGATGCCTGCCTGCAGCACTTCACCCTGATGGCGCAGACGCGCTTGAGGCCCGGCGACATGCTTGCCCGCACCGGCGGCGACGAATTCTGCGTCGTGCTGCCGTCGTCGACCTTGCGCGAGGCGGCTGCGATCGCCCGCCGCGTGCTCGAGGTCTGCCGCCAGGATGCCGTCAACTGCACCGGCATCGACATTCCGATCGCGATCTCGATCGGGGTGGCGCAGTGGGACCGCGGCGTCGGCCAGTTTCCGGACCGCCTGATCGCGCATGCCGACCACGCCCTCTATGCGGCCAAGAAGAACGGCAAGAACGACTTTGCCGTCCACGATCCGGCGCCGCCGCTCATGCCTGACCCGATCGGTCCGGGCGAGGCCTTGCGCAAATTCGCGTAAGGGCGTGCTAACCTCAGGTCCGAATTGGACCCGCATGATGATCTCTCGCCTGCTCGCGGCCGTTCTCGCCGCTCTCATTCTGATCGCACCTGCCGCTGCGACCGACGCCGAGCTCGCAAAGCTCGCGCGCGCCTCCGGCACACCCGACATTCCCGGCCTGAAGATGGTGTGGCTGGCGCCATGGGGCGATGTCGGCAACGCAAAACCGTGGCGCAACATCATCGTGCACCAGACCGAGGGACCGGCAGGCTCGGCGCGCGGCGGCGCGCAAGAGCAGGCGAAGAATCCCACGCGTCGCGGCGTCACATTGTGGGTGGAGACCGACGGCACCGTCTATTGGGCGGTCGCGGAAAACCTGGTGCCGACCCATGGCGACGGTGCCAATCGCAACGACAACAAGTACATCGACAACAAGCCGACCTTTCGCCAGGTGGTGCGCGACAATTCGATCGGCGTCGAGTTCGCCGGCAACTATCCCGACGTCACCACGGGACCGACCGCGGCGCAGGTCGCGGCGTGGAAGATCCTCGTCCAGATCCTGCGCGCGCGCTACGGCATCCCGCTCGACCGCGTCTATGCGCACAACTGGATCGACTACAAGGACGCCCGCTATTGCGAAGGCTGCTGGCTCGCGACGCTGGCGCGGGTTTGGGGGTAGTGACGAGCTACACCGGTTGCGACATCCAGCCGAACAGCCGCCGGATCAAGCCCGGCCGCCGCGGCAGTTCCGGTGGGTCATCCACCGCCAGCACGCGTTTGAAGAAGTAGTCCAGGAACACCATGTCGTTCGGCTCGGTGACGGTGAATGTCTCGTCGCCGAAGTAGACGCTGTAATTGAAGAAGAACGGGCCCATCAGCGGGATCGTCGCGGTCGAGGCGTAGTCCTTCGAGATCACGAACTCCGACGGCTCGAGCCCGTGGTCGCGCATCGCCTGCTCGACCAGCGGCAGCTTGCGCATGAACTGGGCGGAGAAGCCGCCGACGGTGGATTGCAGGATGATCGACACGGTCTGTGTCCGTTCTCTTGAGGCTGTCGGCCCGATGCTTTTGGTCGGTCGACCGGCAGTGCGGGTTCAAGGCCAGAACCACAACCCCGCTGTCATCGCCCGGTTTAGCCGGGCGATCCAGTATTCCACAGACCTGCATTGGAGACCTCGCTCTTGCAACAAGCGCCGCGGCTTACTGGATGCCCCGCCTTCGCGTGGCATGACGGCGAGAATTGCGCCCAACAAAAAAGCCGGCGTTGCCGCCGGCCTTCTGTCTCTTGTCGATCCGCCAATCTCTGGCGCTAAAAACCTCGCGCTTAGAGCGCGGCTTCCAGCGCGGCCTGTTCGGCCTTTGCGATCGTGCCCTTGACCGCGGACTGCACCTTCTCGAAGGCGCGGACCTCGATCTGGCGGACGCGCTCGCGCGACACGCCGAACTCGGCGGCAAGGTCTTCCAGCGTCATCGGCTCATCGGCGAGGCGGCGGGCCTCGAAGATGCGGCGTTCGCGCGGGTTGAGCACGCCCATGGCGCCGTTCAGGGCGTCACGGCGGTGATCATACTCCTCGTGCTCGGCCAGCATGGCTTCCTGGTTCGGCGAATTGTCGACCAGCCAGTCCTGCCATTCGCCGGCTTCGCCGTCGTCGCGGATCGGAGCGTTGAGCGACGCGTCGCCACCGAGGCGGCGGTTCATGTCGACCACGTCCTGAGCCGTGACGCCGAGACGCTTGGCAATGATGGCCACCTGGTCGGGGCGGAGATCGCCTTCGTCCAGTGCGGAAATCTTGCTCTTCGCCTTGCGCAGGTTGAAGAACAGCTTCTTCTGGTTCGCGGTGGTGCCCATCTTCACGAGCGACCACGAACGCAGGATGTACTCTTGAATCGACGCCTTGATCCACCACATCGCGTAGGTGGCGAGACGGAAGCCCTTCTCGGGCTCGAACCGCTTCACCGCCTGCATCAGGCCGACATTGCCTTCCGAGACGACCTCGGAGATCGGCAGGCCGTAGCCGCGATAGCCCATGGCGATCTTGGCCACGAGACGGAGATGGCTGGTGACGAGTTGGTGCGCGGCGTCACGATCATCGTGCTCGCGCCAACGCTTGGCGAGCATGTATTCCTGCTGGGGTTCCAGCATCGGAAACTTGCGGATTTCGCCGAGGTAACGGGAAAGGCCGGATTCGCCATTAAGGACCGGCAGGGTAGCTGTACGGGCCATAGTGCGCCCTCCAAACAGGTTCAGGCCCCCGATAGCGGCGGGCCAGGCAGACGACCGCTTGGTTAAAGCCGATCGGTGCTGCGATGTTCCGCGTTGGTCTTCAACGCAAGCGCAATATACTCCATCGGAAGGCAAAAAGGGAAGGATTGCTGACGTCACGTCCCCGTGTGGCAGCTATAACTTTTTGTAATGTAAAGCATTTCTGAAGCGGCCTGCGTCATAGCGCCGCTTTCAGGGCCCCCTGAAGGAGAAGCAAATCCTCCGGCAGAGGCGTCTCCCAGTGAAGTAATTCTCCAGTCCTCGGGTGCTCCAATACCAGCAGGTAAGCGTGCAGGGCCTGCCGCCCCAGCACGGCGAGGGCGGCCTGCGACCCAGGGCCCAGCTGGTTCGCCTTGGTCTTGAAATGCGGGCCGTAGACGGCATCGCCCATCAGGGGGTGGCCGATATGGGCGAGGTGGACGCGGATCTGGTGGGTGCGCCCGGTCTCGAGCTCGCAGGCCAGCAGCGCGGCGATCGGCTTGCCGTCGCGTCCGGCAAAACTCTCCAGAAGCTCCCAATGCGTCACGGCCTCGCGGCCGCCCTGGCGCACCGCCATCTTCTCGCGCGCATGCGGGTGGCGGTCGATCGGCGCGTCCACGGTGCCGCGATGGCGGCCCGGCAGCCCCCAGGCGAAGGCCATGTAGCCGCGCCGCATCGGCCCGGTGCGGCCGTGGTCGGCGAATTGCGCGGTGAGCGAGGCATGCGCGAGGTCGTTCTTGGCGACCACCATCAGCCCGGTGGTGTCCTTGTCCAGCCGGTGCACGATGCCGGGCCGGCGCACCCCGCCGATGCCCGACAGCGACGAGCCGCAATGGGCGATCAGCGCATTGACCAGCGTGCCGGTCTCGTGGCCCGCCGCGGGATGCACCACCAGCCCTTTCGGCTTGTTGAGGACGACGATGTCGTCGTCCTCGAACACGATATCGAGGGCGATATCCTCGCCTTTCGGCTCCGGCGCGGCCGCTTCCGGCACGTCGATTGTGATCGTATCGCCGGAGGCGACGTGATAAGCGGGGTCCCGGATCGCGGCGTCCCTGAGGCTCACCGCGCCCGCCAGAATCAGGGCTTTCAGCCTCGATCGCGACAGCTCGGCAAGGTGCACAGCCAGCACGCGGTCGAGCCGGGTCGAGCCCTCGGAGCCTTCGACGACAACCTCCAACCTTTGCGCAGAGCCAGAATTTTCCATGACGTCGTCTGATACCGTTGTTCCCGAACCGAGCCCCGAGCAGGCCGCGCTGTTCGCGCGGGTGCGGCGGATGATGCTGATCGCGGGGTTGACCACGGCGCTGGCAATCTGCGCTGTGCTGATCGGGGTGGGCTACCGCCTTTTCAAGTCCGAGGGAAGGGCGCCCGAGCCGGCCGGCGACGTCACCGCCACCCTGCCCAAGGGCGCCAGAATCGTCTCGACCGGCGTGGCCGGCGACCGGCTCGTGATCACGCTCGACATCGGCGGCGTCACCGAGATCCGCACCTTCGACGCCCACACCTTGCGGCCTGCCGGAAAGCTGAAATTCGCCAATGAGCCGTGAGGCGGCGGCTGGGGCGCGGAACCGGCCGCCATCGTCGTCCTGGCGAAAGCCAGGACCCATAACCACCGGATCCTGTTGCACGAACGAGATCGTCGTTCCGATCTGCCTTAACCATCCGCATCTGGGGTAATGGTCCTGGCATTCGCCAGGACGACGCCGAGCGAGCGTCCAAAACCCCTCGATCCCCGCTTGCCGCCGGCAAAATTCGAGGCTATGTCCTCTCCCTCACGCTCCCTTCGTCTAGCGGTTAGGACGCGGCCCTCTCAAGGCTGAAACAGGGGTTCGATTCCCCTAGGGAGCGCCAACTTTAGAGTCGATCGGCCCCCGTTTGGCGATTGACTGTTCCGCCCACAGGGTGAGTCTGTGGCACTTGCCATCAACATCCGGGCCGACCATGCCTCCGCTGGCGAGATAGAACGTCTGTGGGATCAGGTTGCCGCGTTCGAGGTCGAGCCATCGATGCGTGCGCTGGGCTATCGGCCACATTTCACATTTGCCATCTACGATCCGCCTGCCATCGACGAGAAGACCGCATGGGGCGCCATGCAGGCGGCCGTCGTCGACGAACCGCAATTGCGCATCGAGTTCAAACGTATTCGCTGGTTCGAAGGCTCGCCACTCGTTCTCTGGGTGGAGCCGACCTGCAATGAGGCGCTAAGCCGCATCCACAGCTCTATCAGCGCCGCAATCGACCCGGCACATTGTCGTCCTCATTACCGGCCGGGAATGTGGACGCCGCATTGCACGCTCGGCACGCGTATCGCCGATGAATGTCGCGGTGACGCCCTTGCATTCGCACGCTCATTCGAGCGACGAATTGAAGTGCTGTTCGATGTGGTGGATTGCGTCGCCTTTCCGCCGCTGCGGATCATCTCCGAACAGAGACTTCCGTCGTAGCTGGCCGTCACGCGACTCATGCCGCCTTGTAAGCCGTGATCTTCTTGATTTGCGGTGCGAGCACGTCTTCGGCCGTTTCGAGGTCGAAGCGCGCCCGCATGTTCATCCAGAATGCAGCGCCGGTCTTGAAGAACTTGCCGAGCCGCAGTGCTGTGTCGGCAGTGACGGGCTTTTCCTCGCGCGCGATACGCTCGATCCCGGTGCGCGGCACGTTCAGGGCAGCCGCGACCGCGTAAGGTGTCAGCTTGAGCGGAACGAGAAATTCTTCACGCAGGATTTCGCCGGGATGAATCGGCGGAAGCTTTTTTGCCATCTGCAAACTCCTCTTGGTTGGCGTAAGCTGCCAGCCAGGGCTGATGATCTTTGCTAGGCGCGCCGGATAACCTTCTTCTGGCCTTTGCAAATAACGCACACGCCATCTTCTTGTACGAAGTCACTTGTTGTGGCTAAGGCGCCTGTTACCTGCGCGGGATGTGCTCCGTCATTGATCAATCCAACACCATCGGCAATGCACTTATTGCACACCGGCTTCGGTCGATGGGACGTGATAAAATCATTGATGCGCTGCGGAACGCTCATGGCTGACCTGCGAGTTGTCACGCGTCAGGCTACTGCCTAGTCGTGAGCTTCGCAACTATACGGAGTCGGTCCACCTCGCCCCGAGAGCAGTGGCAAACGGATGTGCCCGTCAGCCAAAACAGCAAACTGTCTGTCAACCCTTCCCCGCAAAAATATTCCACTTTACCGAAATTCGGAATTGTCGTATGTGTCGGCAATCCCAGCCCACAAAAGGGGCGGTCGTACGTCGTCACGAACGCGGTTTGGGAGTTGCGGTGGACGCGGGCGGCGTTAAAGGCGGGGTTGTGCATGCAGGGCGAGATGAACCTCGTGAGCATGGCACGAACCGCATCGACGGACGGCGCTCATGCTTGCGAAGTCTTTGGTGAAGCAGGACCATGTCCTGCGAAGCCGTTAGGCGAAGCAGGAAAGCCTGCGTACGGCGAAACCGTGTGGTCCTGGCCGTCGTTGCTACGGTCAAGCCTTTGCGAAGGCGTCAGCGCGTCAACCGGCGCGGTGCCGTGCATTTCGCGGAGGTGACGGAGGCAAGAAGGAACTCGTCTCCGGGGAGAGCACGGCATAGGCCGTCAGACCATCGCGCAGGGAAGGCCTGGTCTCGGCTGCCCTGTGTCTCCCCTGTGCATTGCGTGTGCAATCAGTTCGCATGGGGGTTTTTATGGGTGCCAGCCGGCGCCCGGTCTTCCCTGCGCCCTTTCTTTGGAGAGGGTGACGAGAGAAGCATAGCTCGGGCAAAACATGCCGCGAGGCTGCAAGCGGCCGTTCACAATTTGCCAGCGAAATGATCTTCCGTGCGAGCATGATGCGTCGGCTTCGGTGGAGGTGGTCGTACCTCCCGGAATCTGCCTTGATGCGAATTCAGCGCGGAGGAGTTTCGATTATGAGCGGCTTGGTGATCTCTGGCGGCCGGGTGGTGGATCCCGCCAGCGGAATGGACGCGGTTGGCGACGTGGCGGTCGTGGACGGCAAGGTCGCCGCGGTCGGCGCCTCGCTCGGCGGCGCCGAGCGGGTGATCGACGCGACCGGGCTCGTGGTCGCGCCCGGCTTCATCGACCTTCATGCGCATGGCCAGTCGCTCCCCGCCGATCGCATGCAGGCGTTTGACGGCGTCACGACGACGCTCGATCTCGAAGCCGGCGTGCTGCCGGTCGGGTCGTGGTATGAGCGCCAGGCGAGGAAGGGACGCGCGCTGAACTACGGCGCCGCCACCAACTGGGCTTTCGCCCGTATTGGCGCGATGACGGGCTCCAATGCGGAGAGCTCGCTGGAGGCGTTCGGCAACGCGATGCGCGATCGCCGCTGGATGGACAACGTGGCGAGCGATTCGGAGGTCGCGGGAATCCTCGAGAGGCTGTCGCGCGGCCTGAACGAGGGCGGCATCGGCATCGGCATCTTGAACGCCTATGCGCCGGGCGCCGGCGTGCAGGAGCTGACTGCGGTCTGCCAGCTCGCGGCCGCGCAGGACGTTCCGACCTTCACCCATGTCGCCTACATGTCGCGCGTCGACCCCGAGAGCGCGGCGGAAGCCTATATCCGCCTGATCGGCTATGCCGGCGCCACCGGCGCGCATATGCACATCTGCCATTTCAACTCGTCGAGCAAGACCGACGTCGAGCGCTGCCGCGTGCTGATCGCGAAAGCGCAGGCGCAGGGCCTGCCCATCACGGTCGAGGCCTATCCCTATGGCACCGGCTCGACCGTGCTGGCGGCGGCCTTCTTCAGTGACCCCGAATTCGTCGAGCGCAACGGCACCGGCTACGATTCCGTGCAGCGGGTCACTGACGGCCATCGCTTCAGCGATCGCGAGGAGCTCTTGAAGGCGCAGGCCGACGAGCCGTCGTCGCTGGTGCTGTGGCACATCCTCGACACCGAGAACAACGCGCATCATCGCGACCTGCTCGACATGTCGGTGCTCTATCCCGGCGGCGCCATCGCCTCCGACGCGATGCCGTGGACGACGTCGGACGGCAAGACCTATACCGGCGATGCCTGGCCGCTGCCGGATGACGCCACCTCGCATCCGCGCTCGGCGGGCTGCTTCACGAAATTCATCCGCGAATGGGTGCGCGAGCGCAAGACCGTGTCGCTGCTCGAAGGCGTGCGCAAATGCGCGCTGATCCCGGCGGAGATCCTGTCGCAGAGCACGCCCGCGATGCGCGCCAAGGGAAGGCTCACGAAGGACGCCGATGCCGACATCGTCGTGTTCGACTACGAGAAGCTCTCGGACCGCGCGACCTTCACAGCGATGAACCGCCCCTCCGAAGGCGTGCGGCATCTGATCGTCAGCGGCGAGCCGCTGATCACCGACGGTGTGCTGGACGTGGCGGCGCGGCCCGGCCGTCCCGTGCGCCGTCCCGTCGTCGGGAGCTGATCCATGCCGGTCCCCATTCTCCTGGTGACGGGTTTCTTGGGGGCCGGAAAGACCACGGTCGTGAACCATCTGCTGGCGCATGCGCAGGGGCGGCGGATCGCAGCTGTGGTCAACGATTTCGGTGCGATCAACATCGATGCCGAGCTGATCGCGGGCGCGAGCGACGGCGTGGTCAGCCTCGCCAATGGCTGCATCTGCTGCACGCTCGAAGGCGACCTGCTGCGCACGCTTTCGACGCTGCTGCGGCGCGATCCGAAGCCCGAATACATCGTCATCGAGACCAGCGGCGTCGCCGATCCCGCCGACATCGTCCGCAATTTGATGGATCCCGTGATCCTGCGCGAGGCGCCGCTGGAGACGGTGCTCTGCGTGATGGACGCGGCGACACCGCCCTCCAGCCTGGACGACGCGCTGCATCGTTCGCAGCTGCGCGTCGCCGACATCGTGGCGTTGAGCAAGGCGGATCTGGCGGACGAGGGCGCGGGCTCCCGCATGCGCGAGGCCATCCGCGCGCAACGCGTTCCTGCCGTGGTGGTCGATGCGCCGCACGGCGAGATTCCGTCCGCGCTGCTGTTTCCCGCAACCGTCGATCGGGCCCCCGCGCGACGCGAGCCCGGACCGCGACGGCCGGCAGAGCAACGCTTCGAAACCCTGAGCTGGACCTCGGACCAGCCGATCTCGCTGCCCCGCCTGCAGCAGGCGATCGGCCGGCTCGCGCCAAAACTCGCGCGGGCAAAAGGCCTGTTCGAGACCGTCGAGCAACCCGGGCGCCAGATGGTGTTTCAATTCGCCGCGGGCCGCGCCACGCTGGCGCCTGGCGAAGTGCCGACGTCGGGCGCGCCGCGTGCGCGGATCGTCTTCATCGCAGAGCTAGGCGTGCTCTCGCAGGCGGAGCTCGACGGGATCATGGAGACATGCGTCGTGAATCGGTGAAGCGATTGCCTCAAGCGAATTGCGCGAGGCGAACACGGTGATCTGGAAGGACCGCTAGCTGTCAGCACAACGCGAGCGCGTTGACGGCCCTGGTTGTCGCAGTCCCGTTCTCGTTGCCGACGAACTGGCAGACGGCGGCTCCGAGCTCACCCGGCTGGTTGCCGCGCGCCACCGCCAGCAGTCGCATCAATTCTGCCTCGTCCTGCGACAGGCGCCGGCACGACGGCGGCATGAAGCACAATGGGCATGGCCGGCCGCTGCGCAGGAGTCTGACCAGCGCGGCAACGCGTGCGACCAGCAGCGGGCTGTCGGCGATGCCAGGCGCCTCGTCGGCAAAGCGATAGGCCGCCTCCCAGCAATCGGACGCGCCGGTCGCATAGGCGGCAGCGATGAACCGGAACAGCGAGAGCGTGACGCGGCCAAAATCATCGCAGCTCTCGACATTAGGCCGCGTCGCAAGCGCGGCCTGGAGCGGACAGAGCCGCGCCTGGCCGGCTTCCGTGACAGGCACAAAGCCGCAATTATCCTGCATCACGCGCGCTTCCCGTCAGTGCAAGGTGGGGCTACCGACCAGCCAGCTCTTCATCGCCATCGTCCGGTCATGGTCGAAAGACGGAACGTGTCGGTCGGGCAGGATGAGACCCG
Source organism: Bradyrhizobium sp. Kon58 (assembly GCF_055807455.1). Lineage (NCBI taxonomy): Bacteria > Pseudomonadati > Pseudomonadota > Alphaproteobacteria > Hyphomicrobiales > Nitrobacteraceae > Bradyrhizobium > Bradyrhizobium sp. Kon58. Next base: position 323,708 of record NZ_JBVVOT010000003.1, read on the forward strand.
CCATGCGGAAGATCGTTGCAAGCCCGCGCACGGGTGCGAGAGCCCAATCGGCGCCGACCGGCGGCAGCCAGCATTCGAACTGCTCGCGCGCGATATCGTCGCGCTCTTTCTGCGCGGCGGCGATCGCCCGCAACATGCCGTGCTCGCTGTCGGACATGCGCGGACAGGTCGGGCAGTGCACCGCGATGGCCGTATGCGCCGTGCACGCAAAGATCTCGATGATGCACTCCAGCGAAGGCACGGCGTCGCCCACGCGAAAATGGTCGTACACTTGCTGGATGTCGGCCGCGGTCGGAACGGCGCTTCCGCTGCGGGCCTTGGCCCGAAATCCCCAAATGAAGAGCCGCTCCGCCGCGCTCAGCGCCGGTAGGTCGAGGGATCCTGTCGATGTCGATTGATGCATTGAGCCTCTGGCCTCCGGCTGCGCCCGCGCCCCGGCTGGCGCTGATGATCTGCGCCGATCGTTCCGTCAGAGCCCCCTGCAAGTCAACGCTCGGAGGGGCGATGTCGAGGTCTTCTAGTTTTGAAGAGTTCGCATCTCGGATGCAGCGAGCCTGCGAGGCCGTCCGGGACATGCCGGTAGGATCCTACGGACTTTGCGGGTTTTTGCGGGAACCCGAATGCTTAAAGCTTTGCTAAGGGACGCGGGATAAACTGGCATATCAGCCCTTCCAAATCTTGCGAGCACCGATGTTTTTCTCCCGCATCAGTTTCAAGCTGGTCCTGATTGTCGGCATCAGCCTCCTTGGCATGATCGCGCTGGCGCCGATCGCGCTTTCGACCTTGCGCACGCAGATGATCGCGGACCGTGAGGCCAAGACGCAGCACATGGTCGACGTCGGTTACGGCATTCTGGCGCACTACCAGAAGCTCGAGAGCGAAGGAAAACTCCCACGCGAGCAGGCGCAGGCCGCCGCGATCGCGGAGATCAAAAGCCTGCGCTACGACAAGGTCGAATATTTCTGGCTCAACGACATGACCCCCAAGATGGTCATGCATCCGATCAAGCCCGAGCTCGACGGCAAGGATCTCTCCGGGATGAAGGATCCGTCCGGCAACGCGCTGTTCGTCGGCTTCGTTGACGTCGTCAAGAAGCAGGGGGCGGGCTTCTACAGCTATCTCTGGCCGAAGCCCGGCTTCGACCAGCCGGTCGGGAAAATCTCCTATGTGAAGGGTTTTGCGCCCTGGGGCTGGATCATCGGCACCGGGATCTATCTCGACGACGTCGACGCCGTCTTCCGCCAGAATGCGATGACCTTCGCCCTGGTGTGCCTGGTCGTGTTCGTGCTCGTGCTCGGCGCCTCCTTTGTGATCGGCCGCAGCGTGACCCGGCCGCTGGCGAAGATCACCGCGCTCACCGAGCGCCTCGCCTCCGGCGACAGCGCGTTCGACGTGCCCCATACCGACCGTCGCGACGAGATCGGCGGGCTCGCCAAGGCGCTCGCCGTGTTCAAGGACAATGCGTCGGCCGTCGGCCGGATGCACGCCGAACAGCAGGAGACGAAGCAGAAGGCCGACGAGGAGAAGCGCAAGACGATGACGGACCTCGCCGGCAAGTTCGAGGCGAACGTTCAGGCCGTCGTCCGCGACGTCTTCAACGAGGCGCGCGCGATGCAGCAGGCCGCGCAGGGCATGTCCGAAACCGCCAACAAGGCGACCGACCGCGCGAGCTTCGTCGCCACCGCCTGTCAGCAGGCTTCGAGCAACGTGCAGACGGTGGCCTCCGCCGCCGCGCAGCTGTCGTCCTCGATCACCGAGATCAGCCAGCGCGTCGCGCAGGCTGCAACCGTGGCCGACAAGGCCGCCGCCGATGGCCAGCGTACCAACGACACCGTGCAGGGGCTGGCGGCGGCCGCGCACAAGATCGGCGAGGTCATAGACCTCATCAACCAGATCGCCTCGCAGACCAATCTGCTCGCGCTCAACGCCACCATCGAGGCGGCGCGCGCCGGCGAGGCCGGCAAGGGTTTCGCGGTGGTGGCAAGCGAAGTGAAGTCGCTGGCGAGCCAGACCGCGAAGGCGACCGACGAGATCGGCGCGCAGATCACCGCGATCCAGGCCGAGACCAACCAGGTCGTCGGCAACATCGAGAGCATCCGCAGCACCATCATGGAGGTCAACGAGATCTCCTCGTCGATCGCCGCAGCGGTCGAGGAGCAGGGCGCCGCGACCGCCGCGATCGCCCACAGCGTACGCGAGGCCGCCTCCGGCACCGACCAGGTTTCGCAGAACATCTCGGGTGTGACGGATGCGACGGCGGAAACCGGCCAGGCCGCCGGCCTCGTGCTGCAATCGAGCGGTCGGCTGTCGCAGAAGCTGCAATCGCTGGAAGACGAGGTCAGCGCTTTCGTTGCGGGGGTTCGGGCGGCCTAGTATAGCAGGGTGATGGGCCAAACTTCCGATCGGCGCGCGCGCATTCTCCTGATCAATCCGAACAGTTCCGTGGCGACCACCGAGATGATGGTCGCCATCGCGAGGTCGGCCGCCGTCGAGGGCGTCGACATCGACATCGACGGCGCGACCGCCACGCGCGCGCCGCAAATGATCGTGACGCCGGATGCGCTGGATGCAGCTTCCGCCGAAGTTCTGGAGATCGCGCAGTCGAACCGGCATGCATGCGACGGTATCATCGTCGCGGCGTTCGGCGATCCCGGATTGGCCGGGATCAAGGCCGCGTTGAAACTGCCGGCGGTCGGCATCGGTGAGTCCTCGATGCTGGCAGCCGCCGAGAACGGTCGTCGCTTCGGCCTGGCGACCACGACGCCGCTGCTGGCAGCAAAGATCGACGCCTTGCCGGCCGCGCTGGGGTTGCGATCGCGTTACACCGGCGTCCGCTTCGCGGAGGGCGATCCGCAGGAGCTGATGCGCGATCCGGCGCGATTGCGTGCAGCGCTCGCCGGCGCGGTCGAGGCCTGCATCGCGCAGGATGGCGCGGAGGCGGTCATCATCGGCGGCGGGCCGCTGGGCGAAGTCGCGCGCGAGCTTCAGCCGATGTTCACCGTGCCGGTCATCGCGCCGATTCCGTCTGCCGTGGCGCGGATTATTCGCCTGATCACCGCGCGCGGGACCGACTGAAATTCCGGCCCGCGGGAACGGTCGTCGCGACCGGCGTTCTTGCCCTTGACGGCCTCGGTTAAAGTGACGAAGCAGAACCATCGGACCTGCCGACCCGCGCTTGGGCACGCGGGCATGGAGACGCTGCATGTCGTTCAAGAAGCTCCTGATCGCCAATCGCGGCGAGATCGCCATCCGCATCGCGCGCGCCGCAGCCGATTCCGGCATCGCGACGGTCGCGATCCACCCCGCCGACGATGCGCTGTCGCTGCATGTGCGGGTTGCCGACGAGGCGGTCGAAATTCCCGGCCGCGGCGCGCGGGCCTATCTCGACATCGACGCGGTGGTGAGAGCGGCGAAAGCCGCCAGCTGCGATGCCGTGCATCCCGGCTACGGCTTTCTCAGCGAGAACGCCGCGTCCGCCCGAATCTGCGGGGATGCAGGCATAACTTTCGTCGGACCGACACCGGCCGCGCTCGAATTGTTTGGCGATAAGGTCGCAGCACGGCAACTGGCAAAACGCTGTGGCGTGCCGATCATTGCTGGCACCAGCGGGCCGTCGAGCCTTGAAGAGATCACGGCGTTCTTCGTTTCCCTCGGCAGCAATGCGGCGATCGTGATCAAGGCGATGGCCGGCGGCGGCGGCCGTGGCATGCGCGTGGTCGAGAATGCATCCGACCTCGCGGAGGCCTATGCGCGCTGCCAGTCCGAGGCCAAGGCCGCGTTCGGCTTCGACGGCGTCTATGCCGAGCGGTTGATCCGGCAGGCGCGCCATATCGAGGTGCAGATCATCGGCGATCGGCACGGCGCGATCTCCCACCTCTGGGAACGCGAATGCACCATCCAGCGCCGGCACCAGAAGCTGATCGAGGTGGCGCCGAGCCCGTCGCTAAGCGAGCCCTTGCGCGGCCGCATCATCGAGGCGGCGAAGCAGCTTGCGACGGCCGCGTTGTACGACAATCTCGGCACTTTCGAGTTCCTGGTCGACGGCTCTGCCGACGACAGTTTTGCCTTCATCGAAGCCAACCCGCGGCTTCAGGTCGAGCACACCGTGACCGAAGAGGTGCTCGGCCTCGATCTGGTCCGCGCCCAGCTCGCGGTCGCCGCCGGTGCCTCGCTTGCCTCGCTCGGCCTGGCGCAAGGCTCGATCCCGAAGCCGCGCGGCTATGCCATGCAGCTCCGCGTCAACATGGAGACGCTGGACGAGCTGGGGGCGACGCACCCGACCGGCGGCGTGCTTGCCGTGTTCGAGCCGCCGTCAGGTCCCGGCGTCCGTGTCGATAGTTTCGGGTATGCCGGCTACAAGACCAGCGCCGCCTTCGACTCGCTGCTGGCAAAGGTCATCGTGCATACGCCCGGAGAAGCCTGGCACGACGTCGTCGCCAAGGCTTCGCGCGCCTTGCGCGAGTTTCGGATCGACGGCGTCGTCACCAATATCGGCTTCCTCCAGGCCGTGCTGGCGCATCCCGACTTCGAGGCCAACCGCATCGCGACAGACTTCATCGATCGCAACATTGGCAAGCTCGTCGAGGCCGCGGATGGCGCCGCAAAACCACTCTATTTTGCCGCGACCGAGCGAAGCGGCGGCCCCGGCATAGAGGCGCATACGGCACAGACCGTGCCCGAAGGCACGGTGATGGTCGCAGCACCCTTGCAAGGGACCATTGTCACTATTCAGGTGAAGGAAGGCGAGGTCGTGCGCCCGGGCCAGCAGCTCGCCGTGATCGAATCCATGAAGATGGAGCATCTGGTCATGGCCGAGCAGGGCGGTCGCGTCACGAAGCTACTCGCCGGCGACGGCGTCACGCTGATGCATGGCGAGCCGATCATGTATCTGGAGCCGCTCGAGGTCGCGGCCGATGCGTCGGCAACGGAAACTGACATCGATCTCGACCACATCCGTCCTGATCTCGCCGAACTGATCGCGCGCCAGGCCAACACGCTCGACGAAAATCGCCCTGCCTCGGTCGAGCGCCGCCGCAACACCAATCAGCGCACCGCGCGCGAGAATGTCGCGCAGCTCGTCGACGACGGCTCGTTCATGGAGTATGGCAGCCTTGCGATCGCGGCGCAGCGGCGGCGGCGCAAGCTCGACGATCTCGTCAAGAACACGCCGGCCGACGGCCTCGTCATGGGCGTCGCGACCGTCAACGCCGAGAAGTTCGGCCCCGAGGGCGGCCGCTGCATCGTCGTGGCCTATGACTACACCGTGCTCGCGGGCACGCAGGGCCACATGAACCACAAGAAGATCGACCGCATGCTGACGCTCGCGGAAGACTGGCGCGTGCCGCTGGTGTTTTATGCCGAAGGCGGTGGCGGCCGGCCTGGCGATACCGACCGGCTCGGCATGACAGGCCTCGACGGCCCGTCCTTCGTGCAGTTCGCACGGCTCTCGGGTCTCGTGCCGGTCATCGGCGTGGTCTCCGGTTACTGCTTCGCCGGCAATGCCGCGATGCTCGGCTGCTGCGATGTCATCATCGCGACCAAAAACGCCTCGATCGGCATGGGAGGCCCCGCAATGATCGAGGGCGGCGGGCTCGGCGTCTATCACCCGGCCGAGGTCGGTCCTGTTACGTTCCAGTCGCCGAACGGCGTCATCGACATCCTCGTCGAGGACGAGGAAGAGGCAACATCCGTTGCGCAAAAATACCTCTCCTATTTCCAGGGCGCGGTGACCGACTGGCAGGCCGCCGACCAGCGGCTGCTGCGCCGCGCGATCCCCGAGAACCGGCTGCGGGTCTACGACATCCGCAGCGTGATCGAGCTCGTCGCCGACAAGGAGTCCGTGCTGGAGCTGCGCCGCGACTACGGTGTCGGCATGATCACCGCCTTAATCCGCATCGAGGGCAAGCCGTTCGGCCTGATCGCCAACAATCCGCGCCATCTCGGCGGCGCGATTGACGCAGATGCCGGCGACAAGGCCGCGCGCTTCCTCCAGCTCTGCGACGCCTTCGATCTGCCGATCGTCTCGCTCTGCGACACGCCCGGCTTCATGGTCGGCCCAGAAGCCGAGAAGACCGCGATCGTGCGCCACGTCTCGCGGATGTTCGTGACGGGCGCGAGTCTCACGGTGCCGCTGTTCGGCATCGTGCTGCGCAAGGGCTATGGGCTCGGGGCGCAGTCGATGATCGGTGGCGGCTTCCACGCCTCGTTCTTCACCGCGGCCTGGCCGACCGGCGAGTTCGGAGGCATGGGCCTGGAGGGTTACGTCCGCCTCGGCTTCCGCAAGGAGATGGAGGCGATCGCCGACCCCGCCGAGCGCGAGACCTATTATCGCAACAAGGTCGCCGAGCTCTATGCCAACGGCAAGGCCGTCTCGATCGCCTCCGTGTTCGAGATCGACAACGTCATCGATCCCACCGAGACGCGGCGGTGGATCATGGCGGGCCTGCGCTCGGTGCCAAAGCCGCCGGCGCGGACCGGGAAGAAGCGGCCGTGCATCGATACGTGGTGAGGGCGGTGCAGCAATTCTGATTGCGCTTCGCCGCGTTCCCGGTTCCCGATTGACATCCCCGCCTGCGGTGCCAGACTTTGCACAATAATACAGGGTGGAGACGTCCGCGATGGCCAGCCTTTCGGCCTCGAACCATGTCGCCCGCGTCTTGTCCGTCGCCAATCAGGTTACAAACCGCTTGGCCGACGTCGATGCCTCTTCGCGCATTGCCAATTCCTGGCGGCGCTGCCTGGTCAGCCACAAGCTCGATCCCGCCCGTCAGGGGCCGCCGCAGACGCTGACCGAAGCCGAGATCCGTCACGTCGCCGGACCCATGGAGGAGACGATCCGGCTCGCAACACCGGAACTCGACGACCTCGCCCGTGTGCTGCGCGATGCCGGCTATTGCGTCAATCTGGCAGACGTGAACGCAACCATGCTGTTCAGCCGCCTGCCTGGCGAGGCTGACGCAAGACTGTTCATGGACTGGAAGATCTACACCGGCTCGAATTTTTCTGAGGCTTGTGAGGGCACCAACGGGCTCGGCACCGCACTCGCCGAGCAGAAGCCGATCCTGGTGCATCGCGACGAGCATTTTCGCGCGCAGTGGCACATGTTTTCCTGCGCCGTGACGCCGCTATTCGACCAGGCCGGACGGCTCGCAGGCGCCGTGAACATCACTTCCTGCCGCGAAGACCTCGAACGCACGGCGCATCAGCTCGCGCTCGCGGTGACGATGGAGGCGACGCGGCGCATGGAGGGTGCGATCTTCCGCGGTCATTTCCGCAACGCATGGATCGCGACCGTTCCGGGCGATGGCGGCAGCGGCCTGCTCGCCTATGACGACGATCGCCGTATCGTCGGCGCCTGCCGTTCGGCGCGCGCGCTGCTGGGTCTCACCGACGGTTTGATCGCATCCGGCATCGATCTGTCGCGCTACGTCAAGTTCGACCATCCCGCCGCGCGCGACGCAGACGATCTCGTCGAGCTGCGCCGGGCCGATGGCACTCCGTTGGGGCATGGCCATGTCGCGCCGCCGCTGCGGGCGAGGGTCTCGGGCCGTCCGCTCGCGCCGCGCCGCGATGCACCGGTCGATCGCTTCGATGCTCTGCAGCGGCTCGCCGGCCGCGACCCTGGCCTGATCAGGAGCGTGAAGCGACTTAGAAGCATCGGCGATCGCAATCTGCCGGTGCTGCTGTATGGCGAGACCGGCGTCGGCAAGGATGTGTTCGCCCGTGCCATTCACGCAGCCGGCAATCGCGCGCGCCACAACTATGTCGCGCTGAATTGCGCGGCGATGCCGGAAAGCCTGATCGATGCCGAGCTGTTCGGCTACGAGGCCGGCGCCTTCACCGGCGCACGCCGCGACGGCTCGAAGGGCCTGATCGTGCAGGCCGACGGCGGCACGCTGTTCCTCGATGAGATCGGCGACATGCCGATCGCGCTGCAGACGCGGCTGTTGCGGGTGCTGGAGAACCGCGAAGTGTGGCCGCTCGGCGCGCTGAAGCCCGTGCCGGTCGACATTCGCCTGATCAGCGCCACCCATCGCGATCTCGGCCGCATGGCCGAGGAGGGCGCCTTCCGCACCGACCTCTATTTCCGTCTGCGCGGCATGGAGGTGCGGCTGCCGGCCTTGCGCGAGCGCGCCGACCGCGACGACGTCATCCGCCAGATCGCGCGCGAGGAAGCGCCGAACTGCTCCCTCTCGGACGAGGCCTGGGCGCAACTGGCAGCCTATCCCTATCCCGGCAACATGCGCCAGCTCCGCCACGTGCTGCGGCTCGCCGGCTGCACGGCGGAGGACGGCGTCATCACCGATGCCGACCTCGATCTGCCCCCGTTTGGTGGAAGTGCAGTGGAGTCGGACCTCGCGGCGGCGGAGCGCGCCACGATCGTCGAAGCCTTGCGCAAGCATGGCGGCCGCGTGACGGAAACAGCGCGCGCGCTGAAGCTGAGCCGCGCCACGCTGTATCGCAAGATCAAGCAGTTGAAGATCGAGACGACGCAGTAGTCCTCAACTGCATGCGGCGCACGTTCTTCCCCTCTCCCCTTGTGGGAGAGGGTGGCTCGCCGCGACAGCGGCGAGACGGGTGAGGGGTCTGCGTCCGCATTCACCTCAGCCATTTGTGTATGCGGATAGATACCCCTCATCCGGCGCTTCGCGCCACCTTCTCCCACAAGGGGAGAAGGGAAGAGCGCACCGTCAGTGCGGCTCTCTACGAAAAATCGCTCCAGCTCAGATGCCGCGAGTCGAGATCTCCGACTGTGACGGTGCCGCGGATTTCGTGAGGGACGTGGAAACTGCTGCGCAGATACACCAGCGGCGCCGCGCCGTCGGAATGCGATGCGCCGCGGACCTCGCCGACGAAGATCGAATGCGTCGTCGTCTCGAATTCCTGCGCCAGCACGCAGTCGAACGCGGCGACCGCGTCCGTCAGCACCGGCGCGCCGGTCACCCCGCGCGTCCACTCCCCGAACGCAAAACGGTCGTCGCCATTGACGCCCTTCTGGCCACTGAAGGTGAGCGCCAGGAGAGCGTGGTCCTCGTGCAGGAAGTTGATCGCGAACGCGCCTTCCTCGCGGATACGCGCGTGCGCGCTGGCGTTGCGGTTGACGCAGACGATCAGGGATGGCGGTGAGTCCGATAGTGAGCAGGCCGAGGTCACCGTCAGCCCTGTGCGCTTGCCGTGCTCGGCGCCGACAGTCACCAGCGCCACGGCCCCGGCGCACTGGCGCATCGCCTGCTTGAAATCCTTTGCGTCCACGCTCACGCGATGGTCTCCAGAAAGAACGGGTGCGGCACGATCGCGCCGCACCCGCGTCGGGTCAAGCCGCCTTCTGCGCGGAGCCGAGATGCTTCAGGCGCGGCATCACCTCGTTCCTCAGCAGCGACAGCGAGTGATGCCAGGCTTCAGCCTTGTGCTTGTAGTCGAAGCCGAACACCAGCAGCACGCCGAAGCCGCCGACCTCCTCGTAGATCTTCTCGATTTTCTCGGCGACGGTCGCGGGCGAGCCGACGATCCAGTTCCGCTTGGCGCAATATTCGACGGTGACGTCGCTATCAGGCACGTCGGGCGCGTGCTTCAAATAGTCCTTGAAGCCGAAATGGCCGAGCAGCGGCAGAAAGTACTCGCCCATCATCCGGCCCATCATGTCGCCGGTCGAGAGCCTCCACGCTTCCTCGTCGGTATCGGCGACGAACACCTCGCGCACCAGCCGCCAATCCGCGCGGTCCGGCTTGCGTCCGGTCTTGGCGGCACCTGCTACGACCGAATCCCAATGACTGCCGACATAGGCCGGGTTGAGGTTGAGGCTCATCGGAATGAAGCCGCGCTCGCCGGCGAGCTTCAGCGTGTCCGAATTCTTCGACAGCCCGGCGACGCCGATCGGCGGATGCGGCGTCTGCAACGGCTTGATGTGGGGTTTCAGGAAGTCGAACATCGTGTCCGGCTTGGTCACCGTCCAGAATTTGCCCTTGTAGGTCCAGGGCGCGGGATCGCTCCACATCTTCAGAATGATCTCCAGCGCCTCGCGCGTCATGTCGCGGTTCTGTCCGCTCATGCCGTCGACGTTGAACATGGCCCAGTCGCTCGGCAGGCCGCTAGCGGCGACGCCGAAATTGAGCCGCCCCCCGGAGAGATGATCGAGCATCGCGACGCGGTTGGCGAGCTCGGCCGGGTGGTGATAGGGCAGCAGGAAGCCGCCTGGTCCGATGCGGATGTTCTTGGTCTGCATCAGCGCCTGCGCGATCAGCAGGTCCGGCGTGGGATTGGGTTCCCAGGGCGCGGTGTGGTGTTCGCCGACCCAGGCCTCCTGATAGCCGAGCTCGTCGAGCCAGCGCATGACCTGCAGGTCCCAGTCGTTCCCTTCCTTCAGGCCGCACTCCGGCGGGTGCGAAGGCATCGTGAAATAGCCGATCTCCATGGGTTTCCTCTCCACAATTGACGCGTCTTGTTGCGCGGTTCACGGATGTGAGCAGGGTTGCTTGAGCAAGCGGTGTGCCACCGCTCCGCAAGCGGTGTGCCACCGCTACAGCGTCTCAGACCTGCGAGAAAACGCTGGTTTGCGGCGGCAATAGCCGATATCTCCGGGTCGAAATTGCCTGATGTCGTCTCATTGTCGCGAGACGGCGTCTTGCCGGTGAGACGAGGACGAGAATCGAGATGACCGAACCCGCCTACGTCGCGGTGGACTGGGGCACCAGCAGCTTCCGGCTCTGGTTGATCGATCGTACCGGCGTGGTGCTGGCCGAGCGCCGCAGCGGCGAGGGCATGCTGGCGGCGGCAAAGACCGGCTTCGCGGCCGTGCTGCAATCGCATCTTGCCGCCGTCGAAGCACCAGCTCATCTGCCGGTTCTGGTCTGCGGCATGGCCGGCGCCAAGACGGGCTGGGTCGAAGCCGGATATGTCGATACACCGGCGCCGCTCGCGGCCGTCCTGAAGCAGGCCGCGCGCGTGCCGGGCGAAGCACGCGACATCCGCATCCTGCCGGGTATAGCGCAGCGCGATGCAAAGGCGCCGGACGTGATGCGGGGCGAGGAGACGCAGCTGCTCGGCGCGCTCGGCCTCGACGCCGCCGGTGAAGCGCTGGTCTGCATGCCCGGTACGCATTCGAAATGGGTGCGCCTGAAGGACGATACTGTCGCGCATTTCTCTACCTTCATGACCGGCGAGCTCTTCAGCGTGGTGTCGCGCGAGACCATCCTGTCGCTTGCGGTCGCCGGGGCCGAAGACGCCGAGGATGTCACGAGCTTCCAGGCTGCGGTGAGGGCAGCGTACGAGGCACCGGCCTTCGCGGCCAATTTTCTGTTCGGTGCGCGGTCGCGTCAGCTCCTGTTCGGGGGCACACCGGCCGCGGCGCGCGAAACGCTGTCGGGCACGTTGATCGGCGTCGAGCTGGCGGCAGGGCTCTCGGGCGCGATGCCGAAAGCTGGAATCACGCTGATTGCCTCGGGGCGGCTCGCGAAGCTGTACGGGCTGGCTTTCGACGCGCTATCGGTCACCGTGATGCCGGTCGACGCCGATGAAGCCGTCCGCGGCGGTCTGTCGATGGCGGCTGCTGCGATCTGGACGAAATGAGAGGACTGTTGAGATGAGCGTTCCCTTTCCGGCGATGAAACGGCCACTGGTCGCGATCCTGCGCGGCATCAAGCCGGAGGAAGCCGAGGCCATCGTCGGCGTGCTGATCGAGGCCGGCATGACCGCGATCGAGATCCCGCTAAACTCGCCCGATCCGTTCCGCTCCATCGCAACAGCCGTGAAACAGGCGCCGGCGGACGTGCTGATCGGCGCCGGCACGGTGCTGACCACAGCGGATGTCGATCGGCTCAACGATGTCGGCGGCAAGCTGATGGTCTCGCCGAATGTGGATACGCAGGTGCTCACGCGTGCGCATCAATACGCCATGGTGACGTTGCCCGGCGTGTTTTCGCCGACCGAGGCGCTGCTTGCCGCGCGCTCCGGCGCCTCTGGCCTGAAATTCTTTCCGGCAAGCGTGCTCGGCGCGTCCGGCATCGCCGCGATCCGTGCCGTGCTGCCGGCCGGCGTGATGATCGCCGCCGTCGGCGGCGTCTCCGACCAGAATTTTGCGGAGTACATTAAGGGCGGCGTCACCGCGTTCGGGCTCGGCTCCAGCCTCTACAAGCCCGGCATGACGGCAACGGATGTTGCCGCTCGCGCAAAGTTGACGATCGCGGCCTACGATCGGGCGATTGCGAAAGACTGAAGCGGCAATAAACAAGCCGTGATGCCGTCACGGTTGCGCGTTATCCTATCTTGCCGAGGAAGCGAGATCAGGAGACCGACATGGCGATCAACAACGTGGCCGACCTGTTCGTGGCAACGCTCGAACAGGCTGGCGTCAAGCGCATCTACGGCATCGTCGGCGACAGCCTGAATGCGCTGACCGAAGCGCTGCGGCGGCGCGGCACGATCGAATGGATCCATGTCCGGCACGAGGAGGTTGCGGCCTTCGCCGCGGCCGGCGAAGCGGAGATGACGGGCAGCCTTGCGGTGTGCGCGGGCTCGTGTGGTCCGGGCAATCTGCATCTGATCAACGGCCTGTTCGACGCCCATCGCAGTCGTGTTCCGGTGCTGGCGATCGCTGCGCAAATTCCGACCGCCGAGATCGGCAGCGGCTATTTCCAGGAGACGCATCCGCAAAACCTGTTCCGCGAGTGCAGCCATTATTGTGAGCTGGTCTCCGATTCGAGTCAGCTGCCCTATGTGCTGGAAAACGCCATCCGCGCGGCGGTCGGCATGCGTGGCGTCGCCGTCGTCGCCATGCCGGGCGACGTCGCCTTCCGCAGCCCACCGAAGCGCGCGCTGTCGACGGCGCGTGGTCTTGCGCTGTCGGCGCCGAAGGTCGTGCCGCAGGCCGATGAGCTGAAGGCGCTTGCGGACCTCTTGAACGGCGCCGAACGCATCACCCTGTTCTGCGGCCGCGGCTGCGCCGGTGCGCATGCGCCGTTGATGCAACTCGCGGAAGCCTTGAAGAGCCCGATCGTGCATGCGCTCGGCGGCAAGGAGCACGTCGAATACGACAATCCCTACGACGTCGGCATGACCGGATTCATCGGCTTCTCCTCCGGCTATGCCGCCATGCACGCCTGCGACGCGCTGGTGATGCTCGGCACTGATTTTCCCTACAAACAGTTCTTCCCGACTGATGCGAAGGTCGCCCAGATCGACATCCGCCCGGAGAATCTCGGTCGTCGCTGCAAGATCGACCTCGGCCTGGTCGGCGACGTCAAGCTCACCATCGAGGCGCTGTTGCCGCTGCTGAAGTCCAAGACGCAGCGCAAGCATCTTGACGATGCGATCGCGCATTACAAGAAGGCGCGCGAGGGGCTGGACTCGCTCGCCAAGGGCACGCCGGGCAGTAAACCGATCCATCCGCAGTACCTGGCCAAGGTCATAAGCGACCACGCCTCTGATGATGCCGTGTTCACCGCCGATGTCGGCACGCCAACGGTGTGGGCCGCGCGCTATCTTGAGATGAACGGCCGCCGTCGGCTGATCGGCTCGTTCGTGCACGGCTCGATGGCCAACGCCATGCCGCAGGCGATCGGCGCGCAGGCCGCGCAGTCCGGCCGCCAGGTGATCTCGCTCTCCGGCGACGGCGGCTTCACCATGCTGATGGGCGATCTGATCACGCTGACGCAGATGAAGCTGCCGGTGAAGGTGGTCATCTTCAACAACGGCGTGCTCGGCTTCGTCGCACTGGAGATGAAGGCGGCCGGCTTCGTCGACACCAATGTCGATCTGGAGAATCCGGACTTCGCGGCGATGGCGCGCGCCATGGGCATCTTTGCGCGGCGCGTCGAGGATCCCGGCGAACTCTCCGGGGCGGTGAAGGAGATGCTCGCCCACGACGGGCCGGCACTGCTCGATGTGGTCACCGCCAAGCAAGAACTGTCGATGCCGCCGACCATCACGCCCGAACAGATCAAGGGCTTCAGCCTCTGGGTCTTGCGCGCCGTGATGAACGGCCGCGGCGACGAGGTCGTCGATCTCGCCAAGACCAATTTACTGCCGCGCTAAGGCGCGCATCGCCGGCGCATCCCCGCTCGTCTCCGACCGCGACGCGAAGCCCTCCGGCCGGTGCCCGCCACCGGCCGGAGGGCATTCGGTCGCGGCCGATCAACTTGCTATCTGCACGATGTGATTGTATCGTGACTTGTTACTCGCAGAGAATGTTGTTCGGGCCGCCCAATTTCGGGGAGCGCGCACTTATGAACGTCGAACTGCAGATCAACAACAGTACAGCTCCAGAAGCGCGCTTCGTTGCATGGGTACCGTCTCCGTGCCGGATTCGCGTGACTGATCCGTCTGGCGCCAACGCGTCAACGGTCAGTGTTAGACTTGCCTCCGTATCGGCGGCAAATGGCGGTGGAGTCGGATTTCGCAGCGGCACGACTGGAGCGTTAGCGAGCAGCCTCACTCTGACCGTCCCGACGAACGGCACAACGGTTCCGTTCTTCGTTGCCGGGAAATTTGGCCAGCCCAGTACCAACTCCGGCGACGTCACGATCGAGGCACGCGTGGGAAACACGCTCGTCGGATCGTCCCAACTGATGGTGCGCATCCGCAAGAATGCCAACAAGCTCACGAACGGCGAGCGCGATCGGTTCATCGCGGCGTTTGCCAAGCTCAATAACCAGGGCCTCGGCCGCTTCGCGGATTTCAATAACATGCACAAGGCGCCTGGTTATCCGCAGGCGCATGCCGCGCCCGGTTTCCTGCCATGGCATCGCGCCTATCTGCTCGACCTCGAGCGTGAGCTTCAAGCGATCGATCCGGGTGTGGCGCTCCCCTATTGGCGCTTCGACCAGCCCGCTCCGAATGTTTTTACGCGCGACTTCCTGGGCGAGTCCGACGCAAATGGCACCGTTAAGTTCCGCAATGGTAATCCGCTGGAATTCTGGGCGACGGACGGCACTCCCGGAATCAATCGTACTCCGGACTTTCCCACATCGCAGGCTCCTCCAAATCCGATGAAGCAAGCGCAAACGTTGGCGCTGGGTAATCAGTTTCGCGCGTTCCGGGGCATGGAAGGAGATCCGCACGGCCTTGCGCACACCAGCTTTGGCGGCTCTATCCAAAATCCCACGACCGCGGCGAAGGACCCGTTGTTTTTCCTGCTTCACTGCAACGTCGATCGACTGTGGGCAAAGTGGCAACGCCAGAATGGACGTTTCGATCCGGCGACCGCGGCGTCGTTCGACGAGAGACCAACCAGTCGGCCGGGCCACAGGCTGAATGATACCATGTGGCCGTGGAACGGCATCACCAGCCCCGCGGACCCCACCCGTCCCCCGGACGCGCCGGGCGGGACGTTGGCCACATCACCCTGCGTCGCGGCGCCGGGGCTGCAGCCGCATGTCAAGGACTGCATCGATTACCTCGGCGTCATCAATGCGGCATCCAACATGGGATTCGGCTATGATGACGTGCAGATCTAGCGCGCGCCTGCGCGGGGAGATGAGATGATGGCAACGAAGCGGAAAGTTGCAAAGAAGAAAGCCGCAAAGAAGAAGGTCGCGACGCGAAAGCGAAAGACCTCGGCCCCGGCCCCTGTCCAGGTAGCAGAGAGCACCGACGATGTTCAGCGTCTATTGAAGGTCTTGTGCGACTCCGGCAAGGTCATCGAGGTGCGGCTGGCCGCGCTGCAATCGCTCGGCGCGGCGGCCTTCAGTGTCCCCAATTTCGAATCCGTCAATGCGGACTACATTGCGGCCTTACGCGAGGTCTCGACCGATTCTCATGAGCAGCTGCGGCGGCGGTCGCTCGGTATTCTCATGCGCAACAAGGATGGATTTGCGCAAAAGAAGCTCCTGGACGGCCTGAGGAACCCCGCCAAGGCGCTGCTCCCGCCCGAGAAGGCGCTTCAGCTCCTCGGCAACGACGCTCATGCCGATGCGTACTCGATAGCGCGCGCGATCGTGAAAAAGCCGCCGAACCAGGACGCGAAGCGCGAGGCACTGCGTCTGTTAGCGGCCGATGCCAAGTCGGCGCCGCTGTTCGAGAAGATGCTCCGCGACAAAAAGGAGTTGCGCGAAAACCGGCAGCTCGCTGCCTCTGCATTGCACTCGTTGAATCCGCAAAAACTGCAACAGCAGGCGCTCAAGATACTGAAGGACAAATCGGACTATTCGGACATCAAAGCCACGAGTTTGACCGCTTTGGAGCAGTTCGGCGATGATGCCGCGCTCGCCAAGGACAAGGTCTTGATGCGGAGTGTGACTCGCTTCAACTCGTCTAAAACGCCGGCAAAGTACAAGCAGTCCGCGCGCCGCTTCCTCAGCAAGTACGATCAGTAGGATGACTATTTCCGGCGACGCAACGCGCGTGATGTCGGAAGATCGGTTCGCCGATCTGGTCGACACACTCGCCGCCGATCCGGCCGGTGGTGCGGCGCTCGCGAATCTTCTGCGCGAAGAGCATCCCGTCTACGCCGGGCGAGGGACAGCGACTGTCGTCCAGATGCGAGGCTGGATTCTCCTTGCTCTGGCGCGCGCTGGACTCTCAGATCAAGCGCTGATCTTCGTGCTCGAAGAGCTGGATACGGGTATCGATGCTTACCTGGTCGCTGCGGCCGCGCGCGCATTGCGTTCTTATTCGAAGCCGAACGAAGCCTTTGCGCCCTTTGTCGCGCGGGCGCTCAGCCGGATTCGATTCCATGACGAGCCGGTTTCGTTCGAGAGGTATGGCGAGTATGCGACGTCATCCACCGGGACCAGTGCGGTATCGGAGTTGCTGGCCGTGCTGGCTTGGCTCGGTTCGAAGGCGCAAGCCGTTCAACACCAGCTCGAGAGCTGGCGGGCGGAGCTCGGTCTGTCACGGAAGTTGCGGCTCGATCTCGATCGGGCGCTGAAGGCCATCCGCGAGCCCGACAGTGCCGTTCCTTCATGCTGCGGTGGCTTACCGGCGGCCGGAAATGTCTCGATCCGGGCGCCGATGGCGAACCTGGAGCCTTGCTCGATCGATTCCATCCTGATGCAGGATCAAGACGGGAAATCGGTGAGGTTCCTAGAGTTCTTCAGTGGCAACCCGGCCATCGTGGTCTTCTTCTATACTCGTTGCGATAATCCGATGAAGTGCTCGCTCAGCGTCACGAAGCTGGGACGCGTCCAGGCATTGCTCGCCGCGCGGGGACTCGCGGGACGGATCCGTACGGCTGCGATCACGTATGATCCGGCGTTCGATAGGGCCGAACGGTTGCGGGTCTATGGCCAGGACCGTGCCGTGCGTATGGACGAAGATCACCGGTTGCTACGAGCCGTCGAGGGGAACGACACGCTGCGCTCATATTTCGAGCTTGGTGTCAATTTTGGTGAATCGCTCGTGAACCGTCACCGCATCGAACTCTTCATTCTTGATGCAACAGGACGGATCGCGGTGTCCTTCGAACGTCTTCACTGGGATGAGGAGCAAATCGTGGCTCGCGCGGTCGAGACGTTGACCGGCTACGAACCGCGCTAACCCCGCTTGACCGACGGCACGGGCAGCCGCTCATGGCGGCGCTGGAAGCGTTGCCAGTGCAGCACGATGCCGATCAGCAGCGCCGGTACGAAGCCGAGCGCGATCAGGAAATGCGGCAGCTGCGCCGGGGAGATGAACGCGATGCCGATGTCGGAGATCAGCCAGAGTGCTGCGAACATCACCGCGAAATCGGTACGCGGGCAGCGCAGATAGTAGAACACGGCGGTGATGACGACGGCGGGTCCGATGGCGATGCCGATCATCACCGTCGTCAGCTCCTTCGGCGTCAGCGCGTCGAGCACCATCGCTGCCAGCAGCCAGAGCGCGGCGAACATGGCGACGATGTCGAGCGGATGCCGCAACCCAATACCTCTCGCGGGAACATGCTATCGTTGTGGCCCAGACCTTGGCCGTCAAGGGAAAATGCGCCTATTCCTCGTCGTTTCCGGGCGTCGGCCGCAGCATGAAATGGCCGAAGGCCGTGGCGATCGGCTTGTTCGCATCGTCCTGCCAGGCCCGCGCCTCGAAGGCGACGATGCGCCGGCCCTGCTTCACGATCGAGACGTTGGCGAAGGTGTCGAGCGCGCGGCCCGAGCGCAGATAGTTGACGGTCAGTCCGATCGGCTTGGGCAGCGCAGCTGCGCCGAGTTCGCGCGCCACTCCGAAGATCGCGGTGGTCTCGAGGAAGGCGCCGGTCATGCCGCCATGAATCGCGGGCAGGATCGGGTTGCCGATGATCTTTGGCGAGAACGGCATTGTCAGGGTGTCGTCGTCGTTGACGCGAATGCCGAGGCAACGCGCGAACGGGCTGTTGGCGAACGGGCCCTTCGGATCGTCCGGCGCTTCCAGCGTCGGGACGTTGCGCGAGTCCATCCTGCGATCCGCGAGCATGTTGGTGCGGTTGGCGCCGATCATGAAGCAGGCGGTCGCGGTCGCGACCGGATCGTCCTCGGACTCCTGATAGGCGGTGGAGCGCACGAAGGCGATCGAACGCGTGGTGCGGTAGCAGACCGAATGCGCCTTGATGTCGAGTCCCGGCGTTGCCGGCTTCTGATAGTCGATGCGCAGATCGAGCGTCGCGATTGCGCTCGTGCCGTCGAGCGCAAGTTGCACCGCCATGCCGCAGCTCTCGTCCAGCATCGCTGTGACGACGCCGCCATGCAGGACCCCGGTCTCGGTGTCGCCGACGAAGACCGGCCGGTAGGGCAGGCTGGACCAGGCCTCGCGAGGTGCGAAGCGATCGAGCTGGAGCCCGCTGATCTGGCCGTAATCGGAGCGGCGGCCCTTGATCGCCTCGGCGAGGTCCTCGAACGAAAGTGTGGTCGGTGAGCTGGACATGAGGACGTTCTAGACCAGCGGCGGGCGCGGCGCAAAACCCCGGATGCGCGTCCCACGGCAGGCGTGCCGGGGGCGGTTTGGCCTCGACAGGGCGGGCCGAAGCAACGATGGTGGGCGCCCCGTTCGTTCGACTAGCCGCAAGGAGTGCCCATGGCCGATCCCGAAACGCCCGCCACCAGCCAGGGGCCCGTCATCATTTCGACCTCGAGCTCGGAGCGGGCGCCGATCATCTATTTCGACGGCGCATCCTGCTTCGGCCACCACAACGGCGCGATTCAGATCGAGCTTGCCGCAAACCTCCTGATGCCGGTCGGCGCCGCCGTCAGGGTCGACGTGGTCCAGACCGCGCATCTGCGCTGCAGCGTGGCCGCGGCGCTGGCGCTGCGCGAAGCGCTCGAAAAGGCGCTGGCAATGTACCAGCAGGGCCAGCAGCAGCCCCGGCCGGAGGAAATTCCGACGGTGAAGAACTAAGGCAGTTAGCGGATCGCAAGTTAATGCGGTCAACTCACTCAGCTCACATGCACCTTCGGCTTCCTGCCGTCGTTCCACTTGCCGTCGAGCGCGCGTTCGATCTGGGCGGCGAGTTGCAGCAGGAGGCCGTCATTGGCTTGCTTCGCAATCGCCTGGATGCCGAGCGGCAGTCCGTGGTCCTGCGTGGCCATCGGCATCGAGATCGCCGGCATGCCGCAGAGATTGGCGAGCGGCGTGAAGGCGAAGAAGCGCCAGAGATTGCCGAACCAGTCGAGCACATCAGGGTTGTCGGAGATGGTGAGATATTCCCGGGTGCCGACCTTCGGCGTCGGCAGCGCGGTGATCGGGGTCAGGATCACGTCCCACTGCTCGAAGAAGGCGCCGAAGGCGCGTGAGGTCGTGTTGAACACGCTTTGCATCTTCGCCCGCTCGGCGAAGCTCGTATGCCGGCCGGCTTCCCAAATCCTGATATTCATGGGCTCGATGAGGTCTTCCGGCGGCCGTTCCAGTCCGCGCGCGGCGAGCATGTTCGAGATCACCACCGCAAAATTCGAGATGTAGCAGGTGGTCTGCGCCTCGAATGCGGCGCGGAAGTCGAGCTCGGGCAGGGCGTAGTCGACGTGATGGCCGAGGCCTTCAAGGAAGCGGCCGGCCTTCGCCAGCTCGGCCGCGATCTCTGGTGTCGCGGTGTAGTCGCCCCAACTGTGCGACAGCGCGATGCGAAGTTTTGACGGATCGCGCTTGATCATCTCGGAATAAGGCTGCGCCGTCGTCCAGAACGGCATGAACTCGCCGGGCGCCGCTCCCCTTGCATGATCGACGAAAGCGGCGGTGTCGCGCACCGAGCGCGACTGGCAGCCCTGGATCGAGACCAGGCCGGTGAGATCGGACATGTGCGGTGCCAGCGAGAACACGCCGCGCGAGACCTTCAGCCCGATATTGCCGTTGACGCCGGCGGGAATGCGGATCGATCCGCCGCCGTCGGTCGCATGTGCGATCGGTACCACGCCGGCCGCGACCATTGCGGCGCTGCCGGCCGACGAGCCGCAGGTGGTGTAGTCGGTATCCCAGGGATTGCGCGTGATATAGACGGCCGGATTGTCGGCCGAGCTGCAGACGCCGAATTCCGGCGTCGTGGTGCGTCCGATCAGGTTCAGTCCGGCCTGGCGGAATTTGCCGGTCAGGAACGTGTCGGCGCTGGCGCGATTGCCGCGCATCAACAGTGAGCCCATCTCCTGGAGCCGGCCCTTCATGGTCGGGCCGAGGTCTTTCATCAGGAAGGGCAGGCCGGCGAACGGGCCAGCGAGATTGGCGCCGTCCTTGGCCGGATCGGCGATCACGTCATCGAACAGCTCGACCACGCCCGACAGTGCCGGATTGACCTTGGCGACGCCCGCGGCGGCCTGGCGTGCCAATTCCTTCGCCGTGAGCTCGCCTTTGCGGACGCGCGCCGCCAACCCCACGCCATCGTGCTGCGCCCATTCGTTCCAGCTCATCGGAAAAGTCATGCGGTCCAAACCTCTTCGTGCGGCGCCACCTTAGTTTCGCACAGGAGCACTTTAATCAACTGAGGCGGCGCGAAGGGCAGGGTTGCGCCGGATGGAGAGGTAATCCTCCATTGCATGCGCACGCATCAATTCGAGAGCTTTGCGATCACCGCGACCGGCCCGCCACCGGGGGGACCCTGGTGCTCGGCGCCGCCGGAGACGTAGACCGCACCGGTGCCGGCGAGGCCGGCAATCAGGCCGCCAACGGCAGCCCGGGCGTGGCGTGTCGAGCTGATATCGGTATCTTCCAGCATGGTGTGGCGGAAGCCGCGCACGCTGCCATCAGGCGAGGCCTCGGCCTTGGCGAAGATGTTGACGAGCTCGCGGCCGGTCGTCGTCTGCGGCGCGGCACCGAGCCCAACGCTCTCCAGCGCCGCAAGCACCGCGGTGGCGTCGATCGCATCGTCCATCACGGCATGCCCGATCTCGAATTCGCTCGTCGAGGACATCGAATTGCCGAGCACGATGACGACGTTGTGCATCAGCTCGATTCCGGATGAGGTCGAGGCGACGTTCGAGAACAGATCGTAGCGTCGCAGCACGTCGTCGTCGCGTATGTCGGTTGCGATCTCGCCGAGCGCGACCGCAACCCCGAGCGCGGAAGCGCCGCGCGAATAGGCCATCGAACTGTAGGCGCTGGTCGTCGCCGTCTTGTGGCCGCGCGCATTCGCCGCTTCGACGCGCTCGCTGGTGAGCAGCGGACACTTGATCTGCACGAAGTGGACGTCGGCGGGATCGGCGATGCCGGCATCCGCCATCGCGGCCTTCACGGCGTCGGCTGTCTCCGTGATCTGAGCGGAGCGCCCGAGCTCTTCAGGCAGAAAATCCCGTGTGTGTGCCATGCCGATGCTCAGCCGCTTGCCGGAGATGCCTGCCGGGCGCTGCGGGACCTCCCTGCGCGTGAACACGGTGATGTGCGGGCTGAGCACGCCCTCGGTGCCGCCGGACATCACGAAGGCGATGCGCTGCTCGACCTCCTGCGGCGACATGCCGAGCTGCGGCGCCAGCGCCGTGCACAGCGCGGCAACGGCATATTCCCGGGTAAAGTCGTTGACGCCGCCATTGCCTTCGGTCTTGCCGAGGATGGCCAATATGGATGTCGGATCGATCGCGCCGGAGGCGATCATGCTCATCAATCCCGAGACGTCGCCGGGGCCTTTGGTGGCGACCTTGAAGACGCCGACCGATGTCGTCCGCATTTTAGTCCTCACATGGGGTTCAGGAGCCCGGCGGACAAAACAGCCGTCGAACCGGGGCTGCTGTCAAGGTGTCGAGGCAATCCCCACCGTCGTCCTGGCGTTCGCCAGGACGACGGTGGAGTATGTGCGTCGCCTGCGTCGCACCCACGATTGTGGCGAGATCGCATCGCTTCGAGAAAAAATCCCTTGTCGACGATCGTCCGCCGCACCTTGATGAATCAACCCCGATTGGTCCATAAGCGGCGTCCCGCAGCCGGTGGTTCGCCTCCGCGATGCGTGCTTGGATAGAGGGGTTCTCGCGTGGCAAATATCAACCAGAAAATTGCGCAGGAGCTTGGGGTTCGGGCGGAGCAGGTCGAGGCGACAGTGGCGCTGCTCGACGGCGGTGCTACGGTTCCCTTCATCGCCCGCTACCGCAAGGAAGCGACCGGTGCGCTCGACGACGCGCAATTGCGCACGCTGGAGGAACGCCTGGGCTACCTGCGCGAGCTCGAGGACCGCCGCAAGGCCATCCTCGAATCGGTCCGCGAGCAGGGCAAGCTCGATGCCGCGCTGGAAGCCTCCATTCGCGCCGCCGACAGCAAGGCGCGCCTCGAAGACATCTATCTGCCGTTCAAGCCGAAGCGCCGCACCAAGGCCGAGATCGCCAAGGAAGCTGGCCTGGAGCCGCTCGCCAATCAGCTCATGGCCGAGCCCACCAACGATCCGAAGGTCGTCGCCGAAGCCTTCGTCAATGCAGAGAAGGGCGTTGCCGATGCCGCTGCGGCACTCGACGGCGCCCGCGCCATCCTGGTCGAGCGTTTCGACGAAGACGCCGATTTGATCGGCGCGCTTCGCGAGGAGGTGTGGACCAATGCGCGCATGGCCTCCAAGGTACGCGACGGCAAGAAGACCGAGGGCGAAAAGTTTGCCGACTATTTCGAGTTCTCCGAGCCGCTGACGAAGCTGCCCTCGCACCGCATCCTCGCGATGTTCCGCGGCGAGAAGGAAGAGATCCTCGATCTCCAGATCCAGGCCGAGGTCGAAGCATCGCCCCCGGGCGTGCCGAGTGTCTATGAGCTGAAGATCATGAAGCGGTTCGGCATCGCCGACCTCAAGCGCGCCGGCGACCGCTGGATGATCGACACCGTGCGCTGGGCCTGGCGCACCAAGATCCAGGTGCATCTCAACATCGACCTGCGCATGCGGCTGTGGAATGCCGCCGAGACCGAGGCCGTGCGCGTGTTCGCCTCCAACCTGCGCGACCTCCTGCTGGCCGCGCCCGCGGGCACCCGCGTCACCATGGGCCTCGATCCCGGCTTCCGCACCGGCGTCAAGGTCGCCGTCACCGACGCGACCGGCAAGGTGGTGGATACCGCCGTGATCTACCCGCACGAGCCGCAGCGGCAGTGGAACGAGGCGCTTGCGATCCTCGGCAAGCTCGCATTGAAGCATCGCGTCGAGCTGATCGCGATCGGCAACGGCACCGCCTCGCGCGAGACCGACAAGCTCGCGGCCGACCTCGTCAAGGGCCTGCCCGACTTGAAGATGACCAAGATCGTGGTGTCGGAAGCCGGCGCGTCGGTTTATTCGGCCTCGGCTTTTGCCTCGGAGGAATTGCCTGATCTCGACGTCACCTTGCGCGGTGCGGTGTCAATCGCGCGGAGGCTTCAGGATCCGCTCGCCGAGCTGGTCAAGATCGAGCCCAAGGCGATCGGCGTCGGCCAGTACCAGCACGACCTCGGCCAGGCCAAGCTCGCCAAATCGCTCGACGCCGTGGTCGAAGACTGCGTGAACGCCGTTGGCGTCGACGTCAACACCGCGTCCGCTCCGCTGCTCGCGCGCGTATCGGGGGTCGGTTCCGGCCTCGCCTCGAGCATCGTGGCACACCGCGACGCCAACGGGCCGTTCAAGTCGCGCAAGGCGCTGAAGGACGTGCCGCGGCTCGGCCCCAAGGCGTTCGAGCAGTGCGCGGGCTTCCTGCGCATCCTCGGCGGGGAGGACCCGCTCGACGCCTCCGGCGTGCATCCGGAAGCCTATCCGGTGGTGCGCCGGATTCTCAGCGCCACCAAGAGCGACATCAAGGCGCTGATCGGCAGCAGCGACATCGTTCGCACGCTGAAGCCGAAAGACTTCGTGGACGAGACGTTTGGTCTGCCGACCGTCACTGACATCCTGCGCGAGCTCGAGAAGCCCGGCCGCGACCCGCGTCCGGCGTTCAAGGCCGCTGTGTTCATGGATGGCGTCGAGGAGATCAAGCACCTCAAGAAGGGCATGATCCTAGAGGGCACCGTGACCAACGTCGCCGCGTTCGGCGCCTTCGTCGATATCGGCGTGCATCAGGACGGGCTCGTGCACATTTCGGCGATGTCCAAGACCTACATCAAGGATCCGCGCGAGGTGGTGAAGCCCGGCGACATCGTCAAGGTCAAGGTGCTGGACTTCGAGGTCGCGCGCAAGCGCATCTCGCTGACATTGCGCCTCGACGACGAGGTCGGCGCCAAGAAGGACGCGCCCGGCATGCAGCGGGACAACAGCCCACGCAACCCCTCCCGCATGACTTCGTCGGCCCCGCGCCAGCAGGAATCTTCCGGCGGCGGCGGCGGTGCGCTCGCCGAAGCGCTGCGCCGCGCGGCGGAGAAGAACGGCGGCAAGCGGGCGTGATCTTCAACCTCTCCCCGCTCTTTGCGGGGAGTGGTCGGAATTCGCGCGAAGCGCGAATTCCGGGTGAGGGGCAGGGCAACCTGCGAACCGGATCAAAGATCCTCCGAGTCCCCACGCGCTGCACCCTCCAATTCAAAATCGAATTCATGGATGCAACCCCTCACCCCACCCTCTCCCCGTAAGAACGGGGCGAGGGAGTGAGAGAGCGATGTCTCCCTGACACCCGCGTCAGAATCTGGCGCATTTGTAAGTTGAAGGAGGCCGCGCCTTCTCCTCATTTGATCCTCCTCGCGCGGCCGACGTGTCGCCGCGCAGCACGGAGGATGCTTCGATGGACAACAGGCTTCTCAAAGGCCTCACCGCGGTGACGATCGCAGCGGTGATGGCGCTCGCTTCACCGGTGCTCGCCAGAGGTGGCGGTGGTGGCGGTCATGGCGGATTCGGCGGCGGCGGGCATTTCGGCGGTGGTGGGCATTTCGGTGGCGGTATGCACGCCGGTGGCTTCGGCGGCATGCATGTGGGCGGCATGGGCGGTGCGCGCTTTGCCCATGTTGGCGGAGCAGGCTTCGGTGGACCGCGCTTTGCGCATGGCGCGATCGGACCACGCTTTGCCGGTGTCGGCTGGCACGGCCACCATGCCTTCCACCACCATCACTTCCGTCGTTTCGCCGTCTTCGGTGCGCCCTATTACTATGCCGGCTACAATGACGGCTGCTGGCGCAGGAGCTTGACGCCCTATGGGTGGCAATGGGTCAATGTGTGCGGAGACTCTTGGTACTAGCATCGCCGTACCGCACCATTGTCGCGATCGTCATCGGGCGGTTCCGCTCAGCCCCGGAACGGGATAGTCTGGTGGCGATCGTCGCTCGGAGTTTGTCATGTCCGGAGGTCACCGCCGCATTCTGGTCGTCGAGGACGATGCGGAAACCGCAGGCCAGCTCGTCGAGGAGCTGACGATTTCCGGCTACGACGTCGATCTCGCCGCCACGGGGCGCGAAGCCCTCAGCCACGGCGCCGCGCGCGACTATGCCGTGATCACCATCGACCGGATGCTGCCCGACATCGACGGCATCAGCGTGATGCGCCAGTTGCGCGACGACGGCATCGCCGCGCCGTTCCTGATCATCTCCGCACTTGGCGAAGTCGACGACCGCGTGCGCGGCTTGCGCGCCGGCGGCGACGATTATCTCGTCAAGCCGTTCTCCTTCACCGAATTGCTGGCGCGGCTGGAGGCACTCGGCCGGCGCAGCGACACCGTTGCCAAGGAGACGATCCTGCGGGTCGGCGATCTCGCCATCGACCTGATCGCGCGGAGCGCGAGCCGCCGCGGCCGGAAGATTCCGCTGTTGCCGCGGGAATTCCAGCTGCTCGAATATCTCGTCCGCAACGAGGGCCGCGTCGTCTCGCGTGCGATGCTGCTCCAGCATGTCTGGGATCTGCACTTCGATCCCTCCACCAACATCATCGATGTCTATGTCGGGCGCGTCCGTCGCAAGGTCGATGATGCCCAGGCCTATCCGCTGATCCACACCATCCGCGGCATCGGATATTGTCTCCGTGCTCCTGGCTAAAACGCTCCGCTCCTCGACCTTCCGCCTTGCGCTGATCGCGATCGCGGCGTTCGGGCTGATCGTCGCGGCGATCATGGCCTATGTCTATTTCGGCACGATCGCCTATGTGCAGAACCGTGTCGGAGATGCCGGCGATCACAGCGGCTTCACCGCGATGATCGAGCTCGCAATGGTCGCTGTTGCGGTGCTGATGCTGGTGCTCGCGGGGCTCGCCGCGGTGCTGGTGACGCGCCGTACGGTCGGGCGAATCGAGGAGATCAACGCCACCAGCCGCGCCATCATGATGTCCGGCCTCGACCAGCGCATTCCCTTGCGCGGCAGCCACGACGAGTGGGACCGGGTCGCCGAAAACCTCAACCAGATGCTCGACCGCATCGAGACGCTGATGAGCGAAGTCAAGCAGGTCAGCGACAACGTCGCCCATGATTTGCGCACGCCGCTGACGCGCATGCGCGGCCGGCTGGAGAAGGCCTATCACGCCCCGCGCAACGGCGAAGCCGACGCGACGCTGATCGGCGACACCATCGCCGATCTCGACGCCGTGCTCGGCATGTTCGCCTCCATCACCCGCATCTCGGAGATCGAGACCCGAGCCCGCCGCAGCGCGTTTCGCACCCTCAATCTCGCCGAAATCGCCGGCGAGGTCGTCGAGCTCTACGATGCCGCCGCCGAACAGGTCGCGACGCGGCTCAGCCTGGGCGGCGACCGCGAGGTGGCGATTATTGGCGATCGCGACCTGCTGTTCGACGCCATCGCCAATCTCGTCGACAACGCGATCAAGCACGGCTGCAAGGGCGGGCAGGTGACCGTTATCTGCCGCAGTGCCAACGAGGGGGCAGTGATCGCGATCGTCGACGACGGTCCGGGCATTCCGGCGGATCAGCGCGATCACGTGTTCAAGCGCTTCTACCGGCTCGAACAGAGTCGCTACACCCCCGGTAACGGCCTCGGCTTAAGCCTGGTCGCCGCGGTCGCCCGCCTCCATGGCGCCGAGATTGCCCTGCACGACAACGCGCCGGGCCTGACGGTCCAGCTCAGCTTCCCGCCGCATCCGCCCTAGAGTTCGATCACGCCGCGGCGTGCCGCATGTGCCACCGCATCGGTTCGGCCGGTGGCGTCGAGCTTGTCGAGCAGCGAGCCGACATGGAATTTCACGGTGTGGACGGAAATGCCGAGCTGACGCGCGATCATCTTATTGGAGCCACCTTCCGCCATCAACGCCAGCACATCGAGCTCGCGCTGTGTCAGCGCGATGTCCTCAGGCATGATGCGCGGATCGCGGGTGACGATCGCCGCTGCGGCCTTCTCGCCGGGTTCGGCGAGGCGAAGCCCGGCGATATTGCCGAGCAGAGCCGCCAGGCGATCGGCGAGGACGGGATCGTCGATCTCCAAAGCCAACACGATCTCGGGCGCGATATCCTCGCTCACGCCGCCGGCCTCTCGCCGATCGTGACCTTGAAGCTGACCGGCTCGCCGCCGCGGCGCGCCGCGATATCGACCACCGCGCCCACGCTCGCCGGACCAAGCGTCCGCGACAGCGCGCGTACGCCGGACAGCTTCTGGTCGTTGACGGCGACGATGACGTCGCCCTGGCGGATTCCGGCCGCCGCCGAAGGGCCGGCCTTGTCGACATTCATCACCATCGCGCCGACGCCGTCGTCGAGCCGGACCGGCTGCAGCCCGAGGCCGAGATATCCGCGTGCGATGCGGCCGCGCGCCTCTAACTGGGCCGCGACCCGCTCGATCGTCGCCGTCGGGATCACCAGCACACGCCTCGGGCCGAGTACGGCCATGCCGAAGGCTTCGCCCGATGGATCGAGCGCGAGGCCGCCCTGCTGGCTGGAGCGCAAGCGGACGTCGAGCTCGATCCGCGCATCGATATCGCCGCCGCGCAAGGAGCGCCAGCTCTTGCCCGACAGCGACACCATGCCGAGCGCGGCGCTCGGCGTATCGCGGTTGGTGGCGACGACGACCGACAACGCACCCAGGGGCGGCACAATTGTGGCCAGCTTGACCGGGGTGATCGCGCTATCGGTACGCAGCAGTGCGATATCCGTCGTATGGTCGCGGCCTGCAATCGTGGCGGCTGCGGTGCTGCCGTCGGGGAGGCCGATCTCGACGTCGCCCTCATCGGCCAGCGCCTCGTCGGCGGTGACGATCAAGCCCGGCTTCCAGACGAAGCCGGTGGCGCGGGAGCGATGCGAATGGACGGCAACGATGGACGGCGCGGTGCGGGACACCACATCCGCGAGCGCGGACGACAGCGAAGTCAGGGGAGTTGAGTCGGTCATGGCAGGCTCCTGTAAGCTGTCCTCAATCTGGGATGTCGCGGGCGATCGCGTAACTGGCCGCATGGCCAGGAAATAAGCAGGGAAGCTGGTCCGTAAGACCACGGCCGACGAACATGTGATTGGGAGCCGCTCACGGCAACGTGTAGCAATCGAGAAATTGCGCCGCACGGCCCTAAACCTTTCAGCGAGCTGACCAATGACCATCGACCTCACCCGCCGCACCCTGCTTCAACTCGCCGGCGCCAGCTCGCTGGCCATGGCGGCGGCGGGCGCGGCGCGCGCCGAGGGCGCACCACAGGGCGGTGGGCCGACCTATGCCAGTCGCACGCCGATGCGGGTCGGCATGGTGACGCTCCGGGTGAAAAATCTCGACAAGGTTGCGGACTACTACCGCGACGTCATCGGGCTCACCGTGATGGAGCGCTCTGCCAGCGCCGCCAAGCTCGGCACAGCCGGTATCACGCTGCTGGTGCTCGAGGCCCGCCCCGATGCCGCAATCGAGCCGCGCAACGCCGCCGGCCTTTACCACACCGCCTTCCTGATGCCGACCCGCAAGGACCTGGCGCGCTGGCTGGTGGCAGCCGCTTCGCATCGCGTGCCGCTGTCGGGCTTCGCCGATCACCTCGTCAGCGAATCCGTCTATCTCGATGACCCCGAAGGCAACGGCATCGAGGTCTATGCCGACCGCGATCCCTCGCAATGGCAGTGGAGCGAGGGCAGCGTGAAGATGGCGGCCGACGAGCTCAACATTCCCGACCTGCTGTCGCTGACCAATACGCGCGTGCCTGATTATGCCAAGGCGCCGGACGGTCTGCGCATCGGCCACATGCATCTGCGCGTTGGCGACCTCGCGCAGGCGCAGAATTTCTACCACGGCACGATCGGACTCGACCCGACCCGCAGCCGCAACGGCGCCGCGTTCCTGTCGTCGGGCCGCTACCACCATCACCTCGGTATGAACGTCTGGCAGAGCCAGGGTGCCGGCCAACGCGACGATCAGGCAACGGGGCTCGCCTGGTTTTCGCTGGTGACGGAGAAGCCGGACCTGCTTGCCGCGCAGGACGAGCGCCTGCGCAAGGGCGGCGCGAAAGTCACGGCACTGGCGAATGGCGTGGAGGCGGTTGATCCCTGGGGCACGCGAGTGCGGCTGATCAGGGTTTGATCGCCGGCGCGAGCGTTGGTAAGACCGGTCAGGTGCAAGCCAGTTTCCGGAATTTACAGCTGACATGTCCGAATTTCGCGGCGTCTTCCCTTATCTCGTCTCGCCCGTCGATGCCGATGGCGCGGTGCGGACGAACGTGCTCGCAAAACTCTGCGACGATCTGATCGGCGCCGGGGTGCATGGGCTGACGCCGCTGGGCTCGACCGGCGAGTTCGCCTATCTCAACGCCGCCCAACGCACCGCAATCGTGCAGACCACGATCGAGGCGGCAAGGGGGCGTGTGCCTGTTGTCGCGGGCGTCGCCTCCACCTCGACGGCGGACGCCGTGGCGCAGGCGAAGGCGTATCAGAAGCTCGGCGCCGACGGCATTCTGGCGATCCTGGAAGCCTATTTCCCGCTCGCCGATGCCCAAATCGAATCCTATTTTCGCGCCATCGCGGATGCCGTGGACATCCCCGTCGTGATCTACACCAATCCGCAATTCCAGCGCTCCGATCTCACCCTCGATGTCATCGCGCGGCTCGCCGAACATCCGCGCATCGGCTACATCAAGGACGCCTCGACCAACACCGGCCGGCTGCTCTCCATCATGAATCGCTGCGGCGACGCCTTGCGGGTGTTCTCGGCCTCCGCCCATATCCCGGCCGCCGTGATGCTGATCGGCGGGCTCGGCTGGATGGCGGGGCCCGCCTGCATCATCCCGCGCCAGAGCGTCGCGCTCTACGAGCTCTGCAAGGCCGGCCGCTGGGACGAGGCGATGGCGCTCCAGCGCAGGCTGTGGCGCATCAACGAGGCTTTTGCCCGTTTCAACCTGGCCGCCTGCATCAAGGCCGGCCTGGCCTTCCAGGGCTACGACGTCGGCGATCCCGTCCCGCCGCAGGCCGCACTCACCGCCGATGCGCGCAAGGTCGTGGAAGCGGCCCTGCGGGAGCTGGGCTAGGCGTCCATAGGACGGCTTTGCTTCCGCTCGCCTATGCCCCGGCATGACGAAATCGTGGATATACCGCCCAAAACCGCGGCTGGCCTCGCATGCCTCGATCCGCTAAAAGGCGGCCGCATTTGAGAGATTAAGGGACCCCACGGAATGAACATTCTTCCCGGCAATTTGCGTTTCGGAGCGGGGCAGCCCGTCAAGCGTTTGGAAGACCAGCGACTGCTCACCGGGAAGGGGCAGTTCATCGACGACAAGCCGGAAGATGGCGCGCTGTGGTTGTACCTGCTGCGCTCGCCGCATGCCCATGCGAAGATCGTCTCGATCGACACCAGCGCGGCGGCTGCGATGCCCGGCGTGACCGCGGTCTACACCGGCGCCGACCTCGTCAAGGACGACATCGGAATCATCCCGACTTTGAGCATCTTCAAGCGCCCCGACGGCAAGCCGATGACGGTGCCGCCACGCCGCCTGCTGGCGCACGACATCGTGCGCTATGCCGGCGAGGCCGTGGCCGCCGTAGTGGCCTCCTCGCGTGCCGACGCGCAGAGCGCGGCCGAAGCGATCGTGGTCGAATATGACGTGCAGCCGGCGGTGGTCGATCCCGTCGAGGCGGTCAAGCCCGGCGCGCCATTGGTGTGGCCGGAGGCGCCCGACAATATCGTCGGCGCGATGAGCTATGGCGATGCTACCAAGGTGGACGAGGCTTTTGCCAAGGCGGCGCATACCGTCGAGCTCGATCTCGTCAGCCAGCGCCTGGTGCCGTCTGCCATGGAGCCGCGCTCGACCATTGCCGAGATCGACAAGACCTCCGGCCGCCTTCTGCTGCATGTGCAGTCGCAGACGCCCGCCTCGACCCGCGACGTGCTGGCCGAGGCCGTGCTGAAGCGTCCGAAGGACAGCGTGCGCGTGCTGGTCGGCGATATCGGCGGCGGCTTTGGCCAGAAGACCAACCTCTATCCGGAAGATGGCATCGTCGCCTATGCCGCGACCAAGCTGAACAAGAAGATCCGCTGGCGCGGCGACCGCACTGACGAATTCGTCGGCGGCACTCACGGCCGCGATCTCACCTCGACCGCTTCCTTCGCGCTCGACGACAAGGGCAAGGTGCTGGCTTATCGCGTCAGCTCGATCGGCTGCACCGGCGCGTATTCGTCGGGCGCGGCCAACATCATTCCGCTGGTGCTGGGGCCGTTCGTCCAGACCGGCGTCTATGATTTGCCGCTGGTGCATTTCGAGGTGAAGTCGGTGATGACCCACACCGCGCCGGTCGGCGCCTATCGCGGCGCGGGCCGGCCGGAGGCCGTGTTCATCGTCGAGCGCCTGTTCGACGCTGCCGCGCGGAAAATCGGCATGGATCCGCGCGCGATCCGGAAAGCCAACTACATCAAGCCGGGGCAACTGCCTTACACCAACGCTGCGGGGCAGGTTTACGATTCCGGCGCCTTCGCGCACATGCTCGATCGCGCTGTGAAGCTTGCGGATTGGGACGGCTTTGCCGCGCGCAAGAAGGCGGCGAAGAAGAAGGGCCTGCTCTATGGCCGCGGGCTCACCTCCTATATCGAATGGACCGGCGGCCGCGCCCACACCGAAAAGGTCAGCCTGCACGCGACCTCGGAAGGCCGCGTCGTCCTGCATTCCGGCACCATGGCGATGGGGCAGGGGTTGCAGACCACCTACACCCAGATGATCTCCGACACGCTCGGCATTGCCATGGACAAGATCGACGTGGTCCAGGGCGATACTGATCTGGCGACGGGCTTCGGCAGCGTCGGCTCGCGTTCGCTGTTCGTCGGCGGCACGGCGGTCGCGGTCTCCTCCAACGATCTGATCCAAAAGGCGCGCGAGAAGGCGGCGAACGTGCTGGAGACCTCGATCGAGGACATCGAATATCAGGGCGGCCTGCTCACCGTGGTCGGTACCGACCGCCGCATCAGCCTGTTCGATCTCGCCGAGAAGGAAAGTGGCGCGAAACTCAGCGTCGATTCCGAAGGCGAGGTGGATGGTCCGAGCTGGCCGAACGGCACGCATATCTGCGAGGTCGAGATCGATCCGGAGACCGGCGTCTCCAAGGTCGTGCGCTACACCACCGTCGACGACGTCGGTGTCGCCGTGAACCCGATGCTGGTCACCGGCCAGATCCATGGCGGCGTGGCGCAGGGTATCGGCCAGGCGCTGTATGAGGGCGTGACCTATGATGCCGACGGCCAGTTGCTCACCGCGAGCTACCAGGACTATTGCATCCCGCGCGCCGACGACGTTCCGCCGATCGTGGTGACGCTGGACGATTCCGCGCCCTGCCGCACCAATCCGCTCGGCGCCAAGGGCTGCGGCGAATCCGGTGCCATCGGCGGCCCGCCTTGCGTCACCAACGGCGTGATGGATGCGCTCGCCGAGCTCGGCATCACCCAGCTCAACACGCCGCTGACGCCGCAGAAGATCTGGCAGGCGATCCGGGACGCGAAGGTGGGGTAGTTGAGCCCGCGCTGTGGCGGCGATCTCCGCCGTCGTCCCGGCGAAGGCCGGGACCCATAACCACCGAGTCTAATTTGGTGACGGCTGGTGGTGACCAGCTTCGCGCTACAACTTGGTCACGGCGTATAGGTCCCGGCCCCCCGTGCGCAATTGCGCACTAGGCCGGGACGACAGTGAGAATGTAGCGCCAGTGCCCCTCAAATCCCCAACATCATCTTCGCAATAATATCGCGCTGAATCTCCGAGGTACCGCCGAAGATCGTATACGCTCGCCCGTTGAGATATTCCGGCACCACCGTCAGCATCTCCTCCGGCATCGCCGGCTCATGGTTGAGCCTGTAGAGCGGGCGCATCGGCTCGACCGCGAGGGCGTCATGGCCGATCACGTCGGCGCCAAGCCGGGTCACGGCCTGCCGGATCTCGCTGTTGCGCAGCTTCAGGATCGACGACACCGCGCCGGGATTCTGGCCGGTCTGCAGTGCCGAGAGCACGCGCAGCTCGGTCATCTCCAGCGCGTCGATGTCGACCTCCACCTTGGAGATGCGCGTCGCGATGTCGGGACTGTCGATCGCGCGGCCCGTCAGGTCGGACTCGGCAAGCTCCGCGACCGCCTTCAGCCCTTCGCGCAATTTTGCCGATGCGATGCCGGAGCCGCGTTCGAACTCGAGCAGATACTTGCCGTAGGTCCAGCCCTTGCCTTCCTCGCCGACGCGGTTCGCCACGGGAACGCGTACATCGTCGAAGAACACCTGGTTGACCTCGTGGTCGCCGCCGATGGTGAGGATCGGGCGCGTCGTGATGCCCGGCGTCTTCATGTCGATCAGGATGAAGCTGATGCCGTCCTGCTGCCGCGGGCCGTCGCTGGTGCGCACCAGCGCGAACATGCGGTTGGCGTGGTGGGCATGCGTGGTCCAGATCTTGGTGCCGTTGATGATGTAGTCGTCGCCGTCGCGCACCGCGCGCGTCTTCAGCGAGGAGAGATCGGAGCCGGAGCCCGGCTCGGAATAGCCTTGGCACCAATAGTCCTCGCCGGCGAGAATCCGCGGCAGGTAGAAGTTCTTCTGCTCAGGCGAGCCGAAGCCGATGATGACGGGGCCGACCATCTTCACGCCCATCACGTTGACATTGGGCACGCCGGCCCGCGCGCTTTCAGTCTCGAAGATCCAGCGCTGCGCCGGCGTCCAGTCGGGACCGCCATGCTCGACCGGCCAGCCCGGCGCGCCCCAGCCGCGGCTGTGCAGCGTGCGCTGCCAGGCCATGCCGATATCGGGGTCGGAGAACACCGACGGCGTCAGCGCGGTCGCGCGCTTCATCTCCTCGGTGAGATTTTTGGCAATGAAGCCGCGCACCTCGTCCTGGAAGGCGCGCTCTTCGGCATTGAAGGACAGGTCCATGAGGCTCTCCCAGTGTCAGGCTGGCACCGTGGTGCGGCCAAGCCGGGCGTGGCGGCCATAATGGTGGGCGCTGCCGCCGAACAGCGTGTCGAACGCGATCAGCCGCTTGAAATAAGCGCCGACCTCGAGCTCCTCGGTGACGCCCATGCCGCCGTGAAGCTGGATCGATTGCTCGCCGACGAAGCGCGCGGATTTGCCGATCTTCGCCTTCGCGCCCGACGCGGCCCGCGCGCGCTCGACCGGATCGGCATCGACCTTCAGCGCGGCGCGCAGCGCCATCGAGCGCGCCTCGTCCACCTGCACCGCCATGTCGGCGAGGCGGTGGCGGATCACCTGGTTGGCCGAGAGCGGCCGGCCGAATTGCTTTCGAATTTTTGTGTACTCCAGCGTGGTGTCCAGCAGCACCTGCATGATGCCAACGGCCTCGGCACCGAGTGCGGCCATGGCGCGATCAACGGCCCATTCGATGGCCGGCAGTGCGTCATGCCCGTTGCCGAGCAAGGCATCCTCCGGCAGTTGCGCATCCGACAACTCGATGTTGCAGGCGCGCCCGCCGCCGAGCCGCTCGTAATCGGAGATCGCAACATTCGGAGTCGTCGCGGGCACCAGGAACAGGCCGATCCGCGCCGATGGCCCCTGATGATCGTGGATATGCGCGGAGACGATGATCTCGTCGGCGGCATGGCCGTCGAGCACGGCAATCTTGCTGCCGGCCAGGCGCCAGCCTTGCGCCGTCTTGTGGGCGGTGGTTGCGACCTTGGCAAGATCGAACCGCGCCGCGCGCTCGGAATGCGCGAACGCGAGCTTCAACGATCCCTCCGCGATCTTCGGCAGGATGGCCTGCTTCTGCGTCGTGCTGCCGCACCGCTCGATCAACGCAGCGCCAAGCACGACCGTCGCGATATACGGCTCCGACACCAGCCCGCGGCCGAAGGCGTCCATCAAAATGCCGATCTCGACCGCGCTGCCGCCGAGCCCGCCAAACTCTTCCGCGATCGGCAATGCCAGCCAACCGAGCTCGCCGAATTGCGTCCACACCGCCGGGCTGAAGCTGAGCGGATCGTTCGCCATCCTGCGGCGGTGAGCGGCATCGTAGCTTTCGGCCACGAAGCGCTCCGCGCTTTCGCGCAGCAGCCGTTGCTCGTCGGTGAGATTGAGATCCATCGTATCTACTCCGCGGCGGCCGGCGGTTTGCGCACGGAGGGGTGCAGGCCGGATGGATCGACCACCATGCCGAATTCCTGAAGATTATGCGCGTGACAGAGCTGATGCAGCGCAAAGGCCTGGTCGATTGCGGCCGGTTGGCCCATCACGTCAACCGAACGATTCACGGCTTCCTTGGTCAGTTTCAGCGCAAAGGACGGCTTTGATGCGATCCGGCGTGCCAGCTCCAGCACCTGCGATGAGAGCTCCGCGCGCGGCACGACCTTGTTGACCATGCCGAGCTGGTGCGCCTCCTGCGCGCTCCAGCTGTCGGCCGTGAACAGAAATTCCTTGGCCTTGCGTGGCCCGAGCTCCCAGGGATGCACGAACCATTCGACGCCGCAGACACCCATGGTGACCACGGGATCGCAGAACTGCGCATCGTCGCTGGCGACGATGAGATCGCAGGCCCAGGCCAGCATCAGGCCGCCGGCGATGCACTTGCCGTGCACCTCTGCAATGGTCGGCTTGGCGAGGTTGCGCCAGCGCCGTGTGATCTGGAGATAGATCTCCTGCTCGCGCGCGAAGCGGCCATGAGCATTTGATTCGGCGAAGCCGCCCCAATTTCCGATCGGCGGAAAATCGACGCCCGCTTCATTCTTGCTGCCGGGTCGCAAATCATGGCCCGAGGAGAAGTGCGGGCCGTTGCCGGCCAGAATGATCACCTTGACCGCGTCGTCCTGCACCGCCTCATCGAAGGCAGCGTTGAGATCGTAGGTCATTTGCAGGTTCTGCGCGTTGCGCGCGTCGGGCCGGTTCATGACGACCCGGGCAATCGCCGGCTCCGGCCTCTCCACGAGGATGGTCTCGAACGAACTCATCGCATTCCCCTGGCGTTCCCGACCCGGTATTATTGTTCCCTCAAGTTGACTATTACAGCCGGGATTAAGCAAGAGGCTTGCGTACATCGGCTGCCTTTGGCGGCTTCGGCCGTGACGCAAGATGTCTGGCATCTCGCGCGCGCAATCTGGTAGCTTGCGCCCGATTCCACCGGGAGAAATTTGATGCGGAAGATCCTGACCGTACTGGCGGCGCTGGCCTCGTTGAGCCTCACCAATTGCGGCTATAACGCGATCCAGAGCGAGGACGAGCAGATCAAGGCCAATTGGTCCGAGGTCGTGAACCAGTATCAGCGCCGCGCCGATCTCGTGCCGAACCTCGTCAACTCGGTGAAGGGTTTTGCGCAGCAGGAGAAGGATGTGCTGCTCGGCGTCACCAATGCCCGCGCCAAGGTCGGCAGCATCCAGGCGACGCCCGAGGTGCTGAACGATCCCGCCGCATTCCAGAAATTCCAGGCGGCGCAGGGCGAGCTCTCCGGCGCGCTGTCCCGGCTGCTCGTGGTCACCGAGAACTACCCGCAGCTCAAGTCGGATGCGCTGTTCAAGGATTTGATGTCGCAGCTCGAAGGCACCGAGAACCGCATCACCGTGGCGCGCAACCGCTACATCAAGGCGGTGCAGGACTATAACGTCACCATCCGTTCGTTCCCGAGCAACGTCACCGCGATGATGTTCGGCTACAAGGAGAAGCCGAACTTCTCGGTCGGAAACGAGAAGGAAATCTCCACCGCACCGAAGGTCGATTTCAATCCGGCCCCCGCGCCGTCGAAGTAAGTGCGCGCTATTTTGCGCATGCGCGCAGCCCCACCCACCGCCGTCATTCCCCGCGAAAGCGGGGAATCCAGTACGCCGCGGCTTCACCGCATCCCGCTGGCGTCTCTGGAATACTGGATCGCCCGGTCGAGCCGGGCGATGACACCGAGTGTGTGGTGGCGTGTTGCGATCATAATCGCGCTCCTGTTCACCTTTGCGCTTCCCGCCTCAGCCGATGTCGCCATACCCCAGCTCACCGGCCGCGTGGTCGATCAGACCGGCACGCTCTCCAGTGGCGACATCGCCGCACTGTCGCAAAAGCTGCAGGACTTCGAGACCCGCAAGGGCAGCCAGCTCGTCGTCCTGATCGTGCCGACGACGGATCCGGAGACCATCGAGCAGTTCGCGATCCGCGTTGCGGAGGCCTGGAAGATCGGACGCAAGAAGGTCGACGACGGCGCCATCCTCGTGGTGGCCAAGAACGACCGGCATTTGCGCATCGAGGTCGGTTACGGCCTCGAGGGCGCGCTCACCGACGTCACCTCGCGGCGTATTATTGACGAAGCGATCACGCCGAAATTCAGGAGTGGCGATTTCGCCGGCGGCATCACGGCGGGCGTCGACCGCATGATCCGCGTCATCGATGGCGAGCCGCTGCCGACGCCCTCGCGCAGCGTGAATTTCGGCGATTGGAACGACATCGAGCCGCTTTTTTTCTTTCTGCTGTTCGGCCCGCTGGTCATCGGCGGCATCCTGCGCTCCATGTTCGGGCGGCTGTTCGGTTCGGGGATAACCGGAGCGATCGTTGGTGTCATCGCCTGGTTCGTGATCGGTTCCGCGGTCATTGGACTGGGCGTCGGTTTGCTCGGCGCCGTCCTGACGTTTATCGCCGATCTATTTGGGGCGGGATCGGGCACGGGGTCCTCGCGTCGTGGCTCGTGGTCGAGCGGCTCGTCATCCGGCGGCTGGAGCAGCGGATCGTCATCGAGCGGCGGCTTCAGCGGCGGTGGCGGCAGCTTTGGCGGCGGCGGTGCTTCGGGGAGCTGGTAGGTCATGAGCATCAGGCGCATCACCCGGCATCTGCTCCAGCATCATTGGCGTGCCAAGCAGGTGTTTCCGAAAGACGTGCTCGACCGCATCGAGCAGGCGATCAAGCGTGGCGAAGCCATGCATTCCGGACAGGTGCGGTTCGTGGTCGAAGGCGCGCTCGACGGCGGCCCGCTGTTTCGTGACCAGCCGGCGCGCGAGCGCGCGCTCGACGTGTTCTCGCAACTGCGCATCTGGGACACCGCGCACAACAACGGCGTCCTGATCTATCTCCTGCTTGCCGACCGCGATGTCGAGATCATCGCCGACCGCGGTATCGATGCGAAGGTTGGCGCCGAGGGTTGGGAGAAAATCTGCCGCGCGATGGAGGCGGAGTTCACGTCAGGGCAATTCGAACGCGGCGTGATCGACGGGATCGAGGCGGTATCCCAGGAGCTGGCAAAGCATTTCCCGCCGCAGGGCCCGCATGCGAACGAGCTGCCGGATGCGCCGGTGGTGATGTAGTCGCTACAAGCAGGCGGTGATGGAGCCCCGCTGTCGTCCTGGCGAAAGCCAGGACCCATTACCCCAGGGAGAAGTTTGGCGAAGATTCATCGTTCGGTACGCCTGCTGCGTACAACCGATAAACCTCGCGGTATGGGTCCTGGCTTTCGCCAGGACGACGTTGTGGGGGCATCGGTGCTTCGCCTCGCCGGCACACGCAGCCGCACGCCCCCCTAATCGTCCAGCTTGTTCAAATCCCGCACAGACTGCATGATTGGCTCGAAGTTCGAGCGCGCATCCAGCGCGTCGAACAATTGCGCGGTGTCGTCCAATAGACCATGCGACCGCGCGATGGCGATGCGCACGTCTTCCTGTGGCGTGTCCGACAGCCGGCCGTGGCCTGATAGCAGGATCTTCGCGTTCAATCCTTTGAGCCGCTCCAGCGATTCGATGTAGTCGGCGATGCTGCCCGAGCCGAACACGCCGCCCATCACGCCGCCGGGCATGAGCGTATCGGCGGCGAACAACAGCCCCTTGTCCTGGTCGAACAGCGTGATGCAGGCCGAGGTGTGTCCCGGCGTGTGCATCACGTTGAGACGGAAATTGCCGAGGTCGATCAGATTGCCCTCTTCGAGCCAGATGTCGATATTGACAGGCACGTTCGGCTCGTTGAACATCTTGCGCAGCATCGAGAAGTCGTCGCGCAGCATGATCTTGTTGGCTGCGAGGCGATGGGCGGCTACGAAGGTGCGGCGTTCGTTGAAGTGCCAGGCCGCGCCGATGTGGTCGAGATGCTCGTGGCTGAGAACCACCATGTCGATCTTCTCCGGCGGGCAGCCGACAAAGTTCAGGCATTCGACCATCGCCGCATAATTGGAGGACAGCCCGGTATCGATCAGGATGGTCCGCGCCGAGCCGCGCACGAGATAGACGTTGGCGGCACGATTGGAGAAACGGATCTGGTAGACGTCGTCCGCTGCCTGGATCAGCGAGCAGGTGTCGTTCTTCATCAGGACCGGAAAGGCCGTCGGCTTGCCGTCGCTCATGATTGGGCCGCCCGGTAGCTGACCGCGTTGGCGGCGCGCAGGCGCTTCGACAGCGCATCCATCACCATCAGCGCAAACGCCGGCTGCTGGCTGACGAGATAGACGAAGCGGGCGTGGTTGACCCTCATCACCCTGGTGTTCGGCGCCGCCGCGATCGCGGTCGCCGAACGTGCGGAGCCGTCGATCACGGCCATCTCGCCGAAGAATTCGCCCTTGCCGAGTTTGATGATGCTGGTCTTGCTGGCGCCGCTGATCTTGGCGATCTCGACCTCCCCGTCGAGGACAACGTAAAGCTCGCGGCCGGTCGAGCCCTCCTCGAAGATGATGTCATCGATGCCAAACTCGTTGATGCACTTCTCGATCGTCATGACACCCCCCAAGGGCCTCTGCAGCCGTTCTGGCTGACAGGCAGTCATGTTAGCGGGGTAACAGGGGCGGGCAAACAGCCTGTTCTGGCGGGAGCGTGGCCTGCCGCAGGGCAGCATCGGCTGACAATTTGTTGCACAGCGCCACACCGGTTCCACGTTCCCGGCCCAATTCGGCCCCGGAAGACTTCCTAAAATTTCGGTAAGCGGGTCCGGAGGTAAGGAATTCGCAAGCAATGAAAGTTACCAAAAGGTCAACCGAGACTGGAGTATTTGAGCCGTGAGCGAACCAATGCCCGAGCGGGCCGCCCAGGATACTGGCGTCGTCGAAGCCGCAGCGACCGTGCCACAGGCCATCGAGGCTGCCGCCGGCATCGAGGCCCCCTCGATTGCCCCCGACCACGAGACGCCGCCGAAGCCCGACCCGGTCAAGATCGAGCCGCCAAAAATCGAGGCATCGAGGATCGAGGCGCCGAAGTTCGATGTCAAGGCCGAGACCAAGCCTGAGACCAGGTCCGAGCCAAAGCCCGGCAAGCTCATCGTCATGACACCCGCGGAGCGGTCCTGGGACCGTGAGGAGTTTGCGCCGCATGTGAAGGCGGACGAGCCACGCGAGACCGGCGGCAAGCGCCGCCTGTCGGCCATGGCCGCGGTGGTAGCGATTGCGGCCAGTGTCGGCGCCATCAGTGGCGCGCTCGCGACCGCAGGGATGATGCACTTCGCAAGCCCCGCGCCGGCACAGGTTGCCGACACCAGCGCGCTGGAATCCTCGGTCGCCCGGATCGATGCCGATGTCGTCGCGCTCAAGGCCAATGTCGAGCATACCTCCAAGACCGGCCTCGGCCAGTTCAACAGGACCAACGACCGCCTCGACAAGCTCGAGAAGGCGCAGGCCGAGCCGATGGCCAAAATCGCGAAGCTGTCCGAGACCGTCGACAAGCTCCGTGCCACCCCGCCGGCGGCGCCCGCCCAAGCCGCAGCCGCCGTGCCGGCCCGTGAGACCACCGGCTCGATCGCGCCGACCCAGGTTGCGACCGCCGCAGCTGCGCCGGCTCCCGCCGCACCCAAGACCGAGGTCGGCCGGTTGCCGACCGTCGAAGGCTGGGTGCTGCGCGACGTCTCCAACGGCGGCGCACTGGTCGAAGGCCGCAATGGCCTCTACGAGGTTTATGCCGGTGACCCCATTCCGGGCGTCGGCCGTGTCGATGCGATCCGCCGCCAGGACGGCCGCTGGGTGGTCGTCACCAGCAAGGGGCTGATCGTCGCGCGCTGAGCGACCCATATCAGACTTTCGAAGAGGCGCTTCACCACCATGTGAAGCGCCTTTTTGCTTGAATAGCGATCCCTGCGCGGTGTTACCTGAAGCATGAGCCGCGCCTTGCGAATTCTCGTTGCCGCCGCCGTGTTTTTCGGCGGCATCGTGTCGTTGTTGGCCGCGGAGAACGCGCAACTGGCGCGCGGCACGGCGATCACCGATCCCGATCTCCTGCGCGAGCTCGACCAGCACGATGCGCTCACGATCTCGCGCCTGTTGTGGCCGGAGCGGAACGCGAACTTTCCGCTGACGACCGATCTGATGTTCTCGTGGCTGTCGCAGCTCAAGGAAATTCGCCCCGCAATCGACGCCGAGATCGACCGTTACGTCGCGCGGCAGAAGGCGGCATATCCGACCGAGACCATCGGCGTCGGCGAGGGCTTCGACGTACAATTGTTCGATCGCGCCAATCTGAAATCCCGCGACACCCGTTTCGTGCTGGCCGGCATCGTCAACCGCATGGACCGCGCCTATGTCTCGGAAGACTCTTGCGGCGAGATCAGGCTGATCTATCGTCTCGCGCGTTTCGAGACCAAGCCGGATAGCGGCAGGACAGCCACGCGGCTGCCGATGACGCTCAATCTGGTGATGAAGGCGCGCGACGCGCGCCAGATGGACGGGAACGGCAAGCCGATCACCTGCGCCGAGGTCGCGCGACGCTGGCTCGGCAATGGCGACTGGCAGGGGCTGATCGGCAGCGACTTCTTCCCTTACGACGCGATGCTCGATCGCATCGAGACCAATGTTCAGATCTCGGTTGCAGCGAAATCGGCGCTGCACGACTTCCGCTCCGACTATCTGCTCAAGGTGTTCAAGTACGACGCTGCCTCGAAGACCTTCGAGGAATCGACGCTGGAGAACCAGATCGACCGCGACCGCATTCTCGCCGACAATGATCTCCGGCGCGACTTCAGGGATTGGCTGCTCGCGTCCGATCATCTTCGCGACTTCGATCGCGGCACGGTGCTGATCCCGGAGAAATTCCTCGCCAAGGCTGCAATCGTGCCGACGCCGG
This sequence comes from Bradyrhizobium sp. Kon58, assembly GCF_055807455.1. Lineage (NCBI taxonomy): Bacteria > Pseudomonadati > Pseudomonadota > Alphaproteobacteria > Hyphomicrobiales > Nitrobacteraceae > Bradyrhizobium > Bradyrhizobium sp. Kon58. The sequence continues at coordinate 366,265 of NZ_JBVVOT010000003.1, forward strand.
CCGGCCTCGATGCTTCTCCGTTGCAGCCGGAGTTCGGGATGATGCAGGGGGAGGGCAACGGAGAGGGGCAAGGCGAGCCGCTCTTCTCCGACAGCGACGTAGTTGGGGCGCTGAAGCAGGCGGCGGCGCGTGGCATCGATCTGCAGAACGTCCGCTCGGTCGCGGGCTTCCAGCGCCGCCTCAACGACGTCACTTGTTCCGGCTGCCACCAGACCCGCGGCATCGGCGGCTTTCATTTCCCCGGCGTCGATTGGCTTGCGGACAAGCCGTCCATCGCCACCATCGTGCCGGCCTCGCCGCATTTTCTTGGCGACCAGGTCCGTCGCCGCGACATCCTGACTGCGATGGCCGCAGGCAAACGTCCTGATTTCTCACGTGGATTTGCCAGCCGACCGCAGACCCGCGGCAGCACTGAGCTGGCCGGGACCGAATATCAGGACGGCTGGGGCGCGCATTGTTCCCTGGAAAATGCGGGATCGGGATCGGCCGACAGGAGTTTTACGTCATGGAGCTGTGCTAAAGGATTGACCTGTCAGGCTGCCGCGGCCTCGCGCCGCATCGGCATGTGCTTCATCAAGACGCGTTAAGCCCACAAGCGATTTGGATGACCCATGACGAATACGAGCGACGCCAACAAGGAGCGCAATCGCGAGATCGCGCAGAATGAAGAGGCCAAGCAGGTCACCGGCAGCATCCGCGTCAGCACCTGGGCGGTCGCTTTCGTCGTCATCATCGGTGGAATCCTGTTTACGCTCGGCTGGCTGGCGCTGAAGTAGACGGCGCTCTCACTTCGCGTAATTTGTCATCCGCTTGCCGGGCAGCAGCTCGTAGGCCGGCTGCCAGCCGGGCAGTGCGGCCATGCGGCCAAGCCAGGCGTGGATGGCGGGATAGCTTTCCGCGAAATCGAAGCCGTGCTCGTCGCTCGGATAGTGCAGATAGGCCATCATCGAGATATCGGCGACGGTCGGCCTGGTGCCGATCGCGAATTCATTGTGCTGGAGATGGCCGGCGAGAATGCCGAGGAAGTCTTCGAGCCGCCTGCGAAAATGTTTCAGCACCTGCGGATCGTTGTTTTGCGTGAAGGCGCGCATGAAGCGATAGGTCGCCATGTAGCCGGTGAGCTTGTGGTTGTCCCAGAACAGCCAGCGCAGCAGCTCGAACTTTTCCTCCTCGGTCTCGGCACCGAAACGCCCGTACTGCTCGGCAAGCTTGAGCAGGAGAGGCGCGGTCTGCGTCATCTTCACACCGTCGACCTCGAGCACGGGAATCTCGCCCATCTCGTTCACGCTCTTGCGCCATTCCGGCGTGCGCGTGACGCCGCCGCCAAAGTCGGTCCAGACCGGCTCGAACCTCTCGCCACAAAGCGTCAGCATCAGCGCCAGCTTGTAGCTGTTGCCGGATTCGGGGAAGTAGTGCAGGCGGTAGCTGGGCATGGGACCTCGCGATGACGGTGATTGTTGAAGCAAGCTATTCCCTTACGGTCGTCCCGGCGAAGGCCGGGACCCATAACCACCGAACGTGGTTTGGCGAAGACTTGGAGTTGCCCGGTTTGCGCGACAACTCTCACTCTGGAATATGGGTCCCGGCCTTCGCCGGGACGACAAGTAGATGCAGCGAGCCGCGGCCCTTACCCCACCGCCCCCTGCGACCGCAGCCGCTTGATCGCGGCGTCGTCGTATCCCGCGCCACGCAAAATCTCGTCACTGTGCTCGCCGACGCCGGGCGGCTTGCGCGGCTGCACTTTCTTGGCGCCGTCGATCCAGATCGGGCTGGAGATGGTGAGCATGGTGTCGTTCTCGAACGGCACCAGAACTTCGTTGTCGAGCATCTGCTTGTCGTTCGGGATATCGTCCAGAATGCCGACGATGCCGAACACCAGCCCGTTGCCGTCGAGGATCTTGCGCCATTCGGCGAGATCCCTGGTCGCAAAGGTCTCGTCAAAGATCTCGATGAGCTCGATCGAGCGGGCGTGACGGTCGGGTTTGGTGGCGAAGCGCGGATCGGTGATGAGGTCTTCGCGGCCGAGACATCTGGCCAGCGTTGGAAACTGTTTCTCCTCGCTCAGCAGCGACAGGATCAGCCAGCGGCCGTCCTTGCATTGGTAGTGGTTGGCGACTGCGTTCAACGCGCGTTCGCGCGGCCGCCGCTCGGCGAATTTGGCGCCGCAGAGCTTTGCCTGCGCCAGCACGCTCGCAGCCCACACGCCGTTTGCCATCAAATTGGAGGCGACATGCGAGCCCTTGCCGGTCTTCTCGCGCTGGTACAGCGCGGTGACGATCGCGCCATAGAACGCCATCGCGCAGGGATGGTCGCCCATGCCGGCGACCGAGCGGGCCGGCGTCGTGTCGGTGTCGGCGCGGACGAGGTCCATCAGGCCGGAGCGCGCCCAATAGGCGTTGCTGTCGAAGCCGGGCTTGTTGGCCTCTTCGCCTTTTTCGCCATAGCCAGTGAAGGAGGCGTAGATCAGGCGATCATTGAGATGGGCGAGATGGTCGTAGGTGATGCCGAGCTTGGCGCGCACCGGCGGCGGCATGTTGGTGATGAAGACGTCGGCCTCTTCCACGAGCTTGTAGAGCACGGCCTGCGCCTCGGGCTTTGCGAGGTCGAGCGCGATGCTCTTCTTGTTGCGGGCCTCCAGCAGCCAAGCGAAATTGTGCTCGCTGGTCGGATAGCCCGGAATGTTGGGCAGATTGCGGTAGGGATCGCCGGCACCGGGCGGTTCGATCTTGACGACATCGGCGCCGAAATCCGACAGCACGGTCGCGGCCGCTGGCGCTGCGATGAAGCTCGCGCAATCCAGCACCTTGAGCCCTGCAAAAATGCCCTTTTCCATCGCCGAATTGCTCCCTCACTCGTGTCGTTTCCCGCGCGCTGGAATTGGCGAGGGCACGTTACGGGCAGCATTAGACCGATGTTTCGGCGGGATGCAACGCTCCTCGCCGCGCCTCACTCATCCCCTGCGAGCAGGGCAGCGTTGCCGCCGGCTGCTGCGGTGTTGATCGTCACGGTCTGCTCGGTCGCGAAGCGCGCGAGGTAGTGCGGGCCGCCGGCTTTCGGGCCGGTTCCGGACAGGCCGTTGCCGCCGAACGGCTGCACGCCGACCACGGCGCCGATCATGTTGCGGTTGACGTAGATGTTGCCGATCTGCACGCGGTCCACGATCGCCTCGATGGTATCGTCGATGCGGGAATGGATGCCGAGCGTCAGCCCGTAGCCGGTGCGCTCGATCGCTTGCAGGACGCGTTCGAGATTTTCGGCAGGGTAGCGCACCACGTGGAGGATCGGGCCGAACACCTCCGAGGTGAGCTGGCCGGCATCCCCAAGCTCGAAAATATGCGGCGCGACGAAGCAGCCCTCGGGCGCGGTGCCGGCAAAGTGCAGCCGCGCCTCTCTCTTCATCCGTGCGATATGCGCATCGAGGCGCTGCTTGGCCTCGACATCGATCACCGGACCGATATGGGTTGCAACATCGCTGGGGTCGCCGATCTTCAGCTCGCGCGCGGCGCCCGCGATCATCTCGATCATGCGGTCGCCGACGTCCTCCTGCACGAACAGCAGCCGCAGCGCGGAGCAGCGCTGGCCGGCGGAACGAAACGCCGAGGTGACGACGTCGTCTGCGACCTGCTCGGGCAGTGCAGTCGCATCCGCGATCATGGTGTTGATGCCGCCGGTCTCCGCGATCAGCGGCACGATCGGCCCGTCCTTGGCGGCCAGCGCCCGGTTGATGCTGCGCGCGACCTCGGTTGAGCCGGTGAAGACGATTCCGGCGATATCGGGATGCGCCGTCAGCGCGGCGCCGACGCTGCCGTCGCCGGCGATGAGGTGCAGCGCGCTTGCGGGGATGCCCGCCTCGTGCAGCAGCCGCACCGCCTCCACCGCGATCCGCGGGGTCTGCTCTGCGGGCTTGGCCACCACGCTGTTGCCGGCCATCAGCGCGGCCGTGACCTGGCCGAGGAAGATCGCCAGCGGAAAATTCCAGGGCGAGATCGCCACGAAGACGCCACGGCCGCGCATGGCCAGCGCATTGCTCTCGCCGGTCGGACCCGGCATCGCCACATCGTTGCCGAACAGCTTGCGGCCCTGCGCGGCATAATAGCGGCAGAAGTCGGCGGCCTCGCGCAACTCCGACAGGGCATCGTCGAGCGTCTTGCCGCCCTCGCGTTGCAGGAGGGCAATGAAATGGGGCGCGCGGTTCTCCAGAAGATGCGCGGCCTGCTCCAGCGCCGCCGCGCGCGTGGCTGCCGGAGTCCGGCTCCAGGCGGCAAAGCCGGCGCGCGCTGCAGCCACTGCCGCATTGGCCTGATCCGGCGTTGCGTCCGCGATCGGTTTGAGGTCGATCGTCTCGGCTTTGACCTCCGTCAGTAACCGGTCGAGTGCGGCGCGCGCGCCGAACTCGACGCCACGTGAATTGCGCCGCTCCGGCGCGAACAGGTCGCACGGCAGTGGAATTTTGGGATGGGCGGCCTGCTGCGGCCGGACGATGGCATCCGCCGGACGTTGCAACAGCGCCGTAACCGGCACGCGGTAATCGGACGCCTGCGCCACGAAGGAGGAGTTGGCACCGTTCTCCAGTAGTCGCCGCACCAGATAAGCGAGCAGGTCGCGATGGCTGCCGACCGGGGCGTAGGTGCGGTAGGCGATCTCGGGGTGATCCTTGGCGAGCTGCTCGTAGAGCGCCTCGCCCATGCCATGCAGGCGCTGGAATTCGAAGCCGCCGTTCGCACCGGCAAGCTCCAGCACGGTCGCGACGCTCAGCGCGTTGTGGGTGGCGAATTGCGGGAAGATCCGCGGCCGCAGACTCAACAGCTTTTGAGCGCAGGCGACGTAGTTCAGATCCGTCATCGCCTTGCGGGTGAACACGGGATAGCCGTCGAGCCCGCGCTCCTGCGCGCGCTTGATCTCGGTGTCCCAATAGGCGCCCTTGACCAGCCGCACCATCAGCTTGCGGTCGTGCGCGCGGGCGAGCGCATCGACATAGTCGATCACGTCGCCGGCGCGCTTCTGATAGGCCTGGATCGCGAGGCCAAATCCGTCCCAACCCGCAAGCGAGGGATCGGTGAGCGTTGCCGCGATCACGTCGAGCGACAATTCCAGCCGGTCGGCTTCCTCGGCATCGACGGTGAAATTGAGGTCATGGGCCTTGGCGCGCTGCGCCAGGTCCAGCAGTTGCGGCACCAGCTCAGCCATCACGCGGCCGCGGCTGATCGCCTCCAAGCGCGGATGCAGCGCCGAGAGTTTGACAGAGATGCCGGGCCGGTCGGGCAGGGGATGGTTGCCGGCCGCCTTGCCGATCGTCTCGATCGCGCTGGCATAGGCGTCGAAATAGCGCTTGGCGTCGGCAGCCGTGCGCGCGCCTTCGCCGAGCATGTCGAAGGAATAGCGCGCCCTCTCGCCGGAGCGCGGCCGGGCCCGCTCCAGCGCCTGCGCGATCGTCTCGCCCAGCACGAAATGATTGCCCATCAGCCGCATCGCCTGGCGCGTGGCGGTGCGCACGGCCGGTGCGCCCAGCCGCTTCACCAGCCGGCCGATGGTGCCGTCGGGCGTCTCGCCGGGCTGGATCACCCGTGCCGAGAGGCCCAATGCCCAGGCCGAGGCGTTGACCAGGAAGGCGGTGGACTTGGTCTCGTGGTGGATGAAGTCGCCCTCGCCGAGCTTGTCCTCGATGAACTGGTCGGCGGTGCGCGCGTCAGGCACGCGCAGCAGCGCCTCGGCCAGCACCATCAAAGCGAGCCCTTCCTTGGTCGAGAGCGCGAATTCCCGCAGCATGTCCTCGACGCCGCCAAGACCGCCGCCAAGTCGATCGTCGCGCTTGCGGATGGCTTCGATCAGCCGTGTCGCGGTGCGATCGATCCTCGCCTCCTGCGGCGGGCCGAGATGCGCAGACGGCAAAAGGCGCGCGGCGATATCGGCATCATCGGGCGCGTAGGCGGCGGAGAAGGGAGGCGGAATGTTCGGCATGGCGTGTCCTGTGGCTCCAATCCAGGATAATGCCCACGCTACCTTAGCTCGATAGACAATTTAGCTGATTTGGCTTAGGAAATGAGGCTTAGTAGCCATCAGGCCTTATGAAATATGGAACTAGATCGAACCGACCGCAAAATCCTCTCGATTTTGCAGCAGGACGGGCGAATCGCCAATGTCGAGCTCGCGGAACGCATCGGGCTGTCGCCGACCTCGATCGGCGAGCGGCTGAAGCGTTTGCAGCGAGAGGGCTTTATCGAGGGCTATGGCGCGCGACTCAACCCGCACCGGCTCGGCCTCGGGCTCCTGGTCTTCGTCGAAGTGCTGCTCGACAAGACCACGCCTGATAATTTCGAGCGTTTTGCCCGCGCCGTGAAACTCGCGCCCGAAGTGCTGGAGTGTCACATGGTTGCCGGCGGCTTCGACTATCTTGTGAAGGCGCGGCTGGCGGACATGACCGCGTATCGACGTTTCCTCGGCGAGACCTTGCTGTCGATGCCCGGCGTGCGCGAAACGCGAACCTATGCGGTGATGGAAGAGATCAAGCGCGACGCACCATTGCCGGTGGACTAACGAAGTGCAGCCGCGATTGTCATTGCTGTGGCATTGAACGGGCGGTCTTCGCGGGCAAATAGTTCTCCGTGTGCAATCGCAACGCTTGTCGTCGAATGCACTGACCGTCTTCTGAAATTTCTTGGCCCGTCTCCCGGATCAATCCGGGAGTTAGCAACAGCCGGCGGGCTTATACTTTGAGGTTCTCTGCGGAGCTTTTGCCTCGGTTTGCGATCTCTTCATATTCCACCGTCTGTCCTTCGTTCAGGGACGACAGACCGGCTTTCTGCACTGCCGAGATATGCACGAACACATCCTTGCCGCCCGACGCAGGCTGGATAAATCCATAACCCTTCGTCGGGTTGAACCACTTGACCGTACCTTTAGCCATCACGACTTCTCCGCGGGTCTTCCTCCGAGATCGCGAACCGCCAGTCCCCGCCAACCGGCCGGTTCGGTCCTAATACGATACGCGGAATGTGGCTGGCTTGGTAGCTCAAACCACATCCGCCTTTCGCCGAATTCCGCTCAACTTCGCGGCGTTTTTGCCGGATTTGCCCGTTTCGCGGTCACTTGGTCCGCGCGCCGCGCGCTCTCCGTCAATAAGTCGCGGCCAGATAATCGACGATCTTGCCGACGTCGGCATCGTCGATGGGGGCGCCATAGACCTTGATCATCTTGGTCACCTCGGCCTGCCAGAAACCTTTCTTGTCCTTCATCGGCGGCTGCGTGTTGATGTAGTCGGCGGAGTGGCAGGCGCTGCAATTGCCCTGCACGACTTCGAGATTGGGCCCGGGCTTGAACGCCGCGACCTCATCGGGGGTCTTGTAATTGACCGGTGCCGCAAGTGCCGAATCCACCACGGCGGCGAGGGCGAGCGTGATGGCGAGGAAAACGGTGCGCTGCATGATCATTCCCCTCAAGCCACGGTGACGCGGACGGTTTCGACGACGTTGCGCAAGTAACCCGCCGGATTCCAGCGCGGCGTATCCGGCTGGGTTTCGCCGCCATTGCCGGTGGCGCGCACCTTGAGCTCGTGGGAGCCCGCCGCGAGCTTCACCGGCAGCGTCCATTCACGGAACGAGTATTTGCCAAGGTCCTTGCCGAGCCTGGCGCCGATCCAGGTCTTGCCACCGTCGGTGGAGACCGCGACCTCCTTAATACCCTTGCCGCCGTCGAAGGCGATGCCGCGCAACGTCGTGCCGCCTGCTTTCAGCTTGGCTCCGTCGGGGACGCTGGTGATGAAGGAACGGATGGTGAAGCGGTTGATCGGGATCGTCGCCTTCGGTGCGGTGCCCGGCTCGACCGCATTGTTCGGCGTGTCCGGAATGCGATAGGCCGACTTCATCCAGAAGCCGTCATAGACATTGTCGATGACGGTGATCTCGTTGACGTGCTTGACCCAATAGGTGCCGAAATAGCCGGGCACGATCAGGCGCAGCGGAAAGCCGTTGAGGAACGGCAGGTCCTCGCCGTTCATGCCATAGGCCAGCATCACCTCGCCGTCGCTGGCGTGATCGATATCGAGCGCCTTGACGAAGTCGGGCGTCTTGTCGCTGACCGGACCGTCCATGCCGTTGAAGGTGACCTGCTTGGCGCCGCTCTGCACGCCCGCCATCGCCAGCACCGCCTTCAGCGGCACGCCGCGCCAGCGCGCATTGCCCATCGCGCCGTTGGCGAGCTGGCCGCCGGCCACGCGCGGATCCAGGAAGCCGCGGCTGTTGCCGGAGCACTGGTTGACGGCGACGATCTCGGTCGCCTTCATCTTCCTTATGTCCTTCAGCGACAGCTTGAGCGGCTTGTCGACCTTGCCCTTGACCTCGAGGGTGAACTTGTCGGGGTCGAGATTGTAGGGCAGGTCGGAAAGGTGATAGCGCACGAAGAACGCGTTATTCGGCGTGATCGGGCCGTCGTTGAAGACCGCGAACGGCGTCTCGAGCTGCGGCGGGCGGCTGGTCAGGCCGATCATCGGCCGCTTCTGCGGATATTTCACCAAGGGCCGTTCGCCATTGGCGAAGGGCAGGGCGACGGTGTCGAGTGCCAGCGCTTTGGTCGAGTTCAGTGCAGTCGCAACAGCGGCAAGGCCCGCTCCTTTGAGCAGGTCGCGTCGATCGAACATGTGGTCTCCTCCCGGAGCTTTTCGGTGGATCACGGTCATCACCGCGATCTCGCACTCATGTGTCGCAACGACTCAGTTGAAGTCAATTCGTGCTTTCGCAGCAGGCCCATGCCGCTGCGTTGCAGCAAGCCGGTGTTACGCGGACTCGAGTCGTAACCGCCGCGACGGTGCACTCCCTCGCCCCGTTCTTACGGGGAGAGGGTTGGGGTGAGGGGCTGCTTCCGCAAGGATGGTAAGAGTTGGACACGCGGAGAGTCCCCCCTCATCCGGATCGCTCCGCGATCTGACCTCTCCCCGCAAGCGGGGCGAGGTTGCGCCTCACGCAGCCACGCGTTCGCCGCGATCGACGAGCGCCGACAGCTCCCTCGCGTCCGCGACGACGCGCACGGCCATTGGTTCGTCGCGGCCGCGGATCGCGACCTCCTGCTGCGGCAGCGCATCGTCGGCAAGGCCCGCGGTGCGGCGGACTTCCTCCGAGACGATCGCTTCGCAGGCCAGTGTCTTGGTCATGTCCTGGAGGCGGGCCGCGACGTTGACGGCATCGCCCAGCGCCGTGAACACGATGTGATCGCGATAGCCGATGTCGCCGATGATGACCTCGCCGCCGTGGATGCCGATGCCGAAGCGGATCGGCTGGCGCAGATCGTGGCTCAGGAGCTCATTCAGATCGTCGATTTGCCTGGCGATGCCGGCGGCGGCCCTCAGCGACTGCCGGCAGGCCTCTTGCGGATCGGCGCTCAGCCCGAACAGCGCCAGCATGCCGTCGCCGACGAATTGGTTCGGCTGGCCGCCATTCTCGATCACGGCCTGCGAGACGGCGCCGAGGAAGCGGTTGACGATGAAGACGGTGTCGAACGGCAGCCGCTTCTCGGCCAGCTGCGTCGAGCCGCGCATGTCCACGAACAGGCTGACGAGATAGCGCTCCTGGCCGATTCTGGCAGGCGTCGAGGCCTGTGTGCTCGCCGTCAGGGTGTGTGCGGTGAAGAGCTGGAAGAAGGAGAGATCCGACGTCGGCCGCAACTGGCAGGCCAGCCTGATCGAGGGGTCGCTGGTGCCGACACGGGTGAGCACGAACGCCTCGCGCTGCGACGGCTCGGGCAGGGCGCCATGATCGCCGATGATGCGGATGCGGCAGGTCGAGCAGCGGGCGCGGCCGCCGCAGACGCTGGCATGCGGCACATTGTGGCGCAGGCTCGCCTCCAGCACGGAGAGGCCTTTTGGCACCCGCACCGTCTTGCCGTTACCGTAGGACAGCGCGATCATGCCACCGCGTCGTTCGCGCAAGGCCCGTACGCCGCGTGCGGCGAGCGCCAAGGCGAGCAATCCGAGATAACCGGCGGTGAGGCCACCGGTGATGCGGTCGAGCGTCGTGGCTTCGGCAGCCGTGCCGACCTGGCGGCGTGTGAGATTATGCGTCCGCCATTCCCCGTCGTCGGCCTCGACCTCGACGCTGCGGCCACCCTGGTAGACACCCAGCAGCGACAGCGTCGGGATCAGCACGGCCGCCGCGAGCAGATAGGGCGCCGCGCGCGTGAAGAACGGTTTGAGGCGAAGCCAGAAATAGATGCCGATGCAGCCGTGCACCCAGGCGATCAGAAGCAGGATCGTCATGGTCCAGATACGGTTCGACGCGACGAAGAACAGATAGAGTTCCTGCGGATAGAGTTTTTGGTGCCCATAAAGCGTCTGGCCGAGCCGCACGCCGATCACATGCGCCATGACCAGCGCGGGGATGCTCAAGCCCAGCACGAGCTGCAGCGGCTCGACCGTCCGCCAGCGGAACTGCCGGCGCTGATACAGTGCATAGATGCCGAGCCCCATATGCGTGAGCGCCGCCGTGTAGAACGTGATCGCAACCGGCAGGAACTGCCAGAACAGCGTGTGGTAGGTGACCCCGATCTCCATGGCATCGACCGAGATGTTGCCGAGCGCATGGTTGAGGAAATGGCTGACCACATAGGCGAACAGAATGACGCCGCAGACCAGCCGCACCTGGCGCAAGCTGATCGCGCGGGAGAGCTCGGAAAATCGTGAGGATGCGGTTGCGGCCATGATTCGCTTGTATCAGTTCATGAAGGAGAACAGCCAGCGCCGCGTTTAATTCCGGGGGTGGACAGCTTGCGGGATCACATCCGCGGCAAGCCGCCGCACACTCGACGTCGTCCCGGACAAGCGCGCCCTTGGGCGCGCGCAGATCCGGGACCTATAGCCACAGGACCGGGTTTGGCGACGACTCGTGGTGATCAGCTCGCCAAACCCCTTCCTGTGGTTATGGGTCCCGGGCTCGCGACTGCGTCGCGCCCCGGGACGACAGCGGTGTATGCGGTCCCAGCTTCGGTCCCCCCAACATTGACTCCCCCTCCCAGGTTGGCGAAAAGCGCCGCCGTGGCGACAGCTCCCGACATCACGATGCCCCCCGCCGGCGCGGCGCGCCGGCCGCTCGTCATGGCCACGGCGATCGTCGCCGCGATGACGCTGCTGCGCATCGTCTACGCCTCGGCCATCGAGCTGCGCACGGACGAGGCCTATTACTGGACGTGGTCGCAGGAGACGGCGCTCAGTTTCCTGGATCATCCCCCCGGCATCGCCTGGCTGATCCGGTTCGGCACTGCGATCTTCGGCGACACCAGGCTCGGTGTGCGCTTCGGCGGCATCGTCGCGATGCTGGTGACGCAGCTCCTGCTCGCCGATATCGTCCGCCGCCTCACCCACGACATGCGCGCCGTCGTGCTCGCGGTGCTGATGCCGGAGGCCGCGCTCTATTACGGCCTGCTGATGGCCAAGGTCGCGCCCGATGTCGCCATGATCCCGTTTGCGGTGGCGATGATGTGGTCCCTGGTGCGGCTTGCGCAGGGCGGCGACGGCCGCTGGTGGCTCGCCGCCGGCCTGTTCGCCGGATTGGCGATGCTGTCGAAATTTACCGTGATCATGTTTGCGCCTGCCGTTGCCGCCTTTCTGCTGGTGCCGGATTGGCGCTGGCGCTGGCTGCGCAGCCCCTATCCGTATCTCGCGGTGCTGATCGCAATCGTCGTGTTCTCGCCCGTCCTGATCTGGAATGTGCAGCACGACTGGGCCGCAATCCGCTTCCAGGGCGTGCGCGCCACCACCAGTTACGGCATCTCGCTCCGCACCTTCGGCGATTACATCGGCCTGCAATTCGGACTGGTCGGCTTCGTCATGCTGCCGGTGGTGCTGACGGGAGTGGTGATGACGGCGTGGCGCGGCTATCGCACGCGCGAGCCGGTCGCGATTTTGTTGTCGACCGCGGTCCTGGTGCCGTTTCTCTATTTTCTCGCGAAATCCCTGACCCTCCGCGTCGGCGACACCTGGCCGATGTTCATGTGGCCGGTCGGTTTCGCCGCCGCCGCTGTCAACCTCACCATGTTGCAGCGTGAAAAATGGTCTGCGCGGATGATCAGGTCGGCGCTGTTCTGGGCCAACACAGCGGTGGTCTCCGGCATCGCCTTTGTCGTGGTCGTGTTCCTCTATTACGTCGCCGCGCCGTGGAATTTGCTCAGCAAGATCGATCCGATCGGCGCCGAGTCCGGCTACGAGCAGGTTGCCGCGCGCGCACAGGCCGCATTGGATGAAACCGGTGCGACCTGGATCGCCACCACGGACTACCGCACCTATGCCATGATGCGCTGGCTGTTCAGGGGCCGCGTGCCCGTGATCGAGATCAACGAGCGCGGCCGCTTCCAGGACTTTCGTGATCCCGGCCTGGACCGGATCAAGGACCACGCCGGCATCTATGTCGGGCGCGAGCCGGACAATCATTCATCGCTATGGGAGAACATCCCCGCCAAGCGCGAGCCGCTCGGTCAAGTCGAGCGCCGCTGGCGCGGCCTCGTGATGGATACGTATGTGCTAGAGAAGCTGTCTGGCTGGACCCCAGTGCTGTCGCCGCCGAAGAACTCGCCGCTATTCCAGTGGCGCGTGCTGGCGGGGGAATTCGAGAGGCGTATGCTCAGCTAGCGCGGCAAGCTCCGAATTCCCTTCTCCCCTTGTGGGAGAAGGTGGCGCGAAGCGCCGGATGAGGGGTATCTCTCCGCAAATTCGAGTGAGAGTTGGACTCGCGGAGAGAGACCCCTCACCCGTCTCGCCGCTTCGCGTCGAGCCACCCTCTCCCACAAGGGGAGAGGGGAAAACGAGCGCGTCGCGCAAACAGAACGCTACTCCTCCTCGTCCTTCTTCCGCAGCAGATCCGTCGCGAGATCCGACAGCTTCGGCGGCGGCAGTGCCGCGAACGGCAGCGGCCGTGTGACGTCGATCGCGGCGAGGCCCAGCCGCGCCGTCAGCAATCCATTCAGCATGCCTTCGCCCAGCCGCTGCGACAGCTTCGCCGCAATGCCGTGGCCGAGCATCTGCTGCACCAGGCTGTCACTCGCCGCCATGCCGCCGGTGATGGCGAGATGGGCGATGACGTGGCGGAGCAGGCGGATCATGCCGAGCGCACCGGGACGGCCGCCATAGAGAAAAGCGAGCTGGCGTATCAATCTCAGCGAGGCCACGAACACGAACAGCACGTCGATCAGCGCGCGGGGCGAAACCGCCGTGACGATCGAGACCTTCTGCGCGGCTGACGACACCAGCCGCCGCGCCTCGATGTCCAGCGGCGACATCAATTCGCGCTCGGCGAGCCGGATCATGTCGGCGCCGTCGATGATCTCGCCGGCGTGGCTCTCCAGTGCGGCACGGGCGCGCGCGAGCTGCGGGTTCTGATGTGCGATCTTGAGCAGATCCTGCACGATGATGCGGCTCTCCTTGCGATCGTCGCTGGCAAGGACGGCGGCCGCGCGCTGATGCAGCTTTTCGATCGTTGCCAGCCGCGCCAGCCCGTACGCCTCGCGTCCGGTCACCACCGCGAGCGCAAGCGCGGTGACGGAGGCAAGCGCCAGTCCGACGAAGCCGAGGCTTTCGCTGCGCGCAAACAGATCCTCGATCAGACGGACGACGCCGAGCCCGACCCCGAGCAGCGTCAGCCCGGCAACGCCGGACCAGAACAATGCGCCCCAGGGGAAGCCGCGCCGCGCCGGGAGCGCGGATGCGATCGGCACCGGCAAATTCGCCGGATCGGGCTCCGGCGTGATCTGGATGGTGGTGCGGCCGAGCCGGGTCGTCTCGTCGGCCTCCGTGACGACGACGCCGGGGTCGTCGAGCCGGAACGTCGCCGGTCGCCGTGGCTTCGATCGGTCGTTCATGACAATTTGTCTCCGATCAGGAACTGCAAGGCACGGTCGAGGCGGATGTGAGGCAGCGCCGGCTGGTCGGCCCCCTCGCGCTCGAGCTTTGGCGGACGGAAGCGCAGGAAGCGAAAATCGCTCTTCTCGGCGGCCTCGGTCGAGAGCCCGCGGAACGCGTCGGTGCCGTTGAACAGCGGCTCGGGATCGAGCGGCAGGTCGCCCGGAAAGGTCGCGACCTCGGTGTTGCCGTCGAAGAACTCGCCGCCGGCGCTTTCGCCCGCGGCCGGCGTCCCCAGGATCGAGGGCAATTTGTCACGGCCATGCGCGACCTGCGCCTCGCGGGTGGCGCGGACGGCGGCGAGCGCGACGACGTCGATCGCCGCGCCGGTCGTTTCCGCGCGCGCAACCGCATGGGTGACCGCGCGGCGCAGCACGGCCTCAAGCCGGTCGTGGCTGGAATGATGCAGATGATCCGCCTTGGTCGCCGCGAACAGAACGCGGTCGATCCGCGGCCGGAACAGGCCGGAGAGGATCGTGCTGCGGCCGATGTTGAAGCAGTCGAGAATGCCCGCGAGCGCGGCTTCGAGATCGTGCAGCGCTTCGGGGCCGGCATTGAACGCGGCGAGCGCGTCGGCCAGCACGATCTGGCGATCGAGCCGGGCAAAATGATCGCGGAAGAACGGCCGCACCACGACGTCCTTGTAGGCCTCGTAGCGGCGCACCATCATCGCCCACAGCGATCCTTCCGGTGCCTGGCCGCCCGCGGGCACGTCGAGCGGCGCAAAGGTCAGCGCCGGTGTGTCGGCGAGATTGCCCGGCATCAGGAAGCGGCCGGGCGGCAGCAGGCTCATCGCAAACCGCTCGTCGCGGCAGCCTTGCAAATAGCCCCTGAACAGCTTTGCGGCCGTCAGCGTCGCCTGCTCGTCCTCGCGCGCCTCGGGCTTGAGGGTTGCGAGATGCGCGTGCCAGTCCGCGGCAAGATGGACGCGCGGCGCCTCGCGCGACAAAGCGAGACTTTCGGCTGACCATTGCTCAAAGCTCTTCTGCAGCAGCGGCAGGTCGAGCAGCCACTCGCCGGGATAGTCGACGATGTCGAGCGTCAGTGTGCGGTCGGCGCCGTTCGGGCGCTGGTAGTCGATCACGAGCCTGAGCTCGCTGATGTCGACAGTCGAGCTCGGCCAGCGCCGCTCCTCGATCAGCGCGCGCAGATGGCTCTCATAGGCAAAGCGCGGCACGGCGTCGTCCGGCTGCGGCGCCAGATGCGCCCGCGCGATCCGTCCGGATGAATAGGCCTCGAACACCGGAAACCGGCCGCCACGGGTGAGGCCGTGGATCAGCGCGGTGATGAACACGGTCTTGCCGGCCCGCGACAGGCCGGTAACCCCCAATCGTACCGTCGGATTGAAGAAATGTTCGCCGTAGTCGATCAGCGCCCGAGCCGACAGGCGCGCCTCCTCGAACATATCCTGGAAACTAAATGCCATATGAACGTTGGGAATCCCGGGCGGGGGCGGATACGTAAAAAGGACTAGTCACAAAAGTGGCAACTGGCTGAGGAAAATCAAGCTTCATACTTCCACCGTCTTTGTCGGCAAATCAGCCGTTTGAACGACGCGCCGATCCCGAAACACCCATACAAGAGGGTATTGTCTCACTTTGCGGATTGCCATGACCGTCTTCCAACTGAAACAGCTCGCGTCCTCCTCCGTCCACGCAGCCGCCGACGCGATCGGCTGGCATTACGACCGCGCCGAGCTGATCGCCGACGGCGTGATCCACGCGATCGGCGTGCTCTGCGGCATCGTCGCTGCGACCGTGCTGGTGGTACTGACGGTGCTCTATGCCGACGCAACCGACATCGTCGGGGTCTCGATCTACGTCGCCGGCCTGCTCTCGATGCTGGTTTTGTCGGCGACCTATAATCTCTGGCCGATCTCGCCGGCCAAATGGCTGCTGCGGCGCTTCGACCATTCGGCGATCTATCTCCTGATCGCGGCGACCTACACGCCGTTCATCCTGGAGGTGAAGGACAGCGGGTTCGCGCTGGTGCTGCTCGCCGGCGTCTGGTGCGTGGCACTCCTCGGCATCGTGCTGAAACTTCTCTACCCCGGCCGGTTCGACCGCGTCGCGGTCGGCATCTACCTCGCGATGGGCTGGAGCGGCGTGATGCTCTACGATTCCGTGGTCAAGGCGCTGCCTGCGCTGGTGCTGGGCTTCATCCTTGCGGGTGGCCTGCTCTACAGCTTCGGCGTGATCTTCCATGCCTGGCGACGGCTGCGCTTCCAGAATGCGATCTGGCACGGCTTTGTCTTGGCCGGCGCGGCGTGCCATTATACCGCGGTGCTCGACCTCGTGTTGAGCTGAGCAAGCTCCGCGAGGCGGAATGAGCGAAGCGGTATAAGACAAGAGGAGACGTCGCATGCAGGTGACCGGCAAGGTCGTGGTCGTCACGGGCGGCGCCAACGGCATCGGCAAGGCGCTGTGCGAAGCCTTTCACAAGGCGGGTGCGGCCAAGGTCGTGGTCGCCGACATGGACGCGGACAATGCGCGGGCGGTCGCAGCCACGGTGGATGGCGCGGCCTTCAAATGCGACGTCGCGCAGGAAAAGGATATTTCCCACGTCATCGAGGAGACCGAGCGGCAGTTCGGCCCGATCGAATTGTTCTGCTCCAATGCCGGCATCGGCGGCGGTTTCGACCCGATGTCGGTCAACGCCGGCGGCGCCTCCGACGAGCCCTGGCAGCGCAGCTGGGCTATTCACGTCATGGCGCATGTCTATGCGGCGCGGCATCTGATCCCGCGCATGAAGGCGCGCGGCGGCGGTTATTTCCTCAACACCATCTCGGCCGCGGGCCTGCTGTCGCAGGTCGGCAGCCCGGCTTACTCCACCACCAAGCATGCCGCGGTCGGCTTTGCCGAAAATCTCGCGATCTCGCACAAGGCGCACAACATCCGCGTCTCGATCCTTTGTCCGCAGGGTGTCGACACCAACATGCTGCGTTCGATCCCCAAGGGCCCGCAATCCGGCGACGGCGACCTTTCGCCCGAGCAGGTCGCCAAGGACGTGCTCGCTGGCCTCGATCAGGAGACTTTCCTGATCCTGCCGCACCCGCAGGTGCTCGGCTACATGCGCAAGAAGACCGAGAATTACGACCGCTGGATCGGCGGCATGGCCAAGATCCAGGCCAGGATGCGCGACGAGTTCGGGACGTAAGGAAGAGGCTTGCCACGACCTGCGGTGTCGTAGCCCGGATGGAGCGAAGCGTAATCCGGGAAAGTCTTTCCGCCGCACGCAAGGCCCCGGATTGCGCTCCGCTCCATCCGGGCTACGGACTCACGCCGCAGTCCGCCCCTCGTCCTCCACCCGGCTCTGCCGCAATGCCTGCGCATAGAGCATCATCCCTTCCCGCACCGTGCGCTGCTCGGCCTCCGTCAGCGCGGCAAGGGCGCCGCTCACCTGCTGCCGTCCGAACGCGTGCAGCGCCTCCAGCGTGCGGCGGCCCTTCGCCGTTAGCGACAGCTGCTTGCTGCGTGCATCGGTTTCGTCGGGCGTCTCCCGCAGCTCGCCGCAGTCGACTAGCTTGCGCACCAGGCGGCTGACGCTCGATTTCTCCAGCCGCAGGAAATCGCCGAGCTCGCCCGAATTCATCGGGCCGCGGATACCGATCTCCAGAATGGTGTGCACGGCCGACGGCGGATAGTCCGATGCCGCCACGGTCGCATCCATGAAGCCGAGCTCCCGCACCATCAGGCGCGAGGCCGCGCGAATGTCGTCGATCAGCGAAAGACCGGTCATGCTTGACTCCGCGCATATAGTTGTACGATACAACTATATGCGCGCAACGACGCGCGCAAGCGTTTGGAGCGAGCCATGAGCGGAATTTTGCCTGCGGGGGTGCGAATGAGGGGCAAGGTCTGCCTGGTGACGGGCGGCGGCAGTGGCATCGGCCGTGCCACGGCGTTGCGAATGGCGTCCGAAGGCGCGGAGGCGATTGTCGTGGCGGGCCGGCGCGAAGCCGAGATCGACGCCACCAGCGCGGCGTGCCGCGAACTCGGTACGGACGCCATCGCGATCAAGACCGATATCACGTGCGAGGACGACGTCGCGCGCCTGGTTGGCACTGCGGTCGAGCGTTGCGGCCGGCTCGACGTCGCCTTCAACAATGCCGGCTTCCAGGAGCGCCGGGCGCCGCTGGAGCAGCAGGGCACGGATGTCTACGACAGCGTGTTCGACACCAATGTCCGCGCGCTGTTCCTGTGCTTGCGCCATCAATTGCCAGTCATGCTCGCGCAAGGCCGCGGCAGCATCGTCGTCAACGCCTCCGTCAGCGGCGTGCGCAATCCCAATCCCGGCTTCTCGCTCTACTCGGCATCCAAAGCTGCAGCGATCTCGCTGACACGCTCTGCTGCGATGGAAAACGCTCCACGCGGCATCCGCATCAACGCCGTCGCGCCCGGCCGCGTCGTCACCGACATGATGCTGCGCGCCGGGGTCGGCGATGTCGCAACCGTCGCCGCCGGTCTGCCGCTGCGGCGGATGGGCAGCCCGGAGGAGGTGGCCGAGGCGGTGGTCTGGCTATCGTCCGACGCGTCGTCGTATGTCGTCGGGCATGTGCTGGCGGCGGATGGGGGATTTTTGGCGTCGTAGATTTGGGCGGTCGCGCCAAACATTCGCTGTCGTCCCGGCCTAGTGCGCAATTGCGCACGGGGGCCGGGACCCATAACCCCAGGGAGTAATTTGGCGAAGATTGGTTGTTCGGGATTAGCAATGCGCGCAATCGATAGATCACGCGGTATGGGTCCCGGCCTGCGCCGGGACGACGATGTGGATATACCGTGCGTCCCTAATGCTTCTGGCCGTACAGCACCGGCACCGCCGAATCCACGATCACCTCGACAAGGCTCGTGCCTTCGTGCGCCATCCCGCGCTTGAGCGCCTCGCCCAGCTCCGCCGCCTTGCTCACCCGCACCGCATGGCAACCCATGCCCTCGGCGAGCCGGACGAAATCGATCCCCGGCAACTCCAGTCCCGGCACGTTGCGCACCTGCATCACCTGGCTGAACGAGCGCATCGCGCCGTAGCCGGAATTGTTGATGACGACGATGGTGAGCGGCAGCTTGCGCTGCGCGGCGGTCCACAGCGCCTGGATCGAATACATCGCCGAGCCGTCGCCGATCAGGCACACCGTGCGGCTCTTTGGTTTGCCGAGCGCCATGCCGACCGCGGCCGGCAGCGAGTAGCCGAGGCCGCCGCTCGCCATGGTGTAAAAACTGTCCTGACCGCGCATCGGCATGAACTTCTGCATCGCTGGCCGGTGCGAAGGGATTTCCTCGACCAGCGACGCGCCGTCCGGCATCGCCTGCGACAGCGAATGCAGCAGGAATTCGACCGGCAGCGGATCGGCGGCTTGCGGGGCCGGCGGCAGCGTTCGCCCCTTCGGTGCCGCGCGCTTGCTCTCGGGCAGGAGCTCGAGCAGCATCGCGAGCGCCGGCTTCATCGTCGCGATGATGCTGGTTCCGACCGGCGTCACCGCTGCGGCATCCGGGTCATCGGTGATCTGGAAGATCGTCGCGTCGCCGTCGAAGATCGCGGCGTGGCCTTCGACGTGGAAGGTGAACACCGGCGCGCCGATCACGACGACGAGGTCGTGCTCCCGTAATGCGTCGGAGAGCTGCGCGGGAGAGGCGTGCAGGAAACCTGCAAACTGCGGATGGCGCTCGGGGAACGAGCAGCGCGCCGAAAACGGGCTGACCCAGACGCTGGCCTTGGCCTTCTCGGCCACGCGCACCATCAAATCGACCGCACCGGCGCGGTCGACGCCGGGCCCGACGACGAGGGCAGGGTGCTTGGCAGAACCGAGCGCGGTGACCAGCGCCTTCATCGCGTCAGCCTCGGGCCCGATCTCGCGGCTGACTTTGCGGGCTTCGATGGGAGCTGCCGCATGCGCCCAGTCGTCGACCGGGATCGAGACGAAAGTCGGCCCGCATGGCGGCTGCATCGCGGTGTAATAGGCGCGCGCGATCGCGGCCGGCACGTCCTCGGGCCGCGCCGGCTCGACGCTGTACTTCACATAAGGCCGCGGGAATTCGGACGCACGCTCCGCATACAGGAACGCCTGCAACGGGAGGATCGAGCGCGCCTGCTGGCCCGCGGTGATGACCAGCGGCGTCTGGTTGCGATGCGCGGTATAGATGTTGCCGAGCGCATTGCCGACGCCGGCGGCCGAATGCAGGTTGACGAAGCCGGCATTGCGCGTGGCCTGCGCATATCCATCGGCCATGCCGACGGCCGAGGCTTCCTGAAGCGCGAGCACGTAGTCGATATCGTCGGGCCAGTCGCTCAGGAACGGCAGCTCGGTCGAGCCTGGGTTGCCGAACACTTTTTTGATGCCGAAGGAGCGCAGCAGGTCGAGCGTCGCCTGCTTGACGGTGACGGATTTGCTGCCGGTCTTGCCGTTCTTCGCCATGGTTTCCGTTCCTTGATGTTTATCGGCGCCGCTAACCCGCCCGTCATTGCGAGCGCAGCGAAGCAATCCAGAATGCCGCCGCGGTGACAGTCTGGATTGCTTCGTCGCTTCGCTCCTCGCAATGACGAGGAGAGACTATCACCACACCGCGGTCCCCTTCATCGTCGGCTGCCCCTCCGCGTTCGCGGTCCACAGCTCCATGCCATCAGCGGTCTCGTTGGCGTTGATGGAGAACTCCGAGCCCTCGAACAGCGGCTGCAACCCGCGATAGGTGAACTTCTTCGGCGGCTTGCCGCCGCGCAGCTTCGCGGCCATCTCGACGATGAAGGTTGCCTGCAACGGCCCGTGGAAGATCAGCCCCGGATAGCCCTCGACTTTGGTGACGTAGTCGCGGTCGTAATGAATGCGGTGGCCGTTGAAGGTCAGCGCGGAATATCGAAACAGCAGCACGGGATCGGAGACATGGGTCTCGCGATGCTGCGCCTTGGGCGGCGGAGGCGGGGTCTTTGCCGGCGCAGGCGTCGTCGTCATCTCGCGATAGACGATGTCCTGCCGCTCCCGGATGGCGATGCCGCGCGGCGAGGAGATGCTGTGCTCGACTGAGACGAAGCACAGCGTGCCGGTCGAGCCTGATTTCACCTGCACGTCCGCGATGCGCGAGGTCCGCGTCGATTCGTCGCCGACGCGCAACGGCTGCAGGAACTCGATCTCGCCGCCGGCCCACATCCGGCGCGGCAGCGGCACCGGCGGCAGGAAGCCGCCGCGGGTGGGGTGGCCGTCGGGGCCGAGCATCGCCATCGGAAACACCGGCTGCGCCAGGCACCAATGCACCGTGAACGGCGCCGCATCGCCGGACTTGGGCGCGCCGACCTCCTGGAACAGCGTCGCGCGCAAACCCTTCACAAGCTGCGCGGTGACGGTGTCGGTTGCCTCTTCGCTGCGGCCGATCCACTGCCTGAGATGATCGATGTCGAGCTTCCCGGTCATGACGCCTCGCTCTTGTTGTTATGATTTCTTGACCGGTCGTTCGCCGATCCCTGGCACCGCGCCATAGCTGCGCGTTTCGCCGACAATGATCGGCGCCGGCGCGGGGTAGCTGACACGTCCCTGCGGCGTGTCCACCTCGATGCGGCGCAGATGCGGATGTTTGGTGAGGTCGGCCATGGTGTTGACCTCGGCAAAGGCGATATCGGCATCGGACAGTCGCTTCAATAGCTCATCGCGCGTCATCTTGCCAAAGGCATCCGCGACTGTCTTGTCGGTGAAGTCGCGGTTGCGCACGCGCTCGACCATGTTGGCAACGCGCGGATCTGCGGGCAGATCGGGTTGGTCCAGCACTTTCGCGCAAAGCGTCTTCCACTCGCGCTCGCTCTGGATCGAGATCAGGATGTCCTTGCCGTCGCTGGACGTGAACACGCCATAGGGTGCGATCGAGGGATGGCGCAGCCCCATGCGCTTGGGCGGATTGCCGGCTTCCGAGTTGAGCAGCGGCACGGTGCACCAGTCCGCCATCACGTCGAACATGGAGATGCGGATGTCACAGCCCTTGCCGGTGCGTCCGCGCCCGATCAGCGCCTCCAAAATCGCCGCATGCGCGGTCGCGCCGGTCGCGACATCGACGATCGACATGCCGACGCGCGAGGCGCCGTCGGGATTGCCGGTAATCGAGGCAAGGCCGCTCTCGGCCTGGATCAGCAAATCATAGGCCTTGCGGTGCGCATAGGGGCCCTCGTCGCCATAGCCGGTGATCGTGCACGAGATCAGTTTTGGATAGTCCTTCAGCAGCCGCTCGCGCGAAAAGCCGAGCTTGTCCATCGAGCCCGGCTTGAGATTCTGGATCAGCACGTCGGCGCTCGCGATCAGTCTCTCCAGCTCGGCGCAGCCCTCCTTGGTGGCGAGATCGACCACCGCCGATTGCTTGCCGCGGTTGAGCCACACGAAGTAGCTGCTCTGGCCCTTGGCCGCCGCGTCATAGCCGCGGGCGAAATCGCCTTCGGGCCGCTCGATCTTGATCACCTCCGCGCCGGCATCCGCCAGCCGCGACGAGCAGAATGGCGCCGCCACCGCCTGCTCGACCGCAATCACCCTGATCCCGTCAAGAGCTCCCATGATGCTGCCTCAGTACGAACGGGGCATGCCGAGCACGTGCTCGGCGATGAAGGACAGCACGAGATTGGTCGAGATCGGCGCCACCTGATAGAGCCGCGTCTCGCGGAATTTGCGCTCGACGTCGTACTCCTCGGCAAATCCAAAGCCGCCATGGGTCTGGACGCAGGCATTGGCCGCTTCCCACGACGCATCAGCCGCGAGCATCTTTGCCATGTTGGCCTCCGCGCCGCAGTCGAGCCCGGCTTCGTATTTGCGCGTCGCTTCCTTCACCATCAGCTCGGCCGCGCGCATCGCGGCGTAGGCCTTGGCGATCGGAAACTGGATGCCTTGATTCTGGCCGATCGGCCGGCCGAAAACGCTGCGCTCCTTGGCGTAGTTGGTGGCTTTGGCGATGAACCATTTCGCGTCGCCGACGCATTCGGCCGCGATCAGGATGCGTTCGGCATTCATGCCGGAGAGGATGTAGCGAAAACCCTTGCCCTCTTCGCCGATCAGATTTTCCGCCGGCACCTTCATGTCGGTAAAGAACACTTCGGTGGTGGCGTGGTTCATCATGGTGCGGATCGGGCGGATCTCGAGGCCCTTGTTCTTGGCCTCACGCATGTCGACGATGAACACCGAAAGACCGTCGGTGCGCTTCTTGACCTGGTCCTTCGGCGTGGTCCGCGCCAGCAGAAGCATCAGGTCAGAATGTTCGGCGCGGCTGGTCCAGATCTTCTGGCCGTTGACCACGTAGCCGGCATTGCCGTCCTTGCGTGCGAAGGTCTTCAGCGATGTCGTGTCGGTGCCGCTGGTCGGCTCGGTGACGCCGAAGGCCTGCAGGCGCAATTCGCCGCTCGCGACCTTCGGCAGGTATTTTGCCTTCTGCTCGTCATTGCCGTGCCGCAGCACGGTGCCCATCGTGTACATCTGGGCGTGGCAGCCGCCGCCGTTGCAGCCCGCGCGCTGGATCTCTTCGAGGATCGCGGCGGCCGCTGAAAGCTTCAAGCCCGCGCCGCCATATTCCTCGGGGATCAGCACCGAGAGATAACCGGCCTCGGTCAGCGCGTCGACGAAGGCTTTCGGGTAGGCCATCTCACGGTCGAGCTTGCGCCAGTATTCGCCGGGAAACTGCGCGCACAGCTTTGCGACGGCCTCGCGGATGTCGGCGTGATGTTCGGTGTGGTGTTCTTCACTCATGGGGTTTCCCGTATGTGCGGCAGGTAGGATAACGCCGGCCGATCCTCTGGCGTTGTGAAAACAATGCCAGCCCCCTATGCTCATTTGCTATAGCGTATGGAGTAGCCTTCCAGGATTGGCAAGCATGGATTTCCGTCAGCTCAGGACCTTCAGTTGCGTGGCGGAGCTCGGCAGCCTCTCCAAGGCGTCCGACACGTTGCGCGTGGCGCAGCCGGCGCTCTCCCGGCAGATCAAGCTGCTGGAACACGAGCTGCGCACCGAATTGTTCACCCGCAACGGCCGCGGCATGGTGCTCACGGATGCCGGCCGCCTGTTGCTGGCGCGCACCTCCGGCATCGTGCGGCAGATCGACCAGATCCGCGACGACATCCAGTCGTCCAAGGGGCCGCCGTCCGGCCAGGTCGTGCTCGGCCTGGTCCCGACCGTGAGCTGCGTGCTGTCGGCTCGCTTCGCGCGGCGCTGCGTCGAAAAATTTCCCGGCATTTCGCTGCGCATCGTCGAGAGCTACAGCGGCCATCTCGTCGAATGGCTGCATCGCGGCGAGATGGATCTCGCCATCCTCTACGGCCGCTCCGCCGATCTGCATCTCAACGTGGAGAGCTTGGGGCGCGACAACATCGTCGCGGTGGGTCCGCGCGGTTGCGGCCTGGCGCGCAAGAAGAGCGTCGATGTCGGCTGGCTGCTGCGGCAACAGCTGGTGCTGCCCAGTCATTCCCACGGTCTCCGCGCGCTGATCGAGCATGCGGCGGCGCAGCGCAAGATCAAGCTCAACGTCCAGCTCGAGGCGGATTCGTTCCGCGTGCTCACCAGCCTCGTCGAGGAAGGCCTCGGCTTCGCGCTGTTGCCGCCCTCGTCGGTCCACGCCGAGGTCGCGGACGGGCGGCTGGAAACGGCCGTCGTCTCGAAGCCGATGACGCGCGAGCTCATATTTGCCTCTCCGATCGACCGTCCGGTCTCGACGGCCTCGGTTGCCGTCACCACCCTCCTGCGCGAGGAAGTCGCCGCCTGTCGCAAGGACGGCGTGTGGGACATCAAGTTGAGTTAGATGTGCCGGTGCGGTTTAGGACAGAAGGCCGTATGCGACCCATCGCATGTTGTGCGAGCTGTCATGCCGGAATTTTATAGCTGGGTTCGTGCGCCGCCAGTTTGGCGGGCATGTGCCGCCAAAACCTCGTCATTGCGAGCGCAGCGAAGCAATCCAGCAATCTTTCCGCCGTGGCGGTCTGGATTGCTTCGTCGCAAGGGCTCCTCGCAATGACGGAGGATGAGCCTACCCCGGAATCCTCACCGGCAGCGACTCATATCCCTTGATGAAGCTCGAATAGATCCGCTTGGGCTCGCCGACCACCTCGATACGGTCGAAGCGCTTCAGCATCTCTTCCCAGACGATCTTGAGCTGGAGCTCGGCGAGGCGCATGCCGACGCAGCGGTGGATGCCGAAGCCGAAGGAGAGGTGGGTGCGCGGCCGCGGGCGATCGATGACGAACTCGTTCGGCCGCTCGAACATCTCCTCGTCGCGGTTGCCGGAGACGTACCACATCACGACGCGGTCGCCCTTCTTGACGTGCTTGCCGCCAACTTCAGTGTCCTGCAGCGCGGTGCGCCGCATATGCGCGAGCGGGGTCTGCCAGCGGATCACCTCGGGCACCATGGAATCGATCAATTCCGGGTTGGCGCGCAGCCTGTCGTACTGCTCCGGATTCTCGTTCAGCGCCAGCACCGAGCCCGTCATGGTATTGCGCGTGGTATCGTTGCCTCCGACGATGAGCAGGATGATGTTGCCCATGAGATTGTCGGGATCCATGAACCGCGTGGCGTCGTTGTGCGCCATCAGCGACAGCAGATCGTTGCGCGGCGCGGAGTTGACCCGCTCGTTCCAGAGCTTGGACATGTAGGCGTAGCATTCGTCCATCTCGCGGCGGCGCTCTTCGGCCGAAGCCACGATGCCGCTCTTGGGCAGCGCGGTCGCGACATCGGACCAGCGCGTCAGCTTGCGCCGTTCTTCCCAGGGAAAGTCGAACAGGGTGGCAAGCATCTGCGTCGTCAGCTCGATCGAGACGCGCTCGACGAAATTGAAGGTCTCGTTGCGCGGCAGATTGTCGAGCACGGTCTGCGAACGCTGGCGGATCAGTTTCGCCAGTTCGTCCAGATGCGTCGGCGTGAACATCGGCGACACCGTCTTGCGCTGCGACGAATGACGCGGCTGGTCCATGGCGATGAAGCTCGGCCAATCATAACCTTCCGGCACGTCGCGGATTCCGATGCCGCCGAGCGTCGAGTCAGAGGAGAACAGGCCGTGGTTGGTGTCGACATGCATGATGTCGTTGTACTTCACCACCGACCAATACGGCTCGATCGGCGCGTTGGTGCAGTAATGCACCGGCTCTTCCTTGCGCAGCCGCTCGAACCACGGCCACAGGGTGTCATCCTGGAACAGCCTTGGCGCGCCCGGGTGGAACTGCGCCAGCGGGGTCGCATAGGCCTCCTCGTGAGCCCTGCGCATGCGTTCGGCCTTGTCGGCTTGGACCGGAGTCTGGATGTTCATGGTGGTTGCTCCAGTGTTTGAATCGGACGCCGGGACGCAGTTCACTTCGCCCCGCTTGCGGGGAGAGGTCGGATCGCATCGCTAGATGCGATCCGGGTGAGGGGGAGTCTCCACGAGTCGGCTGTCACCGTCCTCGTGGAGACTCCCCCTCACCCCACCCTCTCCCCGCAAGCGGGGCGAGGGAGAGAAGCACCGGCGTATGCCACATCACGCCGCAATCTTCACCGGCAAGGTTTCGAGACCCTTCACGAAACTCGAATAGACCCGCTTGGGTTCGCCGACCACCTCGATGTGGTCGAATCGCTTGAGGATCTCTTCCCAGATAATCTTGAGCTGGAGTTCGGCAAGCCGCAAGCCGACGCAGCGGTGGATGCCGAAGCCGAACGAGAGATGCGTGCGCGGGCGAGCGCGGTCAATGATGAATTCGTAGGGCTTTTCGATCGCGTCGGCGTCACGGTTGCCCGAAACGTACCACATCACGACCTTGTCACCTTTCTTGATCTGCTTGCCGCGGAACTCGAAGTCCGCAAGCGCGGTGCGGCGCATATGGGCCAGCGGCGTCTGCCAGCGGATCACTTCCGGCACGAAGCTGTCGAGCAGCGCGGGGTTTTCGCGCAGCTTGCGATATTGCTCCGGATGCTGGCTGAGTGCATCGAGCGATCCGGACATGGTGTTGCGAGTGGTGTCGTTGCCGCCGACGATCAAAAGGATGAGATTGCCAAGAAAGTTTTTTGCGTCCATGTCGCGCGTCGCGGCACCATGCGCCATCATCGACAACAAGTCGCTCTTGGGCGGCTGCTCGATGCGCTCCTTCCACAGCCGCGCGAAATAGCCCGCGCATTCCGTCAGCTCGGCCTGACGCTCGTCTTCGGTGGCGACGAGGCCGTCGGGTCCGGGAATGGTGGTCGCGATGTCCGACCAGCGCGTCAGCTTGCGGCGGTCCTCCCAGGGGAAGTCGAACAGCACGGCGAGCATCTGCGTTGTGAGCTCGATCGAGACGCGGTCGACCCAGTCGAACACCTCGCCGCGCGGCAGATTGTCCAGGCACTCGGCCGAGCGCTTGCGGATGCTCAGCGCGAGATTGTCCAGATGCGTCGGCGTGAACATCGGTGCCACGGTCTTGCGCTGCGCCGCGTGGCGCGGCGGGTCCATCGAGATGAAGCTCTCGCGGCGCAGTTCCGGATCGATGTCGCGGATGGTGATGCCGCCGAGCGAGGAGGCCGAGGAGAACACCGAATGATTGGTCTCGATCTCCATGATGTCGTTGTAGCGCGTCACCGACCAATACGGGCCGAACATCGAGTCCTTGCAATAGTGCACGGGATCTTCGCGGCGCAGGCGATCGAAATAGGGCCAGAACGTATCGGTCCTGAACAGCTCGGGGTCGCCCGGATCGAACTGCTCCAGCGGCAGTGACGTTGCGCGTGCGCGTAACGCGTCGAGCTTCGCCGCGCTTTCGATGGTCCCATGCATGACCGCTCTCCCTGACATGAACCGCGCGTTCTCGTTGAATTCTGCGCTGCGGTATTTGATTTGCAATTACAGCCGGTTGTCTGCGCCGGAGCAAGGGCGAGTTTTGCCACATGGGTGTGATGTAGCCCGGATGGAGCGGAGCGAAATCCGGGATTCGGTCCGCCACTGCCGCTCTCCCGGATTGCGCTGCGCTCCATCCGGGCTACGGGACATTCGCGAACGTGATCTCGCGCACGCCCTCGGCCGTGGAATCGTGCCAGAAATCGACCGGAATCGAGCCAAATCGAACCCGCCAATCTTGGGGATCGACTAATCTCTGATCTATAAGTTTGATCGAACCAGGTCCGCACCCCGAGGTTGCCGCCGTGAACGACATGCAATGGGCCCCCATCGGCTCCGAACCCTTACCCCCGCCGCTGCCGCCCACGCGGGTCGATTTCACCGGCAACCGTACCGAGTTTCGCAAATTGGTCACCAAGGGTGCCATGCTGGAGCTCGTCACCTTCGGCTTCTACCGGTTCTGGCTCGTCACCGACATCCGCCGCCATCTGTGGGCGAACACCGCGGTTGATGGCGACGCCGCCGAATATACCGGACGGGCCAAGGAGCTTCTGGTCGGCTTCCTGTTCGCGCTCGCGATCCTGGTGCCGATCTACCTCGCTTACTTCCTCGTCGGTATCGAGTTCGAGCGCTGGCAGGGCTTTGCCTCGACGCCGCTGTTCATCAGCTTCTACGCCTTCGGTCAGTTTGCGATCTTTCGCGCGCGGCGCTATCGCCTGACGCGCACGGTCTGGCGCGGCGTGCGGTTCTGGATGGACGGATCGGGCTGGGCCTATTCATTCCGCGCCATGCTGTGGGGCTTGCTGGTGTTCCTGACGCTCGGGCTCGCATTGCCGTGGCGCGAGGCCTCGCTCGAACGCTACAAGATGCGGCACACCCATTACGGCGATTTGCGCGGGGATTTCGAAGCTGACGGCTGGACGTTCTTCAAGCGCGCCTGGTGGCTGTGGCTGCTGAGCCCGATCGCAATGGTGATCTTTCCGCTCGCGCCGTTCTTCTATGCCGAATTCAAGGCGCGCGAGTGGCGCTGGTGGCTCGACGGTATCCGCATCGGCGACGTCAGCCTGTCCTCGCAACTGCCGCACAACGCATTCTACGGCCTGTACTGGAAAGTGATCGGCTGGTGGACGCTGCTCTCGGCCATCTTCGCCGCCTATATCGGCGGAGCGACCATGCTCGTGGTCACGCTGAGTGGCCTTTCGGTCGAGCAGGCGTTGGGGCCCGGCAATGCCGGCAAGAGCATCCCGACACTGGTGATGATGGTCGTCGGCTATCTCGCACTCGCCCTGGCCCTCAACATCGTCATGCGGGTCTATCTCCAGCGCGATCTCTGGGCCAAGGTGCTGGAGACGGTCGACGTGCACAATATCGGGGCCGCCGCGGATGTGCGCGGCAGCGCCGAGCTTGCCAGCGCGCTCGGCGAAGGCTTTGCCGATGGACTCGATGTCGCGGGATTCTGAGCTGTGAGTGACGTATTCGCCGAGGCCCCGGCGCAATCCGCAAAGCCGACCATCTTCTTCGACGGCGTGTCGAGCCGCAGGCGGCAGGTGACGCTGACGCTCAGTGACGCGCTCGAGATCCTCGAAGAGGGGGCGCCCGTTCGCTGGGCCTATGCCGACATCCGCCGCGCCGACAGCCCGCCTGGCATTTTGCGGCTCGCCTGCGCTTCCGCGCCGCCGCTGGCCCGGCTGGAAATCCGCGACGCTCTGCTCGCCTCAGACCTGACCGCGCGCTGCATGCGGCTCGACGACCACCAGACCTCGCGCCGTGGCGTCGCAAAGATCGTCGGCTGGTCGATGGCTGCCGCCGTCTCCATCGTTTGCGTCGTGCTGTTCGGCGTGCCGCTCGCGGCCGACCGCCTCGCGCCGCTGGTGCCGAAACCGATCGAGCGGCGCATCGGCGATGCGTCGGAGGTTCAGGTGAAGACCATCTTCGGCCGCAATGCGTGCGAGGATGCGGCGGGGAAGGCAGCCTTCGTCAAACTGGTCAACCGGCTACGCGATGCCGCCGGCCTCGACGACGATTCCATGACCGCGGGCGTGCTGCCGACCCCGGTGCCGAACGCGTTCGCGCTGCCGGGCGGCAAGGTGTTCGTGTTGAAGGGCCTGCTCGACAAAGCCGAAAACCCCGACGAGCTCGCCGGCATCCTCGCCCACGAGCTCGGTCATCTCAAGCATTACGACAACATGCGCGGGTTGATCTATAACGGCGGCACCTCGTTCCTGATCGGCCTGTTGTTCGGCGATGTCACCGGCTCGAGCGCCGTGATCTTCGCCTCGCGCAGCGTGGTCGAAGCCTCCTATTCGCGCGAAGCCGAGACCGCCGCGGATACGTTTGCCATCGAGATCATGCACAAGCTCGGCCGTTCCCCTAAG
Source organism: Bradyrhizobium sp. Kon58 (assembly GCF_055807455.1). NCBI lineage: Bacteria > Pseudomonadati > Pseudomonadota > Alphaproteobacteria > Hyphomicrobiales > Nitrobacteraceae > Bradyrhizobium > Bradyrhizobium sp. Kon58. Next base: position 396,288 of record NZ_JBVVOT010000003.1, read on the forward strand.
CCCGCAGCCGAATTGATGTTCCGCATCACCGGCAAGGAAGGCGGCGGTCTCACGTCGATCCTGGCGAGCCATCCGCTGACCGAGGACCGCCTCGCGCGCATGACGAAGGAGGATCGTCCCGCCAGCGGCCCGCCGCTGCTGACGGATGCAGAGTGGCGGTCACTGAAGGGGATCTGCGGCAGCGGCAAGATCTGAACTCTTGCCGCCGACGCGTTGGCCCCGCGCCAAATCATCCATCGGCGAGGAACGATCCGTCGGGGAGTGGTTATCCCCCGATAGACAGCGGGAATGTTCCTGATGGCTTACGGTCGTTTCGTCACGATGATCGCGGCTTCCACCGTGATCATGTTCGGCCTGATGTATCTCAACACCTTCGCTCTGGATCACGTCTGGTACAGCCAGACCCGGACGTGGATGGCGTTGCTGATGGGCGCCGTCATGGCCGCCGTGATGCTCGCTTTCATGTGGGGCATGTACAGGAACCGTACGGCGAACATCGCCATTCTGGCGGCCAGCGCCGTCGTGTTTGCGGTTTCGCTCTGGCTCGTTCGTAGCCAGCAGACCGTGACCGACGTTGCCTATATGCAGGCGATGATCCCGCATCATTCCATCGCGGTGCTCACCAGCGAGCGCGCGCACATCGGGGATCCCCGCGTTCGCAAGCTGGCCGACGACATCATCGAAGCCCAGGTGCGGGAGATCGGCGAGATGGAACGGTTGATCGCCGACCTCAAGGAGAAGCCCGCGCCCGCGGATGCGAAGGATCTGCCGCCGCGGCCGCCGACCTGACGGATCGGCCCTCGTATCACTTTGCCGGGGCGGCCGGATTGGTTGAGCCCGTGGTGACGCTCGGCGTGTTGTTCGGGCTGGTGGTGGTCGTCTGGGGACCGACGTCGCGTCCATTGTAGAAGAAGACGGCCGCGACCACGGCGATCACGAAGATCGCGCCGATCGCCCAGCCCACCGGGCTGTTGCGGCGTGCTCTGTCTGCCCTGCGGTCATCCTGATAGGTCATCGTGCTCTCCATCGTAGAGCAGGAAAAACCTTGCGCGGGCGAAGCTGTTCCTAACGTGACGCGGTTTGCAGGCCGACGCTTATCGCGTCCCGTAGGCGCGGTCGCCGGCGTCGCCGAGGCCCGGCAGGATAAAGCCGTTCTCGTCGAGACCTTCGTCCACGGCGGCCGTCCAGATCGGGACGTCCGGATGCAGGCCGCGCAGCCGTTCGAGTCCTTCGGGGGCGGCGATCAGGCAGGCGAGGCGGATGTCCTTGGCGCCGCGCTCCTTCAGCCGGTCGATTGCGGCCACAGCCGTGTTGGCGGTCGCAACCACCGGCGTCACCACGATCGCCAGGCGTTCGCCGAGATCGGATGGGGATTTGAAGAAGTACTCGACCGCCGCAAAGCTGTGCGGCTCGCGATAGAGCCCGATATGCGCGACGCGCGCGGTCGGCACCAAATCCATCATGCCGTCGACGAAGGTGGTGCCGGCCCGCAGCATCGGTACGAATACCAGCTTCTTGCCCGCGATCTTGGCCGAATGCATCGTCGCCAGCGGCGTTTCGATGACGGTATCGGCGAGCGGCAGGTCGCGCGTCACCTCGTAGCACAGCAGCATGCCGATCTCCTTGATCAGCTCCCGAAACGATTTGGTCGAGATCGATTTGTCCCGCACCAGGGTCAGCTTGTGCTGCACCAGCGGATGATCGACGATCGTGACGCCTTGCATGTGATGCTCCTGACCGACGAGGCGGCGCTTCTTCCTTCTCCCCTTGTGGGAGAAGGTGGCGCGCAACGCGCGCCGGATGAGGGGTCGTCTCCGCGAACTCCTGTGAGAGATGCTCTCGCGGAAGCAACCCCTCACCCGTCTCGCCGCTGTCGCGGCGAGCCACCCTCTCCCACAGGGGGAGAGGGTTTAGAAAACCGTGCCGTCGCTGATCACCTGGAGCGGCGGCGAACCATCGGGGCGGCGCGCGAAGGCGATGGCGCGGCCCGCGGCCCAGGTGCCGCCTTCCAGAATGCTGGCGAGCGGCAATGTCTCAGGAGTGCGGCCGAGTTTGGCGCGGACCAGTTCGGCAAGCCGGTCCAGCAGCGCCACGGTCAGCGCGCGCCATTCGACGACGAGCAGCGAATCCACCGCATGCGCACGCTCGGCGTCGGCGGCGTCGCGCAGGCGCAGCACCTCGTGATCGACGAACAGGCCGCCATTGCGATATTCGGCAAGCCCGGTCAGGCCGTCGATGTCGGTGACGTCAAATCCGGCGCGCTGGAGCGGCTCGATCAGCGAATAGCTCAGCCATTGCGACAGCTTGTGCAGGGGCACGAGGCCCGAGGTCGCATCGCTGGCCTTGATCGCCGGATGGCGCCAGCAATCGCCGAGCGGAATCCCGGCAAGCTCCAGTCGCGACGGCCAGATCGGTCCGAGCTGGTTCAGCACCGCCGACAGAATCGCGGGTGCCGGAATCGCGCCGTCCTTGGCCTGTGCCGCGATGTGATCGAACAGCCCGCCCGGCCGCGGCGTGTCGTGCGCGCCGAACACGTCCCCACGCTCAGCCACCAGCCTGCCCAGACGCCGCAGCAGATCGGTCCGCCCCTCGAGCCCGAGCAGCGGATTGGCATCGCTCACCTGAAAGGCGGAGGTGAGGGAGGCGAGGGGCAGTTTAGCAAGGATGTCCGCATCGGCCCTGAAGGGCGCGCGGGCATCGCGGGAGAAAAGACCGCTCGCGAACATGTCGAGACTTGCAATCGCGAGTCCTTCGGATCGGCCGATGCTCTGTCCCGTCGCGGCATCGCGATATCGCCACGCCGCGCCCGCGCCGGCATCGAGCAGCACGCTGACGATGGCGAGGTCGAACTCCGCGCGTGCCCGTGCCGCGCGATCGGGCCATGACGCCGAATCCGCAAGCCGCGCCCAGCGGTCGACGCCGCCAAGCACGAAATGGCGCCATCGCGCATGGAACGGAATCTCCAGCGTCGGATAGGCCTCGCGCGTCACGGCGAGAACGGCGTCGGCAACGCCATCCATGCGATCGAGATCGATGGTGAAATGCGTCAGCCCGCCGTTCAGGCCGATCTCGAACATCTCGCCGGCACGCGCGCGAACCGCTGCTGCGCTGAGCAGCGAACGGGCCTGCAATTCCAAAGCGTCTGCCATCAATCGATCAGTATTTTTCCAGCGAACGCCCGACCACGCCGTCGACGTCCTTCTCGGGCGCGATGTCGGTGGAGTAATAGCCGGCGGCCTTCTTCGCGGCGATCTCGACATAGGCGTCGGCGGGAATGAGCTCGGGCGGGATCGGCACGCGCTCGACGATGTCGATGCCCTGCGAGGTCAACGCGTCATGCTTCATGTCGCTCATCGAGAGGAAGCGGTCGATGCGCTTCAGCCCCAGCCAGTGGATGGTGTCGGGCATCAATTGCTGGAAGCGCGCGTCCTGGACGCCGGCGACGCATTCGGTGCGCTCGAAATAGGCGGCGGCGGCGTCGCCGTCCTCCTGGCGCTTGCGCGCGTTGTAGACCAGGAATTTCGTGACCTCGCCGAGCGCGCGGCCTTCCTTGCGGTTGTAGATCACGAGCCCGAGCCCGCCCTCCTGGGCGCCACGCGCGGATTCCTCGATGCCGTGGATGAGATAGGGACGGCAGGTGCAGATGTCGGAGCCGAACACGTCGGAGCCGTTGCACTCGTCATGCACGCGGCAGGTGATCTTGGTGCGATGGTCCGGCAGTTTTGTCACATCGCCGAACATGTACACCGTGGTGCCCCCGATCGGCGGCAGAAACACTTTCATGTCCGGCCGGGTCACCAGCTCGGGGAACATGCCGGCGGTCTGCTCGAACAGCGTGCGCCGTAGCTCGGTCTCGTTGGTCGCAAAGCGTTCGGCAAGGCCGGGCAGATACCAGACCGGATCGATCGCGATCTTCACCACCGACACGCTGCCATTGGCATGCACGACGTCGCCGTCGGCGCGCAGGCGCTTGGCGGCGAGCGCCTCGCGGATCTCCGGCAGGTCCAGCCGCGCCCGCGTCACCGCGATGCTCGGCCTGATGTCGATGCCCTCAGCGATGTCCTTGCCGAAATTTTCGGCGACGAGATGCCCCCAGGGATCGAGCGCGACGATCTTGGCGGGATCGCTCCATTGCGGGAACGGCCCGATGGTCGCCGCGGGAAACGTGTTGGTGAGATCGGGCCTACGAATCGGATCGAGCGCGCCGGCGGACACCGCGAGCGCACGGTACATCGCATAGGAGCCGCCATGGCTGCCGATCACGTTGCGATCCCCCGCGCGCGACACCGTGCCGATGATCGGCCCGCGGGCGCGTGCGTCGGCGGCGCCCCAGTGGATCGGGAACGCGGCTGTCCTGCCCGGCTCCGGATGGGAGGTGAGGCGGATGTGGTCGGTACGGTTCGCGCGGCTCATGACCAAACTCCTAAAAAGCCAACGGCCCGCCGCTCGGACGGGCCTTGGCTCGTCGCGCTGCCGATGCGGAACACCGGCGGCGCGAGCTCAATCCAACATATTGTAGCGGGCAGTCGCGACAGACAAGTTAATCGTGCTGCGCCGGGCAGGGCGGCTCGCGGCCAAATTCCCGTCATCCCGCGATCCGGCAGCGCTTGCCCGAGTGCCACGCCACCGCACTGGCGGACCTCACCGCCATCGAAGTAAGCTAATGAACTAATTATGGTTTTCACGTTTTCAAGAGGCGCCGCACGGCTTCCGCGCCGGGCGTCGAGTTTCCGGACAAAACGTGTCATCAAACCCAACCTACAGATCGCCTTTGCCACATCGTCTTCCTTGGAGACCGCCATGCCTGCCGCCGCCTACATCGACCCCCGCAATGGTAAGCTCTATCCGCTGGGCCAGCCGCGCTGGTGCTCGGACGAGCGCACGCCGCTGCTGGTGACGCCGGGGGCCGGGATGTCGCGCGAGGACATCGACGGCCGGGCGCGATCGCTCTGGCGCTACCGGGCGGCGCTGCCGGTCGAGATCAAGACTCCGATCACGCTCGGCGAAGGCTGCACGCCGCTGGTGCAGCAGGCCTGGGGCGAGCTGCGCCCGTTCTTCAAGCTCGAATGGTTCAACCCGACCGGCAGCTTCAAGGACCGGGGCTCCGCCGTAATGCTGTCCTTCCTGCGGCAGATCGGCGTCGACGCCATTCTGGAGGACTCGTCCGGCAATGGCGGCTCGTCGATGGCGGGGTTAGGTGCCGCCGGCGGCATGCGCGTGAAGATCCTCGCGCCGGCATCGACGTCACCGGCCAAGATCGCGCAGGTCCGCGCCTATGGCGCTGCGGTGCAGCTCGTCGAGGGCCCGCGCGAGGAATCGGAGGCCGAGGCGATCCGGCAGTCGAGCCAGACCTTCTATGCCAGCCACAATTGGCAGCCGTTCTTTCTCGAAGGCACCAAGTCGCTCGCCTATGAGATCTGGGAAGATCTCGGCTTCCGCGCCCCCGACAACGTCATCGTCCCCGTCGGTGCCGGCAGCAGCCTTTTGGGTTGCGCCTTTGGTTTCCGTGAGCTGTTGAAAGCCGGCCAGATCACCAGGCTGCCGCGCCTGTTTGCGGCGCAGCCGCTCAATTGCTCGCCGATCGATGCAAGTTTTCAGGCGGGCGTCGACACGCCTGTCGCCCGCGAGGTCAACAAGACCGTCGCCGAAGGCACCGCGATCAAGCATCCGCTGCGCCTGCGCGAGATCATCGCCGCGTTGCGCGAGAGCGGCGGCGGCACCGTCGCGCTCACCGAGGACGAGATCGTCGCCGCGCTGCGGCGTCTTGCGCGGCAGGGCCTGTTCGCCGAGCCGACCAGCGCCAGTGCCGCCGCCGCGCTGGACAAACTATCCGCCACCGGTGCCATCAAGGCGAACGAGACCACCGTCGCGGTCCTCACCGGCACCGGCCTCAAGGCTGCGACCATCGTCGCCGATCTCGTGCAATAGGAGCGCCAAGGAGGCGAAGCCGCCATGGGACCGCGTTGAACCTTTGGCATCCGTCGTCAGCCTCATGAAGGCCGACATCGAGCGAAGGGAGAGTTCCATGACCGCGCAAGACCCGTTTGCTGGTTTCAAGGCCGTCCAGAAGGAAGCCTGGTCGCTGTTCACGCCGATGGAAGTGTTCACGACACCCTCGGCCGCCAAGCTCGTCAGCTTCGCCGGAGTCGCAACCGGTCAAAGGCTGCTCGACGTCGGATGCGGCACCGGCGTTGCCGCGATCACGGCGGCGCGCCGCGGTGCGAAGGTCCGGGGCCTCGACCTGTCGCCAGTCCTGATCGAGCGCGCCCGTGAGCACGCGCAGCTGGCGAACCTCGATGTCGACTTCGCCGAAGGCGACGCCGAAAGCCTGCCCTATGGCGACAACGAGTTCGACGTGGTGCTCAGCCAGTTCGGCCACATGTTCGCGCCGCGTCCCGAGGTCGCCATCGGCGAGATGCTGCGCGTGCTCAAGCCCGGCGGCACCATCGCCTTCTCCACCTGGCCGCCGCATCTCTATGTCGGACGGATGTTCGCGCTGATCGGCCGCCATCTGCCGCCGCCCGAGGGCGTGGCATCACCGGTGTCGTGGGGCGATCCGAAGATCGTGTCCGAACGTCTCGCAGGGAAAGTGAAGGACATCGCCTTCGACATGGACATCATGACGCCCTCCGCACTCAGCCCGCAGCATTTCCGCCGCACCATGGAAACGACGATCGGGCCTTTGATCAAGCTCATTGCCCAGTACAAGGACGAGCCGGATAGGCTGCGGAGTTTTCGCAACGAGTTCGAGGCGCTGATTTCCGAATACTACGACGGAAGCAACAACGTGATGCGCCAGCAATTCTTGATGACGAAGGCGAGGAAGGCGTGAGCAGGCTGCGATAAGTAGCCAGGACCGCTGGTGCCTTTTTCCTTCTCCCGCAAGGGGAGAAGGAAAAGCCTCATTCCTTCAGATCGTTCACGCGCCTCACCCAAACGCGCACATCGGTGAGCACGTCGGGCAGGGCCGCCTTGACCTCAGCCACGGTCATGCCGGCCTTGATGCGGGGATCGTAAAGCAGGTTGAGGATGTACTGGTCGTAGACGTCGAAATAGCCCATCGAGACGTTGTCGTTGAACATGGTCCAGGGCACGCTCGCGGTGTCGTTGATCGGGCCGAGCGATTGCAGCAGCTCCTCATAGGCGCAGTCGAGGAAGGTGAAATCCCCGTTGTCGACGGTGAGGATGACGTCGGAATGCTCGATCTCGAAATTGTCGTTCTTGCGAAAGCCTGACAGGCATTGCGGATCGAGCGAGGTGCGGATCTCGCGGGCCTTCTCCGCACCGTAGAAGCTCGAGATGGTGCGGAACAGATCGCGGTCGCGCACGAGCTTCACCCGCACATTCGCCGCTTCGCTGGAGTCGATCATGGCGATGTCGAGATGCTGCACGCGCTTGCCGATGTCGGCCACGACCTTCGCGAGCTGCGCCTTGCGGTCGGCGCGGTCGCTCTCGGCGAAGACGCGCACCGGGCCGTCGAACTTGCGGATGCGGTCGACGCGGCCGGCAAGATGGTATTCGGCGCCGAACGCCGTCTTCAGAAAGCCATCGACGATCTCGCCGTCGGTAAAACTCTTCTTCTCGGCGCGCTGGCGCGAGGCGATTGCAGGCAATTCGCCCGCGACGGCGATGGTAGCGGTGTCAGGGACGAACGCGACGGTGGCGAGCGCCAGCAGGGCGATGCGAAAGCCGGACGAAGGCGGGGCCAATGCGCTCATTGCCAGGCGACGCTGCCGTATTCGGAACCGACGCACAAGACCGCATATCCACGCGCCCGTGGGTTCCTGCTAATTGTTCAGCACGACCACGGTGGTGCCGACGCCGACGCGGCCGTAGAGGTCGGTGACATCGTCGTTGGTCATGCGGAAGCAGCCCGAGGACACCGCTTGGCCGATCGTCTCCGGCTCGTTGGAGCCGTGGATGCGGTAGAGCGTCGAGCCCAGATACATCGCGCGCGCGCCGAGCGGATTTTCGACGCCGCCCTTCATGTGACGCGGCAGGTCCGGCCGGCGCGCCAGCATCTGCGACGGCGGCGTCCAGTCCGGCCATTCCTTCTTGGCGGTGATCCTGTGCACGCCGCCCCAGCGGAAGCCGTCGCGGCCGACACCGATGCCGTAGCGCAGGGCCTGGCCGTTCTGAAGCACCAGATAGAGCCGCCGCTCCGAGGTGTTCACCACGATGGTGCCGGGGGCGTAATTGCCGTTATACATGACGGTGGTGCGGGGGACCGGGCTCGAGCCGCCGCGGAAGAAATTCGGGCCGCCGCCCATGATGTCGCGGGAGTCGAATTCCTCGGCGAAGGCGCCGCCGGCGGTAGCCGACAGCAGTGCGATGGCGGCAATCGGCGCGGCAAAATACCGGATCATAGTTTCCCCCAGCAAAAAATCGATTCAACTGAAGTCACAGGCCATATTTGCGAGCTTTCCGCAAGCCACGGCACCGTGAGGGAGGCATCCTTAATGAAGGAAGTTACCAAATCGGCAACCGCGCCAATTTGGCGAAAAGCGTTAGCCAAACCGGCGCATCGCGGCGCATCGCAGGGCGGCGATGCCGGCTATTGCTTTGACGAGACGAGCGAACAATGATTGATCGGACGGATTGTTGGAACATTGCCGGTTGCGGGAGCTGACGGATGAACGGTGCGGAAAGTCTGGTGCGGACGATGGTCAAGGGCGGGGTCGACGTCTGCTTCTCCAACCCCGGCACCTCCGAGATGCATTTTGTCGCAGCGCTCGACCGCGTGCCCGGCATGCGTTGCGTGCTCGGCCTGTTCGAAGGCGTGGTGACAGGCGCCGCCGACGGCTATTTCCGCATGAAGGGCACGCCGGCCTCGACGCTGCTGCATCTCGGTCCCGGCCTCGCCAACGGCCTTGCCAATCTGCACAACGCCAAGAAGGCGAATTCCGGCATCGTCAACATCGTCGGCCAGCACGCCGTCTACCACATCGGCTACAACGCGCCGCTGACCTCCGACATCGAGGGCCTGGCCCGGCCGATGTCGTCCTGGGTCCGGACCTCGCCGGACTCCAAATCGGTCGCCGCCGACGGTGCCGCGGCGATCGCCGCCGCCAGGAGCGCGCCGCCGCAGATCGCGACCCTGATCCTGCCCGCCGACACCGCCTGGAACGAAGCGGACGGCATTGCCGAGGTTCCGGCCGAGCAGCAGCGCGCGAGCTATTCGCCGCAGGCCGTCGAGCAGGCCGCAAAGATCCTGCATGGCGACGGCGAGGGCACGCTGCTGCTGATGACCGGCAGTGCGCTGAGCGAGCAGGGCCTGGCGCTGGCCGAGCGTATCGCCGCCAAGACCGGCTGCACCGTGATGGGCCCGACCTTCCGTCCCAGGATGGCGCGCGGCCGCGGCCGCTTCTCGATCGATCGCATCCATTACGTGATCGACAACGCGCTGCAGATGCTGGCGAGGTTCCGCCATATCGTGCTGGTCGAGTCCGACGATCCCGTGGCGTTCTTCGCCTATCCGAACAAGCCGAGCATCCTCAAGCCCGAGGGCTGCGATGTGCATCGCATGACCTCTTGGGGCGAGAATTCGGTCGCTGCACTTGAAGCGCTCGCCGGCGCGGTGAAGGCCAGCGCGAACGACGTCAAGCCGCAGGCCGCGGCCGAGCTGCTCAAGCCGACCGGCGCACTGACCCACGCCTCGATCGCGCAGTCGATCGCCTATGCCATCCCCGAGAATGCGATCCTGGTCGACGAATCCCTCACCACCGGCCGCGCCTTCTTCCCGCCGACCGCGGCGGCTGCTCCGCATGACTGGCTCCAGAACATGGGCGGCTCGATCGGCTTCTCGACGCCGCTCTCGATTGGTGCTGCGATCGCCTGCCCGGACCGCAAGGTGATCTGCATGGTCGGCGATGGCAGCGCGATGTACACGATCCAGTCGCTGTGGACGCAGGCGCGCGAAAACCTCAACATCGTCACCATCGTGTTCGCCAATCGCATCTACCAGATCCTGCGCGGCGAGTTCGACAATGTCGGCGCCGGCGAGCCCGGCCAGCGCGCCAACGACATGCTTCGCCTCGACCGGCCGACGCTGGATTTCGTGGCGCTGGCCAAGGGCATGGGCGTCCCCGGCCGCGCCGTCACCAACGCGGACGAGTTCAACAAGGCGCTGGCGGAGGCCGTCGCCGAGCCCGGGCCGCGGCTGATCGAAGTCCAGATGTAGGGCACCGCTTCAGGAGCGCCGAGGGCCGGGGGGCAAAATGCAGACCGAGCTGAACAAGGTGATTGCGGCGCTCCGGGACTTCTACGCCCACGAAGCCTTCCTGTTCGCGAAGGACATCGGCGAGCGTGCCATCACGCACCGCTTCGCCGTGCATCTGGAGAAGCAATTCTCCGGCTGGTCGGTCGATTGCAACTACGACCGGCTCGGCGAACGCACGCTGCATCTGCCGCACGGCACCATCATCTCGACCGACGATCATCTGGGCAAGTCGATCTATCCTGACGTCGTCGTGCATCAGCGCGAGATCCCGAACAATTTGCTCACCGTGGAGATCCGCAAGGCGAGCAATCACACCGCGCTCGACCACGACCAGCACAAGCTGATGGCGCTGACCGATGCGCATGTCTGGTTCGCCTTTTGGATCGGCGTGCTGCTGGTGCTGGACAAGGACCATGTGACGATCTCGGAAGTCTATGTCAGCGGCGTCCTCGATCAGCCACTGTCGCGCTGGTTCGCGACGCGGCTCGCGGAGATCAGCCTCGGGGCTGCGCGGTAAGGCGCGTGCCGAGATTGCCGCCTTTAATTCAGCTGTTGCGTTGAGTCATAACCCAAGGGCGATCTCGGCCCATTTCAGCATGCGGTCGCTATTAAGGAATGACAGCACCGCCGGTTCCAGTGACGCGGTCGCGCCCGGTGCGAGCAAGGCCGTCGCGGCCACCATGTCGCAGCGCTGATTGAAGGCGAGTGAGAGCGCGGCCTTCGGGTTTCCCTCAACGCGATATGCCCGGCTGCGGCCGCGCATTGGACCGACGACGATCGCTCGGCCGTCAGCCATCGGCGTTGCCTTCCCAATCAGCGCCAGGTCACCCATCTGTTCGAGGTCGCCGTCGTCGGCAACGCCGGTGGCGCAATTGCAAAAGCCGAGCTTGGGGCGAACGTAGAGCTGGACCTCGCCGCCGCAATCTTCGGCGTTGCAGCGAAATGCCTTTCCTTTCCCCCAGGGATCCGCGCCGAAAGGCCAGTCGATTTCCGTCCACACCGGGCGGACCTCGCCGGAAGCCGCTGTTGCGGGTGCCGGTTCGCCGGATCGCAATATCCAGAGCGCTGCGGCTGCGCAGAGCAGCGCACTGGCTGCGCTGATTGCAACGAATTTGCTTATCGGGCGCATGGAAGTTGCCGCGGCACCTTTGCTAATTCTGAGCCATCAACTTTCGTGCGGCCGCGAGGTCCTCCCGCGATGAGTCGCCGTTTCTCGCCGTTTCGACGACTTTGGCGTAGTACTGGCGGGCCTTCACAGTATCCCCCGCTTTCTCGGCCGCATGAGCGGCGCCGATCGTCGCGCCAAAGCGGTTCGGCTCCTTGCGCATCGTGCTTTCGAACGCGACCAATGCCTCCGTCGCCATGCCGCGTTCGAGCAGCATGGTCCCGTAAAGCTCGCGTGCGGGGGCAAGCGGACCCGGCGTCACGATGGATTTTTCGGTCTTGTCTTCGGCATCGGCGGCAAGGCGCATCGCTTCCAGCGCATCCGCCTGTTTTCCCTGAGCGTTGAGCTGCCAGGCTGTGGCGACCTGCCGCTGAATGTCCACGATTTCGGTCCAATAAGCGTCCTTGTCCTGCTGCAGCTTGTCCCGCAACTCCGCCAGCTTGACGATGTCCGCCGTTGCCGCGTCCGCATTGCCGGAGCGCGCGGCGCCAAGGGCGCGGGCGAAATAGGTGATGGCGTCGACGTAGGCAAACCGGCTCGGCTCAACCTTCAGCGCCGCAGCACCCTGCCAATCGCCGCGCTCGACCATATAGCGCGCTTGGCTGGCCGCGATCGCGTAGGGACCGGCGCGGACAGCCGGCGCATAGCCAGTGGTCGCAATCATGTCCGCGATGACCTCGCTGGCTCGGCTGTCCTGCGCAAGCTGGAGCAGCGCGTAGACCATATAGTCGTCGGCATGCAGCTGCTCGCTTGGGTCCTTGCCCTCCTTGGCAGCCTTGGCGGAACGGCCATTGGCGTCAATGGATTCGTTCCAGTAGCCGACGCGCGTGAAGATGTGCGACGGCATATGCAAGGCGTGCGGTGCCGCCGGCGCGATCTCGGAATAGCGCTTGGCAGCGTCGAGTCCCTGCTCTGCGATTGCCGGATAGTCGTAGAGATGGATCAGGTAATGCGCGACGCCGGGATGCCGCGGCTGGCGCTTGAAGATCGGCTCCAGGATAGCAGCGCCCTTGAGCTGGTTGGCATAGGTCTTGTCGTTTGGTGACGCCGTGACATTCAGCGTGATGGCGTAGGCGATCTGCGCCTCGTCATCATCGGGATAGCGCGCGGCGACGGCTTCGGTTGCCTTGAGATAGGCCTGCGCGCGCTGGCCAAACGTCGTCTTTTCGTCGCCCGTATAGAAGGCCAGCAGCGCGTCGATATAGTCGCGTTCGCGTTCGTTCTTGGCGCCGAGTGCCTTGGCCTTCTGCAGCGCGACGAGGCCTGCGGTGAGGTTTTCCTTCGGCGCGGGAAAATGCGGATTGTACAGCAGGCTCAGGGCAATGCCCCAATAGGCGATCGCGCATTCCGGATCGGCCTGCAGCGTCTCCTCGAAAATTTCCTTTGCGGGCCGGTACCAGAACGAGTGCTGATAACGCATCCCGCGATCAAAGCGGCGCTGCGCCACCTCGTTGCAGGACGTCTGGAAGTGCACCTTGCCAAATTGCTCATCGGCCCCGTCCTCCGCGCGTGCGGTAGGCGTGCCGGAAATCGAGCCTAGGGTAGCGAGGGCGAGAAGAGAAATGGTTCTCAAGGCGAGCGCGCGCATCGGCCCCTCCGTTTTCTGTTCAGAATAAATCTGGTCAGATGGCGCCGACAAAACCGAGGGCGCCGAAGTTCGTACCGCTGAGATTGGCAATGGCAATTGTTGCTAAAGGATTTCTCCATTCGAGATGCGAGTCAACAGGAAGCGGACAGATTTGCGTTAGGGAAGCACGCCTGCCAGGATCCATCCGCCAGCGCGTCGAGGCGAGTGGGCCACAAGGCCGCTCGCACGACGAGCGGCCTTGCACCATTGTCCGTCACCCGCTCAATGCAGCGGATCGCCCTGGCCGAGCGCGTAGGCGACGAGGTCCTTCAGCGCGAAGCCGGAGCCGGTCACCGGCGTCCATTGCGGGTCGAGCGACAGCACGGAGGAATTATCTCCGAACATCATGCCGAGGAAGACCTCGGCGACGATGCGACCGCCGACCGGCCCGAGCTGCGGTGTCTTGACCGTGGCGGGCCCACCGGTGGCGGAGATTGGCATGTCAGTCATGTTTTGCCGCGCCTCGGCCAGGATGTAGGCCCAGAGTGGGCAGTTGCCGGCGAACACGCCGTTCGCGATGCTCGCGATCTTGACTTGCGGATCGCCCGCGCCGGGCTCGTCGACGGCCTTGCCGATGATGATCTCGTCGTCGCTCAGCGGCGTCAGGTTCATCGCCCTGGCAACGGCCTGGCCCGAAGGCAGTCCGAGCCGCCAGCTGCGCTCGAGATTGCGCAGCGCCAGCGACGCCGGATTAGAGGCGACTTCCGGCGGCAGCTTGCGCAGCGGGTCCACCAGCGAGGAATCGATGCGATAGGCGAACTGCAGCCGCCTCTTGTTGTCGGGATTGGTGTCGTCGTCCTCGACGCCATAGGGTCGTGTGTCGAGATCGATGAAGCGGCCCCAGTCCATGGCGCGTCCCGGTCCCATGGCACGGAAGCCGGTCAGTGCGTTGTGGTCGGGATTGTTGGGATCGGGGAAGATCTGCAGCAGCATGTTGGGCGCGTCGTTCAACCGATAGCCGGGGCGGATCATGGAGTGTCCGAGCCGGTAGGCCGCGACCGAGAACTCGACCGGCATGAACGGATAGGTCTTCCAATGGTAGTAAGCGAGCTTGCTGCGGTCGTAGTGACCTGCGGTCTTCAGCTCGTCCAGCACGCTGGCGTTGACGATGCGCGGCAGGAAGTCGTTCAGCACCACGTATTGATAGTGGAATCGAACGCGCTGCTGCACGTCTTCGAATGACAGGCTGTCATTGTCGTCGACCATGCGGTTGTGAAAGCGCAGCATCAGGCCCTGGAACTGCGAGACGATGCTGTTCTCGTCGTTGCGGGGATCGCCGATCAGCGCGCGGCCCTTGAAGCGCGGCAGGTCGACCGCATCGGGCACGCCCGCGCCCGTGACCTTCTCGCCGAGCCGGAACTTGATGCCGTCATACATGTAGGGCTGGTCGTTCGGACCGCGGCCGTAGAGATTGTCCATGTCGAGCGACGGCGTGCGGAAGTCGACGAGACCGTCGGGGTCCTGCTGCTTGGTCAGCGAACTGACCGGATCGAAGGTGATATCGTGGTCGATGAACTGGCCGAAGTAAGTGTAGAGCGAGGGAATGCCGCTCTCTTCCGCGTCCGGCCCGTCCTTCGGCCCATCGAAGCCGGCGACCATCTTGTCGGCGAGCGCCGACAGGTTTGCGATCGTGTCGGAATCGTTCGGGCCGAATTTGGCCGGTGCGAGCTTGCGGAACATGCGGCCGAAGCGGCCTTGCGAAAGCGGCGAACGCGTTGCGTTCAGACCGCGCGGAACAATTGCGTGACGGCTGCTCATTGAAACACCTTCCTGAAAAGTCGAATGAAACAGTTCGGGCTCAAGTTTCTCGCGCTGGGGTTTGCAGCCTAGGCGCGATCGCGCCTGCCACGAGCGAGATGGATCACAATTGCCCGGCATCGAAATTTTTCGGAAGGTGCGGCTTGCCCGCAAGCCACGGCTGCGCATCGTGAATTTCTCCGTGGCGACGACGGATAACTTTCTCGTCATCGACGGACGGATGCGGCTTCGCACGGATTCAATTCGCCGGATCTTCGGCGAAACGGATCGTCTTCACGTAAAAATTGTGGCGGCGCGCGCGTCATGCGCGCACGCCGCCAATTCGTCAGTAGTCGCGCTGCTGCGAGAACGCGTAGCGCGGGTTGATGCCACAATAGGACGACGTGCCGGACGCGGTAGCGAGGCACTGCTGGTAGCTGGCGAACTGGCAATTGCCGGGGTAACCCCATGAGCGGCCCTGGATGCAATATCGATCGTTCGCAGGATGTGCCTGGGCGGCCGGGGATGCTACGGCGAGCAGGGCCGCGAGCGATGCGAGAGTGAGGATGGTGCGACGCATGTCAGTCTCCTTCGAGAGCGAGTGGGTAGGAATGTCAACGAGCCTGGCTCGTCTGTTGCGCAGTCATGCCTGTATTGGTGTCGCAGGAATGCCTTGCGTTCGCGACAAGGCACATCATGACGCAGCCTGCCGCCGGCAATGTGATCTCGGCCACAGTTCACGACGGGGTTCCGGCCTATCGTGAGCGGACTTGCACGCGTCGATCCCGGAGAACTACGCTTGCCTTATTCGGATCAGGAATTTTGGAGGTTCTAATGCAGAAATCATACTTGCTGGCTGCGACAGCAGCGCTGGCGCTTCTCATGCAGACACCGCTCGCGCTGGCGCAGGGCGCACCGGCCGCCGCCGGAACCGCGGCGCCTGCTGCGACAACCGCCGCGCCGGCAGCGACGACGACCGCGCCGGGCGCAACCAACGACGCTTCCAGCCAGCCGACCGACTCCAAGAAGAGTGCGTCGAAGAAGCCGGCGAAGAAGAAGATGACGCGGCAGCAGGAGATCGATCACTCGGTCGACAGCGGCACGGTGCCCGCGCGCTACCGCAGCTCGGTGCCCAAGCAGTACCAGCAATACGTTCCGTTCGATAAGCAGTGACGGATCGCACGGCGGCGCGGCGTGATCGGGCGTCGCGCCGCCGGTGCCATCGCGTGACCGTCTTGAAATAGGACCTTGGCCGGGCGAAATCCGGCCATACATCCCCGGTGGCGGTCCGCGCGAGCGGTGCTAGAGTAGGCCGAAGCCTGGGGGGAGTTATGAGTGACGACGTGAGGGATGCTGGCCTTGTGGCCATGATCAGCAGCATCCTGGGAGGTAACAAGCGCGCCGCAGAAAGCGTTGCGCCGCCGCCGCTCATCGAGGTTCCGCCGCCGATAGCGCCGATGAACGGATTTGAGCTGGTCGAGCCCGCCCCCGATACGCCGCCGGCCAAGCCGGAGAACAATCCAGAGAACAAGCCCGAAAGAAACTCCGAGAACGCGCCCGATGCGACGCTGGCCCCCGCGAAGCCGATCGAGCCGCCGGCGAAGATCGCCACGACGCCTGATGGCAAGCAGTTGCTGCCTGCTGAAGCGATCGCCGATCTCGTCCTGGGCGAGCTGCGCAAGCTTGAGAATTTTCCGGCGACCGGCGCCTCCGTGACGGTCTACGGTTACAGGCACTGGAACGCGATGATCACCTTCGCACCGTTCTCGACCACGTTCCGCGATGCCACCCGGTTCCGCCAGGCCATGCCGGACATCGTCTTCAAGCTGCGCCGTTTCGTCGTACTTGAGATATGATCGTGGCCGTGAGCCCGAACAGTTCGACAGGATTTTCGACTTGAGCGTTGCCTTTACCAAAGAAGAGAGCGCGGAAACCGCCGCTGAGACGCTGTTGCCGGATCGGCCGATCTCGCCACATCCGAACCTCGTGACGGAAGCAGGCTTGCAGGCGTTGCAAAGGCAGCTTCAGGACGCGCGCGAGGCCTATGAAGCCGCGCAGGCCATCGAGGATGTCAACGAAAAGCGTCGGCAATCGGCGGTGCCCTTGCGTGACGCCCGCTATCTCACCGAACGGTTGCGCACGGCGCAGGTCATTCCCGCCCCGGCCTCGACCGATATCGTCGCCTTCGGCAGCACGGTGACCTTCAGCCGCGCCGATGGCCGCGTGCAAACCTATCGCATCGTCGGCGAGGACGAAGCCGACCCCAAGGCCGGCTCGATCTCGTTCGTGGCGCCGGTGGCAAAGTCGTTGATGGGGAAGGCGGTCGGGGATGTCGTGGGATCGGGTGCGCAGGAGATCGAGATTTTGTCGATTGGGTAGGGGGCGTTTATCGATGGTTTCCGCTGTGTCCGCGCAACAAAGCGCGCTAGCTGGATGAGGCGGTTTCTGTCGGGAGCGTTGCCGTTCTACGCGCTGGCCGGGTTGGCCATGGGCATGTATCTCGTCCTTTACAGGACAAACCTCTTCGACCTGAACGCCATCGTCCATGATGCGACCGGTTCGGCGTGGTTTCCGGTCTTCATATTCGTCTGCGTGTTGCTGGAGGCGGTCTTCCCGTATTTTGGCTATTTTCCCGGAACCGCTCTTATCCTGATGTCCGTGGCGCTCAATCCGAAGCCCGCGGATGTTTCCGTTTTCATCGTGGCGTGGCTGGCCATCATCGTGGGCGCCGTTCTGAGTTACGGACAGGCTCGTTTTTTCAGACCGCTGTTGCAGCGGGTTGCCTCAAAGGCGGCCCTGAACCGCTGTGAGTCCCTCCTCGACGCCTACGGTCCTTACGCGCGCATTGCCCTGTTCGTTCATCCCAACGCCTGCGCGATGTATTTCACGGCACTCGGACTTCTCGGCCGTAACCTGACGCGCGAGCTCGCCTATCTCGGCGTGGGCGCAGCAGCCTCCGTGGGCATTCTGTTCGTCGTCGTGACCAGACTTGTGTCGTCCGTAGGCACCACCGACGACGGAGAATTGCAGCTGCTGCTGGCCGCAGCACTGGTCGCCATCGGGACCCTGGTCGGTCTGTACGCAGCCTGGCGGCCGGCGCGGGCTGCTTGACCCGCCATCAGACTTCAGCCCCGCGACGATGCCATCATGCCGGTGTTTTGCCCGACGGCGCAAGCTGATTCGGAAAAGGCGTATCCGGTCGGCGCGCATCGCGCGGTGACGTCTCGCGCAGCGCAGGCGCGGTTACGGCAAACGGACCTTCGCCAAGCCGATCGCTTTTGCTGATCTGACGAATCGCTGATCAAAGGTCAGGAAGGCATCACAGGAAGCAGCTCGTCCCAAGTGGAGCGCATCGGCAAAATCCATGCCGTCGTCCATTCGATCCAGAGCAAACGCGACCAGTCCGGGATCCTCGAACGCGACGTTTGCAAGCCCACCGAAACCCCGAAGCGCCTTGCACACGCGGGTGGCGTCAAAACCATAGGCGCTGCGCAGGACCCATTCGGTTTCCAGCATCACCGTCGTGCTGACGAAGACTTCCTCTCCGTCGATGACGGCCTTGGCTTTCTTCGATTGCTGAGGATGATCGCCCGTGAGGTAGCGAACAACGAGATTGGTATCAATCGCGAGCATGACGTCGTCGCGCCTCTGCGGCGATACCCGCCTCCATCTCTTCCACGCTCTTTGGCTTGCCCCGATAGGGTAGCGAGCCGAAGACATCCGCCGTCTTGGCGGGCGGGAACAGCGAGGCCGGCTTGAGAAGCACTCCGTCCGGCGTGCTCTCGATCGTGAGCTGCGTGCCCGCACGCCAGCGGCGCTCATCACGGATTGCTTTCGGCAGGACGACCTGGCCCTTGGTCGAGACGGTCGTTGTCAGCTTGTCGGAAGCCATGAGGTCCCCCCTGGTAAGACCAAGGTAAGATAAGTTGGCCCGCGACTTCAAGCAAGGGCGAGGCAGCTTTCGATCGCCGCGGCTGGTCCCATCACGCCGGTGGTACCCGACGAATCAAGACATTCGGGAAAGGCGTAACCCATTGATCCGACTGGGGTCGGCTACTGTGCATGGGGTTGTTTTCGACATTTTTGATTGAGGCGGGTCCCGACACGCCGCCAAGCGTCGACGATGGGTCCGCAATCAGCAGGGTTCAGGAAGATGGATGGTGGGCGCACAAGGGATCGAACCTTGGACCTCTCCCGTGTGAACCGCAATCCGTAGGCCCGAGCCAACCAAATCCGGCCATAGTTGAGATGTAAAAAATCCTTTAATTAAAGTAGGTTGCTACCTTATGCGACCATAAGAGCCCATAGGTGACCTTACTACATTTTGTATGCCCCCATTGTGCCCGCCGTGGGTTTTCCCTTGGGGCACAAAATGGGGGGAGGTCTGAGACCCGGTTCTCTTCGAGGACTGACCGTCGTTCTTGCGGGGCACACCGGGCACAGAGAGAGGGAAGGATTCATGACGGAGCCGGCCAACCAGCTGACACTCACCGACGCGGTGATCCGCAACGCGACGCTGCCGCCGGGGAAGGCGCAGCATTATCTCCACGACGACAAGCTGCCCGGCCTCGCTTTGCGCATGCGCGCCACCGGCGGCCGGACCTGGGTCTACCTTTTCACCAAGCCGGGGGTGAGGGGGACCCAGCGCAAGACCCTCGGCGCGTGGCCCAAATATAATGAGAAGGCCGCGCGCAAGGCCGCCACCATCGCCGCAGGCGAGGTCGTCAAGGGCTTGGACCCGAACGATGCGAAGCGCGAGGCGAGGCGGCAACAGGCAGCCGAAAAGCAACGCACCACGCTCGCGACGCTCATTGTTGAAGATGGTCCCTACCAGACGTCCTTGACCGAACGTCAAGTCGTGAACTGGAAGCCAGCAGTGTCGGCGCTGCGGCGCGGGCTCAAGGATCACGCCGAGAGCGGCGTGAGGGACCTGACGCGACGGCAGATCATGGCTGCGGTCGACAAGATTGCAAGGACCGGCAAGCGCGGCGCAGCCAAGGACTTGCGCAAGCACGTGCATACCTTCCTCGAATGGTGCGTCGGCGAAGGTTACGTCGAGCACAACGTGCTCGCCGGCTATCGCGCGCCCAAGGAGACCCGCGCTCAAAGGGTCGGACGCCGAACGAAGGGCCGCGCGCTGACCGATGAGGAAATCATCAAGGTCTGGGATGCATCCGGCAAGCTCGGCGCTTTCGGTCTCCTGGCACGCATGTGCCTGCTCGGTGGCCCGCGCCGCAGCGAGCCTACCATGATCGAGTGGCGAAAGCACATCATTGACGACCGCATCACCTTCGATGCGGCGTGGACCAAGATGGGGCTGCACCACGATGTGCCGCGCACTCACCTAGTTGACGAGGTGCTCACGGCCGCGAAAAATTTCCAGCGGGCAACCTCCGACTATGTCTTCCCGTCACCAAAGACTGGCGGCCAGATGTCCGGCTTCACCAAGATGGTCAACCGCCTGGTCAAGGAAGCAGGCGTCGCCAAGTTCACCATGCATGACTTAAGGCGCAGCTTGCGCACCATCATGTCACGCTGTGGCTACGACAACGAAATCCAGCGACTGTGTGTTGGGCAAAAGCCCAGCGGAATCGATCAGGTCTACAATCACGACGAACAGTGGATCATCCGCAAGATGGCATTCGAAGCGGCCCACGATTACATTGCAGAGTTGGTCGGCGCGAAACGGGTCGGCAAAATCGTGCGCCTACAACGGACGAATCCGCTTGACCCGATCAAGGCCGAGCTCCTCGGCCGGCTCCGTGAGCATTATGCGGCTGAGGCGTCCTAGTGGTCTTATCGTACATGGCCAGATAGTCGCGCACCGCATCGACACGATAGAGGGGGCGACCATCGACGTAACGCCATTTCAGCGGGTGGTTCGGATCGCGCCGCCACTGCTCCAGCGCGCCAGGCGTGCGCCGGATGACCGCGGCCGTCTCTAATGCCGTCAAATTGGAGCTACCGGGCAGAGTATCGACGTCGAACGTCGCGGGCGGCGGCATGCCACGGTTTTTGCGTGGCCGCTTCGTAGCGTGCAGCTTCTTGCCACCATCTGGCGCCCCTAATGCCTCGATCGGAGTCTTCCCGCCCATGCCTGCGTCCGAACCGTGACCCGCGGAGGCAATAGAAGCGCAGACTTCTCCAGGAACAAAGAGGTCCAGAGCTTAAGCATAGCTGCCGGGTAGCTGTGGCGTGCAAAAAGGACGAATTGCATCCATTTGCCGAGAGGTATGGGGCTTGTAAGGGCGTCGCGGGGCCAATCGGTACCTAGATGTCAGAGAGACCTCGCATTAGGGAAGACCTGCGCACAATCGATTATTCGAGCACCTGACTCTTAATCAGCGGGTCCCAGGTTCGAGCCCTGGTGCGCCCACCAATCTCTCAGAGAAATCTTAGGTTGGACGATCCTCGCGAAGACGCGGCTTGCGTCTGCGCGCTTGGGTCACTCTCGGGTCACAAACCTTACTGGCGAGCTGACGATCCCACGTGTCAAACACGGCGTCGTTTACCTCTTCTGGCTTTGGGCGGTCTCCGTGGACGAGGCACGATGGTCTCCTCACCGTGGCGTGGCTCCAATCAGCATCGCTGGCCACAGCGACCGCGGACACCCTCGGTGCCTTGAGTCGAGGCTTGAGGGCCCGAGCAGAAGGTCGTCGGCTCGGCCAGTCTGCGACACCCCTCCATGGTCGCGAGGACGGTGCCGGTGGGCCCTTGGCTTTTTCACCAGGTTAGATGACCTGCCGCACAATGAGAGCGTGCGGTCCATTGTCGGCCGAAGCTCCAAGCGCCTCCTGCTGGAAGGCTTGGAGCAGCTTGTCGAATTGCTCGGTGGAATGATTCGGAAACCGCAATTGCATCAGAAGTCGCGCGAGCTGCAGTTTGAACAATAGCGCCTTGATCGACCGCGGGCTGGGTCGCCGACTTAGCGTCCGGAAATAGGATGGCATGAACCCACTCAAGATTTCGACCTCGGCGTCCGAAAACCGGACGTCGTTCGCCTCGAAGGGAGCCTCGAACGCGTTCACGGTAACAGAATCACTCTCGGCGGGTAGGCTGTCGTAAATGCGCCGCATCTCGCTCGTTTGGGCCCGAGTCCTCGTGAGCGCCGCTCTGTCGTCCGGATGCCGAGCCATCCTTTGTTCTTCGCTCATGCCGGCGATCCTCCGACTGCTGTCATCGATAGGCTCGTTCTCTTTCTCGGCTCTTCTCTTTGCCGTTCCCGTTGTCGTCACATGATCGATCCATACACGCAACCTTGATTGCATCGGCCGTTGCTGCCGGCCGGGTAAAGGTCTTCCCCAAGCCATGGCGTTGTATTGCTCGTTCTCGTACTTTTCTTCCAGCATGGCCTTGTCGAGGTCCGCCTTTGCAGCTCGTCGTCGCTCCCTTTGCTCTTTCAGCTTTCTTTGTGCGTTTTCATGTCCGGCGAGTTTCCGCACCAATTGGACGACGTCGTCGTCAGACAGACGCGACAGTCGGAGATGGCATGCGAACAGCTTCTCGATCTGCTCGGCTACAATTTCCGCCGAGGCAGCGCTATGCGGATCGGTCGCTCCTTGATAGTCAGAAGATTTCGCGCGCTCCGTTATCATGGTCTCATATCTGAGTGCGACTGCGTGGTTGAGCACGCCCTCGTCTACAAGCATCAGCACCTGCATGCGCTCATTGATGTCTTGATCGTCGAGAAGGAGTCGAACGTTCTCGATGACACTGAGCATTTCGGAAGCCTCGCATCTATCTAGGTCGTCGATAACGAGTAGGATCCTGTCGGGTCGACGGGAGTTCGCTATGTAGGGCAACAAAAGGAGGCTTACTCCGCAGACCGTCCAAAGCGCCCAAACCATCCAATGCGTGAAGTCGATGAGGTGCGGCCCGTTCTCGCGCGGCCAAATCTTTGTGACGACATCCTTTATCGAATCTGGCAGTTCGAATATTGAGCCTAGGCACAACGACGTTGCCCAAAGCAGCGATACGACCGCGAGGCCGAAGAGCGGCCAGATAGGATACTCCTGTCGTTGCTTCGCGGCGGAAGGCTCCTTTGTCCATGCTTTCAGAAGCGCGCGAACATCGTCACCTATCAGTGCCAGCATCCCAAGATTTTCTTCAGGGCCGACGAGGCGTAAGTTGCGATCGAAGAGCTGCTTCACCTTCTTGTGCGTGCTCGTCGTGATCATCACGAGATAAAACACGGTAGAAAGGCCCAAAGCCGAAACGAGCAAGCTCGCAAGCTGAAGCTTGGCCTCCATCGGGGCCAGGGCGATAGCCAGTAGAACCAAAGAAATGAGCAGGCCGCCGCGACCGTGTCGCCCGCTATTTGAACGAAGGGCTAATGTCCATCGTTCTAGCGGCCCGGCAGAGCTCGCTGCGGCGGCGGCAAGGCTCTTGTAAAGGAATATCCATGATTCCGGTGGTTTCCTGTACTTCCACGCGTTGTGCACCACGACTTTGTACTCGCGATCCGCATAGCGCTCAGTTCTCGGCACGGAAACATTTTTCCTGTATTCCGACGAATCTTCGAGAAGTGGTTTGAGCAATCGCAGCAGAGTCGTCTTTCCGCTGCCCCATTTTCCAAACAGGGCAAAATTGAACTCTCCTTCAGAAACACGCAGAATCGTGGCAAGTGCTTTGGCATAATCAAGGGCATTTAGCCCCAGTTCTTCTAGGGTCGCCTCACGAACGATTTTCACGTGCCGGCCTGACCCGGATCTATCCTCGAGATTGGGCGGTTCGACCTCTTGTCCCGGGGCATCCCCAGGCTGCTCTACCGAGCGGCCCTGTTCCTCGTGCACCCGGCGGTAAACCCCGGTGCTGGGGTTGTCTAGCAGCATCCGAAGTAAGACGTCGGCATTTAGCAGCTCCCCGCTCGGCCGCCCAGCGATCAAGGCCCTGGTACCAATTCCCAGCACTACATCGCCCAGATCGTCCGCGGTCGGATAATCGGAGGAGTCTCCTGGAACGTCGGGAACGCTGGTGAAGAACGATTCCGCGATCTCGTCCAGAACTTCGGAGTTCAGGTCCTGTATCGCTTTTTTCAGCGCTCGTTGCTCGTCGGAAGCGGTTTCGTACTGAAGTCTTCGTCCATATAGATACGCGGCGAGCGTGTAGGTCGTGGACGACAGTTGGTCCTGCTCCGATTTTTTGTATCGCAGCAGTCTGGCGGCCTCTGCAAAGAGGCGCATCGCCAACGCCGAAAGCCTCACTCCGGTGATTTCGGAGTTGGACAGCACGGTGGCTGCTATTTGCTCGACATCTACCTCAAACGAATCGGCCATCTTCCTTGCCCCTGGTCGACGGGAAAGCTAATGCTGTAATAGCCGAAACACGGCTCCTTGCTTCCGCACCAAACGATGCGCCGGGACATCCTAGTCGGTAACTGATGCAATCACGCTCTGAAGCGTCAGCTTGGCATCTTGAGGAGCCGCGATCGCCGGACCGTGTTCGGGCATCACGTACGGGTAAATGGACGCCACGGCAGCGCCGACTAGCAGGCACGAGTGAAGGACGCCATCGACTGATTGGTCGTCCTCGGGCAAGAGTAGGATGTTCCTTAAACCGTTCGCTTCGTCCCAGTCACTGAAGTCGAGGTGCCTACCGAGCGACAGAATGTTTGGATGGGCTCCATTGTCGATGGCTGCGTCGTAGAGCTCTTGGATCAACTGAGCGAGAGGAGCATCCATCTTCTTCAGGATTGCCAACCCAGCGCCGAATGTAAAAGTGTCCCGGCAGGCCCGTCGATTGCTCTGCCGGTTGATCCAGACTTCCTGCGTCCACGGTTGATGCCGCATCATGAGGGCGTACAGAGCGCATTCGATGCTGGAGCGCAAAGCGCCATAGGCCACGTGCACTTGTCCTGCGAGACTCATTCTCACGGCGGCTAAGAACGAGCTATGGGCCTGGGAGAGCAGCAGTGGAGGGAGTGCGGGACCGGCTATAGGTACCGACGGAATTCCGTCAAACACCGCATTCAATCGATCTAACGCCTCCACCAGCTCAGGGTAAGCGCTGATCGACTTCAATTCCTGTTCCCGTGCGGCGTAAAGAAAGATCGAGACTGAGTCGGTTACCTGCTGCTGATCCATATCTCTTCCCCTCGGCAACGATCGCCCCGCATCGGCATCAGCCGGGAGGGCCGCGGGTCCAAGGCAACCAGAGCGCCTCCGTGCTCAGACTACAGTCCCGGCTCGCCAGTCTCCGCCTACCGGGGACTGTACGATAGGACTTTCCCAGGCCGCCACGCCAGCCCGCCAGCGGGAATCCTGATCGGGCGCGGCTCGATGAGACCCTTTGCCCCCAGCAAACCACTTCGAGCGAAGAATGCGCCTAGGGAGTTCCCGAGTAGCCGCCGACTTACCCGCTGATAGCTTCGGTCGTGTCGCTCGTATGCAGGGAAGCTGAATTATTGCGGAAATCGGCAGGTTCTTCTGCATGGGCGCGCGGGAATTCTGGGGTGGCGGCATCGACCGGCCGCCGCGGTCTGTGATGGCTCCATTGCTGCAATCGGAAAGAAGTGATGACTGATCTGTTAGCGGCTCTATCTGCCTTGGGGCTCCAGTTTCAGGAGACACCGTTCTCGGACGAGATTTTCACCGCCGACGGCGTGGCCAAGTCGCTCGGCATAAGTCTGAGCCAGGTGGCGAAGGCAATGCTTCTTAGAATCGGGGATGGCTCAACTCTCGTTGCTGTTGTACCGGGCGACCGGCGTGCGGACCTCAAGCAGATCAAAAGGCATCTGAACGGGAAAAAGGTTCAGATCGTCGAGCGATCGCATGTCGAAGCGACGATCGGTCTGCAGGTGGGCGCGGTGACGCCCCTCATTGCCCTCGTCAATAAGAAGGTGGCCGTCGTTGTCGACGAGAGCCTCACGAAGCACTCGATTATAAATGTCAGCAGCGGCAACCTCAAACTCGGTATCAATATCAATCCGCTCGAGCTGGCGTCCGCCACCAGTGCAGCGATCGCGAAGATCTCGGACTAGGGTCACAAATGACAAGTACCTGGAACATCGCCGTTGTGTCGGCCGATGCCAAGCTGATCGACCGGTGCCAGCATATTCTGGCGCCGACATACCTGATCAAGCCATTTCACATCAACGAGCAGGCTCGCAGCAAGATCTCGCTGAAGGACAGGCTGCGGCAGATCGTCAGCGAGATCATAGGACTGGCAGATGGTTCGATCGAGACCCATGCCGTGATCATCGATGCGGAATTTAAGTCAAAGCAGGGGAAGGACAAGATCTCCATTTCCGACTCCATATTCGACGAACTTCCAGCGCCGGCAGGCAACATAATCTCGTCGGTGTTGGGTGCGGGATTGCCCCTGATCGCGAACTCAAATGTAAAAGACCCGTTGCAGAATTGGGCGATGGGCAGGGCAGGGGTCATCCCGCTCAACGAAGATACTCTGATGGTCGATCTGGAGGCGGCGCTCGATGCCCTCCCGTATCTAATCAATACACTGCGGGTCGAGAACGAATTTGCGACGGGTTACGACGAGGAAGAGCTCGGAAGCCCAGCGACGGTCAGCGCGGTCCTATGGGAGAACGAGTTCGTCCTCAGGCATGTGCGCGAGCACATCCGTACCGCGTCGCAACCGCTCCATATTCTGGACCTGGGTTGCGGAACGGGGCGCTTCGAAGAGCTCTTACTGACCGACCGCGAAATCAATCAAAAGATCGCAACGATAACCGCCGTCGATTTTGCTCCGATGTATTTTGGGATGGCAAAACGCCGTTTGCCCCACTTTCTGGCAAAGGCGGAGTTCAGCAAGATAAACTTCGTTCGCCGGATTGCGGAAGATCTGCGTTGGCCGGCGAACTATTTCGACATCGTAGTCGCAAGCTTCGGCATCCTGTGCTTCTCGAACACCCACAAAACGCTTCCCAACGTTTACAACGTCCTGAAGCCCGGTGGCCTGGTCACGTTCAATGGCTACAATCGTGATGCGATCACGTTTGAATTTGACGAAATGATAAGGGGGAAGCTCGGGAATCCGGCGTCCCATTTCGCGATCAGCATCGACCGGGATGAGAATACAATGCGATTGGGAGATAGATACATCAGTTGCTTCACGTTCCACCCAGATGACGTGGAAGGCCTGATCAGCCTGGTCGGTTTCAAGCCAGTAAAAAGTACTGCGCCGATCGAGACCTTTCCTGCTCTATACGGCAGCGCGCGAAAGGAATACTTGGCGCGCTTGACGACGAACGACCCGAAGCGATCGAAGAGTAAGGTTCATTTTCGACATGGTGCCTGTGTCGGAACGAAGGCGTGCGTGGACTTTGCCTCATATCAGCACGTTAACTTGGTCCTGGATGGCTTTAAGAGCGGATTCAATGAGACCCTGCATCAGATAGACGGAGACTTGGCGAAGCTTCTTCCTCGGCGCGGCTTTTACTTTTGCGTCGCAGCGCACAAGTAGCGCATGGATGTCGTCCGCGGTGCCAAACGAGGATCATCCATCGACCAGCTTTTTGACTTCGCTGATCGAGTCGCACGAACTGGAGATGGATTCTCGATTTTACGTTCCAGCCAGGTTGCGCGTCGACAGGGCCTCGGCAGACGCGATCAACTATCTTCTCGGCTGGGCTCGCGATCAGGACTCTCCGCCGCTGCTGCTTCTAGGGGAGTATGGGTCCGGAAAATCCTACATTTGTAGGAGGCTTGCCTACGAACTGGCAAAGGCCCGCCTAAGCGACGCCAAGTCTCCCGTTCCTTTGCTATTCTCGTTGAGCGAGCTCAAAGCCTACGGCGGCTTGCATGGCTACTTTAGGGCCAGACTGGCAGAGGCTGGGTTGCTTGCCAGGGATGGTGATTGGCGGGAGGTTATCGATCGCGAAGATCGAGTTATCATACTGGATGAGATCGATGAAGTGCCGAGCCTACGCGGGGTAGGCGATCTTGATCGCGTATTTCAGACGATCGGCGATCTTTCCCTCAGGCATCCTCGCCTTGTTCTGGCTGGTCGATCGAATATGTTCGCTCGTCTCGACAAGGTATGGGGCGCTCCTTCGGTTGATCGCAAGTCCGAGTCCGGCCTAATCACGCCCTTTTTTCAAATTGCAGAGTTGCTGGAGTTCACGCCGGCGCAGCAGCTTCGCTATCTGAAGCGGCGGTTTGGGCCGGACGCTGCAAAGCTCAAGGGGGACATCGAGCGCACCTACGGGTTGGCTGAGCTTGCCGCGCGGCCGTTGCTCCTCGGAATGATCGGGGAAACCTTGCGGAGGAGCAGAAAGGGACGAATTCCCCTAGGTGCCCTCTACTCAGAGTATGCGGCAGGCCTTTTGAAGAGAAGAGCGCAGCAGGTGTCCATTCCCTCAGCGGAGTTGCACCGATCCTGCAGATTGCTCGCAATCGAGCTGTTCAAGAAGCAGGACGCCTGGATCGCTTCGGAGGATATGGTGGCCTTTAGCCGAAGGCTGAATGCCGAACGATTGGCAGTTCTTGCATCAATCCCTGGTGAGGCGCCCGCCGATCTTCTGGTTCAACGACGCGACGACAGGTTCCGCTTCTCCCACCAATCGTTCTATCATTTCTTTTTGGCTGACGCGTGGATAGCCGACTTGGCGCTGGCGCGACCCGGCGTGATTTCCCTGGGCCCGTTGAGCTCCGAGACGATCTTTTTCATATCGCTGCTTGACCAGCGGATCGATTGGCGAACTTTGATCAAGATCGCCCGCCAAAGCCAAACGAGATCTCGCTGGATAATGATCAACGCACTTCGGATTGCGTTGGCCACAAAATCGTCGGCTCTTGGAGAACTGCTTCCGCACGCACTGCGTTCCAAGAATGTCGAAACCGTGCGGGTTGCGCTAAAGTGCGCTGGATACGGCCCTCGACTGCCCAGGAAGCTGCAGAACGCGGTTGCGAGCTGTGTCCGCTCGACGAAAGGTGAGCTTACCTACTCGGCTATCGAGACGATCGGCCTTCAGAAAATTCAAAGCGCCTTAAATGCGGTGCTCAACGGCATCGCCTCTCCTGATCTGGACACGGCGAGGATCTCCCTCTGGGCGCTTCGGAAGCTGCGTTCGCCTTCTGCGCTGCCGACGGCCATCGCGCTAATCGACAGCAAGGATGCCCGTGCCCGACGTACTGGTGCCGAAATTATCGGTATGCGCCAGCACACGGCGGCGGAGGGGGTATTGAGAACACGGCTGAACCGGAGTCCCAATCCCGACGATCGCTATTTTTTCGGTGAAACTTGCGCGGCTATCTCTGACCGTAAGAAGTGGAAGTGGCACAAGCTCCGGCGTGAATTGCTGGCCGATCGATCCCGAAGGCACCAGATATTGCTGGATCAAGGCACACCAACCTGGATAAAGCGATATATCATCGAAGAGATCGGGGAGAAGCGTATCGTCGAGGATGGACCGGTCTTGCAGAAGCTCTACGCGAAGTCTGACATCTATCTTCGCAACTCTATCGTGGACGCGCTGGGCGAGATGCGGGACGGTGAAAACGTTCCCTTCTTGCACGATAAGTACCGCACGGAAGGCTCTCCAAGAATCAAAGCAAATATCGTGTGGGCTCTGGGCAACACCAGTGACCCCAGGAGCCTCAAAGTGCTTTTGAACGCCCAGCAAGCGACGAGCCCCGAAATTCGAGACTGGGCGAGGTGGGCCAAGGCTCAATATGGGCAAGATCGTTACGATCTTTCGAGCCCGCACTATTACAAGTATCCGCTCGCCCTCAGTTGAGCGCCTTTGAAAACTGGCTCGCGTGCAAAGGTCTGGAACCCTAATCGCGCGATCGTAATCGCGATCCAAAGTTTATCGCGCCGCCTCGCAGAGCAGCTAATTGCTGGTTCGACCGATCGGCTAGTCCGTCGTTGGGATGTCTTTCTCTGCTTCGCGTATGAGGATAAAACGTTGATCCATACGCAAAGTCGCGCGATCGCCGCACTTCGGACAGCTCACATCCACGTTCGGCTTTGCTTTGACTTGCAAAATCGAACGCGGCTCGTTGCAGTTCTTGCAGCTCCAACTATAGGAGTGGGGCACGAAGAAATATGTGCCGTCGGGCCGTGGCTCGGCGTCGAAAAGCTGGCCGCAGTTGCCACATTCCACAGGCGCGCCCTTCTCAAGCACTGAAGACCTGCGCTTGATAGGAGCCTCGCACTCGGTGCAAGCAAGCGTGACTGACAGCGAAAAGTTCGCATTCCAGATCGAGGTGTCCAGAACATACGTCAACTGCACTCGTATGGCTTCCACCCGCTGTCGAATCGGTTCGACGTCAGGCGATAGACCTGAGCGCGACTGCTTGATCGTAGGGACGTGAAGATAGCTGCCAAGCTGATGGTAAGCCTTGGCGCTCCAGTCGGCCTTTAAGCGGCGATCTTCCCCGAGGTCGATCCAATCACCTTCAGGTTCGCCGTCGGCGCCTTCTCTACGCATGCGGAGCCCCGAGCTGTGGTCGGCACCGGGGTCCGTCCTAAGCAATTCCCTCATCACCTTGTCAGGCTGCCAGGTTTCCAGGGCCTTGAGAGGCACCTCGCTCAAGTACCCCATTAGGAGTTCGTACGAGAGCGCTTCAAGGCACTTCCGAAGCTCAAGGCACGCGTAGATCAGGCTGTCATCGTCACCTGTATCTAGAAGTTCGCCCGCCTTTTCGAGCCGCTCCTTTGCCAGGTAGCGATACTGTGGTTGCATTGTCTCGGCTCCGCTTAACGAGCGATGGAGGGTCGGTATCCGACTCCAGATTGCTCCGCAACGGACTGCCGGACTTCGTTGCTGGCCGCCGCGTAGGCGACGCCGTCGTGCCGAGCTGAGTGAGAGCAGTCGAAGGGCGGGACCTGCAGCCGGAAGTGACTATGGCTTGACCGTCACGCCGCGAAAGGATTGAGACGCGCGCTGCGCATCTTTGCATTCCTTTCCGCTGACGTCGACCGTGCCGTCGTCGCTAAGAATTTGCACCTCCACGGTGTCCGGGATTGCGAACAAAGCCTCTGGAATCAGACCGGCCAATCCCGCGTTCGCGACGATCGTTGGGTCATCGTTCGGGTCGCCCGACCAGCGGTACAGGTCAAAGCCTCCGTTGCCATCGATTGGCCCGGCGACGATCAGATAACTGGCGCCCACTCGTTCAAAGCTGCGAATGCCTCGACCCCCGAGCTTGATCTCGATAGGCGGGCCGAGCTTCGCCGACGCGCCTGAGATCACATCCTGTGGATTTTCGATCGGGACCACCAAAGCCTTGTCGCCTGGCAGCAAGGGATTGCGAAACCCGATCAAGAGTTTGCCGTCGACTGTGTCCGCCAATCCCTCTATATTTAGGGCGCCCTTCGACTTGGGCGGCTTCTTTGCGGCTTCCGCCAGGCCGTACTTGGCGAGCCCCGGATCTGTCGAAAGGTCCTCGATGAGGCTGGAGTAAGGCTTGCCGACCGCTTGTACCGAAGGCACGGACCCCGCGACGATTTCAGTTGCGAACAGTCTTCGTCGACGGTCCTGGACTTTTCCCTCCTTGTTCGTACCGTGGGACGAGATCCAGAATATTGTGTTGCCGATCGTAGCGGCACCCTCGATGTCAGACTCCTTGTCCGGTTTCGTCCCGAGGAACGAAGATAAATCAACCTGAGCGACGGAGTCGGGTTGGCCGCGCCGGTAGATGCGCAAAACGTTGAGTTCGTCGTCCGCCACTACGAAGTGGTCCTTATCGAGCGCGACGGCAGCAGACGCATCGCACATTTCGCGGTACACGGTAGCCGTCTCGGCATCGGCCGGACCTGCAAGGATGGCCAGTGCAGCTAATGCGATGAAATGTGGTCTGGACATGTGATCTCCGCGAGAATTTCACGGTCAATGCCAAAGGCCCGTCATTATGACAGGCTCCTGGGCAACCGAATTTGGTCGCCGAGCTGCTCCAAAGCGAAAGCCCACGCTAGGGATTGTCACGACGTTGCCGGCAGCGACTTTACCGGCAGGGAGTAGAAGAGCACGTCGAGACCTTTCGTGACCTTATATCTCTGCTTCCAGCTTCCTACGGTGTAGTTCTGCTCGAACTTGGCCAGACTTGAAGAGTTCGAGTACACCAGCCGTTGGTCGCCAGCGCCTGTCCCGAGAATACCGACATGTCCGATGTTTCTGCGCTTCGAACCAGGAACGTTTTGCGTAGGAGAGATAATGATCCCGCCAGGCGGCACCTGGCCCTCATCCGATCCCGCGTGGAAGCAGGCGTGCAGCTCTTGCCCAAAAACCTGAGTGCCGTCCGTCAACGTTATCCAACGTCTGAGGGCGTTGTACACGATGTGCCTGACGGTCCAGCAGCAAGCTAGGTTTCCACCATCGGGACCAGAGCTTGAATCGAACACGTTCACCTGTGTCAGCGCGTACTGATAGACGTTGTCGTGGTCGGTCGCGCTGCTTGGCCCACAGGTCGCGATCGTGCCGGCGACTGTGATGTCGGGCACAGGGGAGAAGCCCGCGAGAGCCTGTCGACTATCAATTATCGTTTCATTGTCCCAGAAGTCGAACTTGGTGCCGTTCCACTTGAACAGAAGCTGCTGGCCATCGACGCCTTTCTGAGTGACCAAGAGATAGCGGTCGTTGCCAAGCTTGAACTCGGCTCCCGTGTTTGTGTAGTTGTCGGACGTGTCGAGATATTCGACGATTTCTGGATACTGCTGCTCGACGGCCATCTGCGCGCTCCTGAATGAGCGTGTCGCGACACGCCCGGCTGCGAGCGCGATCCTAACTCCAGGCGATCGGGCGGTACCCTAGGATAAACCCCAGTAGGACCGCTTGAACGAGTGCCCAGCCGCGGACAGGACCCCCGACGAAAGGAGCCTTGGGCTTGCACGATTTCAAGGTATGGTTACCCGCGTAAGCGACTGTAATTCCTGCCCTATCGCGCCAGCCATGCAAAATTCATTAACTTGCTGGGGAAGCCCAGTGATCTCCCTAGTATCGTTCGGCAAGATGTCGTTCAATATTCACAACTTCCAGCGGCGCCCTCCAGAACTTCTCTCCTGGCGGCGCGCCACATGCCAGCAGTGTTTGGATTTGGCCGACGCCGGTCCGATCGGGGTGTAGGGAAACGTTTCGATTGATCCGATTTCCGATTATTCGGCGTCTAGAGGTGCACAATTACGAACTCTTCAAGAACGAAGAGTCCGAAGGCATTTCTCATGTTTTCGATCGCGGCGTGCATGCGATCGTGGGCATCAACGGGCTAGGCAAGACGACCCTCCTCAACGTTCTCTATCGGGCTCTCTTGGGCCCGTTCGATCAAAGCAAGAGCGATGACGCGGGTCTCTTGGGGTCTCAACATGAGCTGAGCGCCTGGCGAAATCGCAACTACTTCCGCGACCGAGTGAGAGACGGAGCGCGACAGGCCACCGTCGAAGTGGACATTGCCTTCGGGAAGAACCTCCTGACCGTACGCCGGCGCCTCAGCACGCTACAGGTTGACTACCTTGCGTTGGATGGAGAGCCATTGGAGGCTTCGCTCGAGGAATACAGCGACACGGTGGTGAAGCTCTCGGGCGTAGCCACATTCTTCGACTTCTTCGCGATACTGCGATATCTCGTGTTCTATCTCGAAGATCGCGTCGAGCTCATCTGGGATCGTCGTTCTCAATACGACATGCTGCGGGTCTTGCTGTTTGACACAAAAGCCGCAAAGGCAGCGTCGGAAGCCTATGATGCCGCGCAAGCGGCCGACAGTAGATACCGCAACAGAAGGGCGGTCTTGGGGCGCGATCGAGATCGACTTGCCGCCTTGGAGGCGGCGTCAGGGGATTCGGAAGCGTCCCATCTCAGGAGTTTGCAGGCATCCATCGCTCAGGCAGAAGAGCTGGACCGCGAACAAGCTGCGCTCATCGAGGAAGCTCGGGAGAGCATGGAGGAGGCGCGCCTTCGTCGAGAGCGGGCTCTTCTTGATTTGCAGGAAGCTCGGATAGCGCTCGAATACGAGGAGCAGGCACACTACAAAGACCTGTTTCCCGAGATCGGCGAGACAGCGCAGCATGTTTTCTTGAACATATTGGGTGGCGGAGGCTGTCTTGTATGCGGAACGGAGGGCCCGGACGTTGCCGAGCATCTGCGCAAGAAGCTCGAAGAGCATCGTTGCCCGATCTGCGATAGCCCATCCGAACGTCATGAGAAGGTGACGACGCCCGCGGACTTTAGCCATGCCCGGTTGAGACGCCTCAAAGCCAAGACCGAGCAGCTCAGAGAAGCACTGCAGGTCGCTTCGGAAGAGACCGACAAAGCCAAGACCGAGTTCGAACAGCTTACGGACAGGAGAGAGGAGGACCGGCGAAAACTGAGAGATCTCAGGCTCGAGTTGAATCAGCTCGGCTACGTCGAAATCCCGAACGAAGCCGACATCGAGAACCTGCGCACCACCGTTGCCGAGGGCGAGAAGGAACTCGCCCGACTTGAGACGGATCAATTTGAAGCGGAAACTCGGTACGGACGCATTGTCCGCAGGCAAAAGACGGTTATCGACAATACTGTCGCGACCATTCGTCGGCGCTTTCGAGAGTATGCAGGTATCGTACTTGCCGAAAGGTGCGAGCTCAATCTTGCCAGCGAACGGCGTTCGATCGGACAAGAGGGGACGAAGTTCGATTTCCCTTATTTCGAGGTGATGATGACCTCGGGGGTCTTCAATCAGAGCATGAGCACGCGTCAAAGCGCGGAAGCCGTGTCCGAGTCCCAAGCCGAGTTTCTGGACATAGCTTTCCGGATGGCTCTCATCAGTGCTGTGACGTCCGGCAAGACGGAATCCATGCTGGTTTTGGAGACGCCTGAATCGAGCCTCGACAGTCTATTCGTACGGATGGCTGGTGAAGCATTCCGCCACTACGCTGAGGACAAACGGTTGGACAATGTCTTCATCGCCAGTACGAACCTGAACAACGAAGAGATGCTGAGCGCACTTCTAGGCGTCAATCGAACTCCCGCTATCGAGCGTCAGAGCCCGACCAATCCCAAGCTGAGGCCTGCCCCGACCAAGAGATTTGTCGCTCCAGTCGTTCCGAAGCGCGACCGTTCGAAGAGAATTATCAACTTACTAGAACTGGCCGCGCCGAACGCTGCTCTCGTCCAGCACAGGAATTACTATGCCGGGATGTTCCGACGGGCGATGGGCGAGGAACAACCATGAGCCAGAGACCCCAACGATCGGTTCTGGTCGCCCGTGTCTGGCTGCTGATGCTTTTGGACGCGGCGGAGCGGGCCGGAGTAGCGCCGTTGTCGGTCGAGCGATTGCATCGGCTCGTTTATCTGGCGAATGCTCTTGCGCCGGTCTACGATTTGTTGCTGCCTGACGGCTACATTCTCAAATACCGACGTGGCCCGTTCTTTCCGGTCGTGCACTGGGACGTCGGGCGCCTCGTGGCGCAAGGCTTGGTTGACGTCTCCAATTCGCAGCCAATTAAAGACGAAATCGGCTATTGGATCTCTGCGGACTACAGCCTTTCCCGCAAAGGGATGAAGGCCGTCGACACGGCAATCGAACTTGAGACCGCACTTCCCAAGGCTGTGTACTTGCGTGAGGTTGCTCTCGCATTCGCTTCCTTGGAGACGACCGAACGAGACGCCGTCGCTTTGGCCGACGTGAATTATGACAATGCTGCCGACGATGCTCCAGTCCACTATGGAGACGACGATCAAAATCTCGTTCCCGCGGCTGCGGAAAGCTTGATCGAAGAGGGCGCCCCGAACGTACGTCGGCTTCGTCTGCACCGGTATTTCCAGTATCTCGAACGCGCGTGGGATCTGTCCCAGGAGCAACGGCGTGCCTCCTGAGGACCAACGGAAGAAAGCGGAATCTCTACTGAACCCCGACGCCGCGCGAGGCGTGCGGATCGAGAGGCGCGACAGCGTACAGGCGGCGCCGGCGGATCCTGACGCTGAGGGTTTCGCATTCGAAGCTGAAGTCTATCGCTATGCGGCAGATTGGATCTCGCGGAGGCCTACTACGGCGCAGTCCGCAAAGCCATTCGCGATGGTTCTGTCGCGCTCTCTTTCGCAGGACAAGAAGGAACTTGAGACGGCCGGACAGGGAGCATGCCAAGTTTACCAAGCTTTCCACAGCCAGAAGCTGCTGAATGTCGAAAGTCACATCGTCTTCACGACTGTGAATCTCGAACGCGCGATTGCCGTTCCAGTCGCGGACGTGGAGACAGCACAGGATCTTTTCGATGCGATCGGCGCTTTAAGCCTCGGCGATCGGCACATTGCTGTGTTCGAGCCATCGGAAGCCAATCTGATCCTGCTCAAGGCGGGATTGAACGGGGTGTCCAGAGAGCAACAGGTCAGGGCTAACGTGGGGGCACCGGTCTGGAATCTGGTCGATCTCGACAAAGAAATCCAGACCTTCCATAGCGACTACACTCGCACTCCGTCCGGTGTGCTCGAACCCTGGTTCAATGCTACGGATGGCGTCACCGGCGAAAAGCTTGAAATCCGCATCAGCAAGGCGCTTGCTAACGATCTCGACCGCAAACTCAAACGGGGAAGTGTCTTGGCCGAGGTCGGTAGTTCATCGGGCAGAATGGATGTCTACATCTGCTCGGACGTACTGACGCCTGGATGCGGACCTTGTGTTCTCGAAGTCAAGGTTCTTCGCAGCCGCCATAAGCGCCTGGCTAACGACGGCAAACCTCGGAAGGTTTCCGACAAGTCAAATAATGATTGGGCGATGAAAGGCGTCGTGCAGGCGGATCTTTACCGCTGCGACAAAGGCGCTCCCGTCGCTTATTTGTGCGCGTTCGACGCCCGCGACGCCGATAAGAAGATGCCCGATGTTGAGGCCTTGGCAGCCAGCCGCTCCGTGAGCTACCGGAAGTACTTCATGCATCGCTCGACGGGCAGTCTCCAGGCGGCCGAACTCGGCAAGAGCTGACCGTGCCGTCTTAGATCATCTGCGGCGTCGCAAGTGGACGAGGCTTTCACTCAGGACATGATGTCCGCCCTGCTGCGCACTCGCCCTCATCGCCCGGATGGGACGGACCGCCTTGACCTCGAAGGAGAGCTCCTTGGCGAGCTCCGCGAGAATTTCGGCGACGTCGACGTGCACGCCGGCGTAACGGCTGTCTCCAACCACCATCATGATGTCGGCGCGTCGCGACATCGTCGCTGCCAGGCCGGTCAGAATGGAAGCCATGTCGCCGAAGTAAGCTTGGACCATTTCCGGAATGCTGCCGTCCCACAATCGTGCGGCATTCGACCTCAGGGCCCGAACAGTCTTCCGCAACAGCGGAGAAGAAATCGGATCGCAGTCATATGAGCGTTTTACCTGAACGTGAGACCGGAGTGTGGCCTCCCGGAGCGAGCGGTTCTCGTTGCTCGAGGTGAGGTAGCCCAGCAACCAAAGCTCGACGTTGTAGATGTCCGTATAATCGAACGAGTTCGGATAGGGAGGCGAGAACAATGCGAATTCGGCCTCGGGCAGCGAGCCTGCGAGCTTTCTGGAGTCGCCGCGCAGAAGAACGTATTGATGCTCCGCGCGGCGGCCGAACCGTGCCACGTCTTCGATCGCGCGTTCGGCGGCCTGCCTGAAGGCTCGATCGACCGCAGCGACGGGCTCGGGCCGATCCTCCCATCCGGAGCGATACCTGCGCCCCTTTCCGCTGATGACGACGTTGCTCAGGCCGATCGCGATCGAGCCCAGGAGAACGCGGAAGAGACGGCGGTGGGAAGGCTCGTCCAGCGTCGCGATAGCCTCCCGGTAAGCCAGCAGCTTCTTCGCGACGTTCTTGTTAAATATCCAGCGGCTGTCTACCCCCGGCTCGACCATCGTCGCCGGACCGGATTTGAGCAGCTTGACCGGGTCCACCCGCAGCTCCCGGGCGGCTTGAAGTACGCGCGCATAGTCGCGCGTGAGCGCCGCGACGTCGTATCGGCAAAGCTTCGCTTCGATCAGGTCGGCGAGAAACGGATTCACTTCGATCGTCGCCGGCCGAACTCCCAGAAATTGGCAAGCGAGCGCCGTGGTCCCCGAACCCCCGAATGGGTCGACACAGGCGTGAGGCCGCTGGCTCAACGATCCGATAGCGCTCGACACGAACCTGGGACTGAAGGCCTCCTTGAAGCGATACCACCTTTGAAAAGGCAAGTTCTGCGCCTCGACGTTGCTCGAAGGCGCGATATCGCCCTCCGCAATCCGGCCGAACCACTTGCTTGCCGTAATGCGATCGCCCGCGTGCACGTTCACCAGCAACTGGTCCAGCCGCTTCTTAGCCGTACGGTCTGAGATCCATTCGCTGTGCATGAAACAGGTATATCCCCAAATATTCGAATATGCTAATTATAATCACAAATGAGAATGCGGCAACCCAATCTTATTGGATCGGACCTGCGAGCCTGGCTGGATGAGCAGGGGCTCACCGAACTTGAGCTGTCCAAGCGAATTGCGCAAAGAAACAAGGGAAGATCTGTAAGCCAATCCTGGATCAGCAGGATATTGGCGGGAAACTTCAAGCGACCTACGAGGGCCGTACTGCTTCTGGGGAAATATGCGAGTATTCCGATTTTTGAGGAAGCCTCGCAAAGAGATGCCGCCGGAGCCAAATTGATCGATGACGCCGTCTCCTCAGTCTGGAATGGCACCAGGCGGCACGCGCACGTGATCGCGAAGCTCATCCGGGTCGCGAAGGAAGTGACGCCGGAAACTTAAAATCTGCCTATTTTGAGAAGGCGCTGAGCTTGCTCAAAACCGCAGCACGTTCTCTCTCGATCAGCCTCTCGGCTTCGGGGCCATCAAGTGCTGTCCTGTCTGGCCCGGTCTGCTCGCTCCCTGGCTTGGAAATGTGACTGTGGTCGCACGAGCTGAGAGCAGGACAACTGCCTGGTACAGCTTGTCGCCTAGGGAGCCTCCTAGGGCGTAAACGTTCCACCTGTGGCACGATCTGGCAAACGCGAGCGGCCGCCAGCGGAGCGCGGCCGCAACCGGTTCTGCAAAACTTGTAGGGGACATTGATGGCCGCGCCCGAAGCAGCATCTCGTTCAACAAAGCTATCCAGCGCAACAATCGCTTCTCTCGCGATATTCCCGCCATTGGGAGTGGCCAGGGTCGGAAACGCGGACGGCGAAGGCGAATACGTGATCGCGTCGGAAGTCGTGGGCGGATGGCCGATGTTACCGAATGGCGACGCCGCCATGTACGAAGCCGATTTCAGGACAGCCGACGGAAAGATCAAGCGCCAAGCAGTCCGTTTCCGCATCTATGCGACATCGACTGACGGCGATATTTTTGAGGTCACTGCCCGCGATGGGATACGAATCGAATGGAAGGTCGGCGTCGCCAATCTGAAGGCCGGGTGGTATGAATTCAATCAGGCGTTGGATCTGCCACGGGGTATCTCCAAGCCTGCGCAGAAGCGAAATGTAAGGATACCGGTGCCGGGTCGAAGCGCCCGGTTGGACATCGTTCCGACACCCAAAAAGATCGAAGGGCTCAACAAGTCGGGTCCGGAGTTCACCCTCGACGACGGCACGTTCTGGGCCGCCATGCCGGTCTATCTCGGCGAATTGCAAACTGACGATGCGGGGCGCCTGATCTTCCTCGGCGGCCGAGGCACTTCCGGCCCATTTCGCAAGGGCTTCATGCCAACGACTTTCGCCAACAATGACGGTTGGCATGACGACGTATGCGACGGACCGGTGCGCGCTACCGTCACCTTCGCCGACGGCTCGTCCAAGGAAGCGCAGCCCGCCTACGTCGCGGTCACGCCACCGAACTTCGCGCCGGGGACGTTTGGGCTCGTCACGATGGACGACACGGTAAAAGAGGTCTTCCGAAGCCAAGGCTGGATCTCAGCTCCGACCTCGACTTCTTTCACGAAAGACATTTGGCCAATCTTTGATCGGATGACGGGGCTGCAGTGGGTGAACCATGGCCTATTCGTCATGCATGGATTTGGTTCGGCTCTCGACGCCCGAAGCGTGCAGGTGATCGCCAAAATGCGTGATCCGGGCGCGGCGATGGCGCCGTGGCGGGCGAGGGTGTTCAAGCTGTTCCGCGATCCGGCGGCGGCGGGAGCCTTCGATGAAGCCGCCTTGCCGCAAATATTCGGAGATGCATATGGCGAGAACCCAAGCGGCACGCCTCCCGACGCGCTCAACTATCTTTCGGTCACGCGCACGCAATTCGAGCATCTTGGGCGTTGGGCGGCCGGAAACTTTGTCGACGACTGGACCGATGTTCCGGCGATCGCGGAATTCGGTAAGCTCTCGCCGGCCGAGCAGATCGACCATCTGAACCGCGCGCCTCTGCACGAGTGCTTGGGAGGACCTTTCCATCCGGGCATCGAGTTGACGTGGACCATGCGCATTCCGCACATCTGGGCGGCCGCGTACCGACTGAAGGTGCTACCGACCGACGATCCGGCCAAGCAGGACTTCGGACCGGAATTGTCGCCCCAGGTATGCTGCGGCCCTGGAGGACCGTTCGACGGCGTGGCCGCCGGTGCGTTGACGCGATTTCTCGGCGTGCCGTGGCAAACCGACGGAGCGTCCTGCAACTCCGACGCGGACTATAGTCCGAGCACGTTCCTGTCCATGCCCACGTTCTGGGGTGCTCGCGTTCCCGACCAGGTGATGTCGTTCGAAAACTATTTGATCGCGGCGGCGATTGGGAAGAAGGGGAACGAAGAGCAATTCTCGAAATACCTGATGGCCCGCTCCGACTGGCTCCGAGATGTCCGAGGTTTCGACTACTATACGCGTATCGCCCACATGGTCGGAGAATGGTGGGAATTGGGAATGGTGCTCGCGGTCAAGAATCCATCGCTGGATTTTCCCGACGGTTTGCGTGTCGAGCAGGGGCGAAACCGCGATTTTCCCGGATCCGATCCGAAGCCGGGGCTCGTCGCGTTCGTCGAAGATCTGCGTAACGATCAACCAACGCAAGTGGCGCAAGTGTCCAGAGGCTTGGTTTTGCAGGTGCCGCAAGCGCCGAAGCGCCAGTATCGGCAGGGCGAGATCTGATGTTCGACGTGCTGGTCTGCGGAGCCGGACCCGCCGGCGCGACCGTGTCGGCGTTGATTTCGAACGGCGGAATGAAGGTTGCCGTCGTGGATCCGCTGGTCAGGACGACCGAACGGCTCGAGCTGATCGCCCCTTCCACCGCCAGGCTCTTCGATGCGGTCGGTCTCGGGGTTCTCTTACGGGATCCCGACCTGGTAAGCTTTTGCTCCGGTATCCGGCGGGACTGGGGCGGCAAGGTTTCGGTCGAGGAATTCATCAGTCATCGGGGCGGAGCAGGCTACGTCGTCGACCGGCGCCGCTTGGACGCAGTTGTTCGAGGGCTGAGTCAAAAGGCGGGCGCGCGCCTCATCCGTGGCAGGGTTATCGCGATTGAACGAGAGGAATCCATGTTCCGTGTGCACGTACGTCGGGATGGCCAGAACATCACGGTGACGGCTCGTACAATGCTCGACGCATCGGGGCGAGCGGCTGCTCTGGCGCGCCGCATGGGCGCGCAAAGGACGGTTCACGAAGTGCTATTGGCGCACGGGACGCAATCCCTGGCGAACGACACGCGGGGCCGCTTGCTGGTTGAGGGCAATTCGGCTGGCTGGAGCTACCGGCTGACGGGACCGGACGGCAGATGTGAGGGGTGGCACGTGGGTACGAAAGACGGTGGACGCGGATCGAGGTGCCAAGTCGTGGACGCGTCATCTGTGCTCTGCTTCCCGCCGGCTGGTCCGGGATGGGCCGCCATCGGCGACGCGGCTGCCTCGTTCGACCCGCTCTGCTCGCAAGGGATCGCGAACGCACTGTCGACCGCGCTCACCGTCGCGGGTGCGGTGGTTTCCAACAACGGAATGGGAGAGCCTGCCGCACGAGCCTACTCTGAGGCCGTCCGGCGCACCTTCGAGAACGCGGAACGCGGACGCCGGGCGTCCTATGCGGCACTTTCCGACTCTAGAAGCTAGAAGGTCTTCTTGTCCTCGAAAACCTTAGATTCTGAGAAGCCGTCCGACTGAAGGACGCGAACGGATACGCTCTTGGCTCCCGGAAACTGGTTCACATCGATGTCCGTGCTCGGAACGGGAAGACCTACGGCTATGGTCTGCCAATTAGGCTCGTGCTCGGCTTTGGCCTGGACGGTGTAGGTGACGCCGGGAGAGGGCGCGAGGGTATGCGCTGCATCGAGCTTAAAACGGTTCGGCGAACCGGGATTGGGGCCGCCCATCGCCACCGCTCCGGCCGGAACGGAAGCAGCCCGGGCGAACTGCGCGGCCTCGACCCCGTTGATCATGAGCTTGACACGGCGCAATTGCGGCGAAACAGGAACGTATTCGTCGAAGGTGCCGAACGATGCATGCGGAGCGCAGGAATTGCGCTGAGGGTTCACCTTCTTGTCGAAGATCTCGTTGTCTGCGCCGTCGAGGCCGATCAACACGATCCCTTCGTCCTGGAAATCTTCCGACTGCACCGCCGTCTTGACCGGCGTGACGTAGTCGATCGTTCCCTTCTTGCGGTCAAGGTCGAAGGTACCGCTCACGTGAGCGAAGCTTCCGTCGATCACTCCGGCGCCCATCGCGTCCTCCTATGCTCCGGCCACTGGTGCGAAGAGCGTATCCTCTGCGCTCAAACGATCCAGGATGGCCCGGTAGCTGTAGGCTGAGATCCACTGGTTGTCGCAGTAGGTCATGATATCATGGCAACTCTCATTCGCCATGACCCTCATGGGAATTCCCAGGGATGGGTCTCCCATGTCGAGGCCGATCATGTCTCCGTTCGCCGAGTCTCCGATCCGGCCGTCCGCGTACGGAAAGTGCGGGTCGCTCGCATCCTGATTGCAGAAGCCCGGGTGATATCTTCCGAATGTGTGTCCGAGTTCGTGGGACCCGTACCAGCCGCCATATGACCGCTCGGTGTCCCATGAGAGCGACGGGTACTGGGCCGGATTGCCAGTTGGCCCGACTGCTACAATCGAAGGATTGGGCTGCTGAGGAATATCCTTTGCGGCCCCCCGGAAGAACAGTCCCTGGTCAGCGTCCGAGATCAGCCCGTAGTAGTGGGTGCGCGGATCCGTCCCGGCGTCGATGTCCTTCGCTCGGATCGCCGAGAGCTGATTGTGCGCGACGTTGAGCTTACCCAGCCACAACGGGTCGTTGCCATCAGGGGTCGTCGGGCCCGAGAAAGGCGGTGCCAGACGCGCGTCGGCCTGCAACACTAGCTGCGACCATTCGATCGTCGAAACGGGGTACGCCCTGTCGAGGAAGGAACGAAGATGATCGAAGTGATAGGCGGCCGGCGCGATCTGCTTCGGCGGGGCACCAGGCGTCTGGAGCACGTAGCGAAGTCCGATGGCCTTGATACGCAATGGAGCGGCGTCGACCAGTGGAACGGCTACCGGCGGATTCGCGCCCACGGGGATGTCGGAGCCTCCCGCGAACAAGCGTTTTACGCGTACATTCAGGCTGGACCAGGAGAGTACGTCGGCAGGAAGATTAAAGTTGAGGCTCGTACGGATGTCCCGTCGCTGCGCATTCAGATCGGGATGGGCATTCGCTTTGACGGAAATGGTCCCAGTCGACGCGACGTACTTGGCCGCAGCAGATGCGGTCGGCGCGACCTCGATCTCGCCCTGAACTTCGGTCCCGCTGGTGAAGCCCGTCGGTCCTACGTAGACCCGCACTAGGGTTCGCTTCCCGCGTACGAGAGGCACGTCGTTCGCAGGGCTCTGAATTGTCTGGCAGATCTCGATACCCAGAACGTCCAGTTTGGCGGCGGGAACTACCGTCTGCGTAGCGAGAAGGCCCATGCGTATCTCCGGATCGAACCGTGTCGTCACGAGCGGACTACCGTACGTCCGCATGACGATCCTAAGGCAACATGCCTCTCCAGAGGACTAGGAGAGTCCCGAGGACTACCCCGAACCCGGACGCCGGATAGGCATCCCGCTGACGATTCAGACCGTAGGACCGCTCAGAAGCGATCGCATTTCGTCGATACCCGGCATGAAGACGTAGGCCGCGCCCGCGGCTCTAACCCAGTCGCCTGCAATCGTGAATTTCTCGGTCCTGCCCTGGAGTGTCACCGAAATCATGCGCCCTTCCGCTGGCGCCCTCGCGATGATCGGGTCGATCGAGCTTGGAGCCTTCGGCGCATCCGCTTTCTTTACCCAGCGTTGCATGAGCTGCCTGAATTGCCCGTCGATCGAAGTCTGGTAGCTCATGAACAGCAATCCACGCTGGCCCGTCGGATCTTCGTCGAAGGGCTTGCCGTACGGAATTCCTCTTCGCAGCATCTGCGTGGCGAGAGTATCCGCGGGCAAGGCTAGGTCGGTCGTCTGATCTCGGGGATTCACTTTCCGTATGTGAGCTGAGAACGGACAAACCGACCCGAGAGGGTCGGCCAGCGATCCGGGGAATTCGACGAGTTCGCCCTGGTAATCCAGTGTTGCCGGCGGGAAGGGGGCATCGTATCTGAAGCCGTTGATCCGAAGCTTGGCGCCCGAGATGACTTGATCGGGCCCGCCAGGAGATTGAGTCACGGGCGTACCGTCCCGCCATCGACCGACGCACAGCACGCCGGCGAGATCGGAAGAGGCTGGAATGCCGAAACGCTGCGCCAATTGGTCGCCAAGATTGATCATGGCTTTGCGAAAGGAATCGACGTCTTGACTAAGCTTGCGCAGCACCAGCAACGAACCGTTCTTCAGCAAGGGACGATCGCCGAACTTTCGCGGCCCGGGAGTCAGCACATCGCTGGGGTCGAGCGAGGAGTAGC
Source organism: Bradyrhizobium sp. Kon58 (assembly GCF_055807455.1). Taxonomy (NCBI): domain Bacteria; kingdom Pseudomonadati; phylum Pseudomonadota; class Alphaproteobacteria; order Hyphomicrobiales; family Nitrobacteraceae; genus Bradyrhizobium; species Bradyrhizobium sp. Kon58. The sequence goes on from NZ_JBVVOT010000003.1 coordinate 440,725, forward strand.
CGTAGACGAATTGGCCAGGCCAAACGAGCGGCTGGCCAGGGCGCGAAAAATAGCGGGAAAGCGGGTCGTCTTCGCGGTAGGACCGCGGAGTGAGGAAGCTGCCGTCGTTCAAGATACCGCGGGTACCTGGCTGAGAGATGCCGTCCGCGAAACCGAAATGTTCGGTATCGAAGGAGAGTCGCTGGCCGACTTCACGGAAAACTACGGTGGCCCAATTGGCTGCCAGAAGACGGATTTCGTCAGCGGCCTGGTCGGGCAAGCCCGGCATGCCGCTTCCAAAGATGAACACGACGTCCGGCGTCGTCTCGGGTGTCGTGCCGAACGACCATCCTACCGGCCGTCCCTGCGCATCGGATTCGTCTCCTAAAGACCGGGCATCCCGCGCGGCGCCGACCTTGAAAGCGGCATCCGGAGGTAAATCGGCGAAAGACAGCGCCGTGCAGCCGGAATTCGTGAAACCCATCGCCATGAGAACGCTCGAGGGGAGCGGCTCGATGGCTTGGACAGCGCGGGCCAGCGCCCGCGCCGTCTTCAGCGGCATCAATTGACGCGTGGTGGCCACGCGATCGCATAGCGAAAGCAATGCGCGCTTCGCCTCTGCCTCGGCGCCAGCGACCAGCTTCAGCCCAAGAATCGTCTGATAACCGCCCCCGAAGCCGACAAGGACGTGGCCTTGGATGTCGTCGGCTTCGAGCTGGTCCTCGCTCATGATGTCTTTCTTTTGAAGGAGAACGCACTGCTCGGGACTTCCCCTGAGGGAAGGATTTCCTTCGCCGGGTCGGCATCGAGGACGAGACCGGTCGCGTCGCCGATCGCACTTTCAAGATGCCCTTGGGTTTTCCAGTCGTCCTCGGTCACATCGGCGCAAGAGGAGATCTGGTTCTTACCCCAATTGCCGTAATAGGAACGGTGTATGGGGTGTTTGCAGTACAGCACATTTCGACAGGCGCTCCCGTCGCGATCGACATCACCCGCCAGAATGGAAGCGTAGATCGTCATCGTAGTGGCACGTGCGATCTGTCCACCGCGGCTCAATTGCCTGTTGTCCAACGAGCAGTCGCTCAGCTTGAGAGGCGAATTCTGCGGCAGGACTATCCGGGCACGCAAAATGCGAGGATTGTGCGGGTCTGATGCATCCTGACGTTGGATGGTGAGAGCGTCGGAAATGGGAGCGCCCTTCGGGTCGCTCAGACTGGATAGGTCGATGTCGTGAATATACAGGCCGACCGGATCCACCAACGTCACGCGATTTCCAGCCGCGACCTGCAGTCCTACTCCGTCACCGATCGATGGATCACTGCTGCGGTTGATGTCCCCGTAACCGGCGCATGCAATGCGCGTTGTCGCCCGGTCGTTGTCGAAGGCAGGATCCGGTGGCTTGCCATCGGAATCCCACACGATGGATGCTCCACCGGCCAGGTTCACCTCGGCACCCAAGGAGTTGGCCGGATGCGTCAAGTGCATCGCACCATGGGTAGTGTTCCACTTATTGTACGGATTGTAGGCGTCTTTCTGGTAGAGCGTCAGCCAAGTATTCTGCGGAGGATACCAAACCAAGATGTCCTCCTGGAATTGCAGCTCCTCCTTCTTGACGCTTCCGTCCACGAAACGCTGATACAATCTCGTGACGAGATCGATGTCTTCCTTGGCGAGAAACTGCCAGTAATCATAAGGTTCGGCGGTGAGATCGATACGCTCGACGGCCCCATTGCCGTCCCGCTTCGCGTACCATTCCAGATACTCGTCCTGTTGCCGGATCCGGATCGTGACGTTCTTTCCAGATTTTGTCCGCAACGGACGAGCCTGAGACCTGAGATCGTCCTTTCGGAAGTGCGGCACGGCGTCCAAATCCACCTGGAGTAGATCCGGGCCGTCGGGTGTGTCGCCTACTACGAAGGCCTGAGGACGCAGGACGTCGGCGACCGCTTCGGCTGCCTCCATTTTCGCGACATCACCGACATGGGTGACGACCTCCATCCATCGATCGATCGATTTCGGGAAGCCATTCCACGGCACTCCCGCCACAGGAGCCCCAGCCTTCATATCTAGGGGAGAGAAGAAGTTCTTCGAGCTTGCCAACGCGTCGGAGACGTACCGTCCGATGACCTTGTCATGATACCTCTGCGCAGCCCCCTGCGGATCCTTGCAGTGAGCGAAGTCGTCGATACGTGCCGGAGGGCTTAGGAGGGGCATGGCAGGCTTCCTTCATTTGGATCGCTCGCCAGCATACAATTCCACCTGCGTGCGAAGACCTCGTGAAGTCCCTAGGATGGATCGCATCTGTGCTCAGCCGCCCGAGGTCCGTCTCCGTTCATCGACGGGGCGCATCGGGCCGGCATGCCGCTGCTACTTAGGTACTTCGCCAGAGCTCTGGAGCTCTCCAAGCTTCACCGTGAGCCCAGTGTAGAACTCGTTGACCCGATTGAGCGTGCGGAGTGTCGTTCCGTTCGTGTAACGAAAATCGAGCGCGATACGCCCGTCGGGCGTCAGCTTGTATTTAACTCCACCTTGAAAGTAATTCACGTCGTTATGGCTAGGATGGAGCATGTCGTACAGATAGTAGTAGCGGACGTAGAGAGACACGGGCTTGAGGAAGCCCTTATCGAACCAAACGTTCCCGCTCATCTTCGTTCCGGCCCAGAAATAGTCCCGGTTCTTGAGTTGATCGAACGTGCCGGCGTTCTCTACCCGGTAGTAATCCGAGGCTAGGGTCGGGAAGAAGCTGACCCACATTCCGAGCGTCTCGTTCGCCCTGAAACTCGAACCGATGTATAGATCCGGCGCCCAAGGCTGCCACATGGACTCCAATCCATAGATGCGGGCTTGTTGATCGTAGTCCGTGGTATAGGTGGCGTTGGTCCGAAGATATTGCATCGGTAAAGGACCTCCGCTCTGGATTTCGGCCTCAAACCCAGCCATTCCGGATATCGAGCCGGTCGTTTTGCCTTTGGAGATGGTCGTGTCGAATTCCAAGCCGGGCGCGAAATTGAAATAGGTCATCCGCGGCTTGTTGGGGTCTCCCGTGTAGTTCAGGTTCGTGTTGCCGTGCACGGCTGCAATGAGGGCTCCCTTGCCGACGAACGTGTCGAACTTGCCGTCCAGATTGCGCGTGTATGTGAACGAGGCGCCGTTATCTGAGATGTCTCCGTCGAGCGTAATGTAGGCGATCGGAGCATAGGACTCGCGGATCAGAAATTCCGTGCTTATGTCGTTATCCTTCTTTAGGTCGATCGGCTTCGGCGCGGCAGCAGCATTCGCCGATCTCACTTCCTTCGCGATACCGGCGGCCGCTCCCGCAACAACGGGCTTTTTCTTGAGGCGAGCCAGCGCCGCCTCTACTGGTCCCATCAGTTGGGCCCGCTCCTTCGGACTGAGGTCCGAATAGTTGCGCAGGAGCTCCTGCAGATCCTGCTGGCTCAGATCCTTTCCCGAGGACGGCTGCGCCACAAGACAGCACAGACCGACTGATATCGTCCCTATGACCTTTATGTTCCTGCCCGGCATCATGTCCCCCGTCGTGTGCATTCAAATCGTCAAAACGGCGAGCCTGCGCCGGCTCCTCGTCTGGCGGGATTGTGCGCGTCGACGACGGCGGCTACGTCGCTGACGGTCTTCTCCGGATCGTCGATTTCGGAGGGATGGATCCATGGTGTCAGGACCATGTTCTTCTCGTTGTAGTAGTAAAGGTTCAGCATTTGAGCCAAGCCGCGGCAATCGATGCGGGTGAAATTCCAGGCCTTGAGTTGGTCGGTATCCTTGATTTCGATCGGATTGACGTGCTTGATCCGCGCCATCACGAGCTTTACGTCCGCTTTGATGGCGGACATTGGATATCTGGTCGCGGTGAGGGCTGGGCCATCGGCAATGATTTGGGACAGGCTGTCCGAAAGCTCGCCGATGGTGTTTCCACTCAATTGCTTGGGGCGGCCGCTCAATGCAACGCCGTCAAGACGCGCGTGAAGCAGCACCGAGGAGTTGAGCACCTTCCTCAGATCTCCGCTAAGACCGACGCTATCCAGCTTAGTCTTTTCGGTTAACTTTCGCGTCGTTGACGTCAGTCGTGCGACCGCGGCAGTCACCGCTTTTCGCGCCGCTTTCTTCGATCCCTTGGCCATGAATGCCCCCCCTTGTTCGACGTCGATCGTAGTCGGTCCACGGCTCGCATCAAGGCGGGTGACTCCCGTTTTCTCGCAGAGCGGCCGCGGTAGGCCGACCGCCAGGACCTTAGGATTGCAAGGATCGACGAAACACTAGGGAGTTTCCTAGTAAAGCCCGCGCGAGCAGGGCTTGATGTTCTTCGGCCACCTAGGCGCATCCCGAGTAGGGGCGCCGCTCGTTCCGTGACAGGTTTCTGGACATCAGGTGCGCGGAGCGCGACGAGGAGGGGGTATGACCGACCAGATCGGAAGCGTTTGCGACGAATGGGACTACCAGCGTGGGCGCTGCGCATCCCAGGCGGCTGTGTATCAAAGGCCGGGTACCAACGCCTATTTCTTCACGACAAAGATGGCGATCGATGCCGATGGAGCTCCCAAGGGTTACTATCCCGGTGAGAACTATCCAGCCAATAATCACGACTGTTTCGACTGGCTGGACAACCTCAACGTCAGCGACAGACACGGCATTCAGGGACAGAACGGCGCGGTAGGACCGGCCCCCGGCTTCGTGATCTCCGGGACTGCGCTCACCGACGCCGCGCACCACTCGGCCGACGACACCAGGTGCTATGTCGATGCAAGCTCTATTCCCTATGTGGTGCTGACGGGATCCTCCTTCCCCTTGCCTGCTGGCTCGGCGGCTCTGAGAAAGGGGTGCCTTGCCTTTGTCGTAGATACGAAGACGGGCATTTATTCCGGGGCGATTTACGCGGACGTAGGACGAGCGGTGGGAGAAGCTTCGCTTGCCCTGGCGCTGATGCTCAGTATCAACCCGTTTAGCCGAAGGTACTTCCCCAAAGTCGGAGGCGGTACATCGGACAAGCGAATCTTCCATCTGGTCTTTCCGGCGATCGTGGTGCCGCCTCCCTGGCCGGTCTCAGCCACCCAACAGCAGGCGAAGCAAGCTTTCGACGGCTGGGGTGGCGAAGCGGCTCTGCGTGAACTCTTTCCCAGGATGCCTCCGATGTCGGGCCCGAGGCCCGTCGTCATAAGGCGGCCGGACGCCAGCGTCGCAGGGTTCGAGGAGGACGACGAGCCGGCGCGGCAGTTCAAGGGAGCCGACGAACCGAAGGCGGCACTCGAATAGCCATCCAATTCGAAAGACACAGCCCACGCCTGACGCCAAGAGGAGATCCAGCTATGCCGAAGACCAAGGCGGTCGCCACGGGGGCCGATACGAGCTACGTAGTGAACGACAAGGTGATCGCTGCAGCCGAGGCTCAGCTCGGCAGCAAGCCATCCTTCTGGGGGCGTTATTTCAAGGGACCGCAAGATACCGGCTCGGTTCAATATAAGGCCACCATCGAGAACCCGATCCTGCGGGCGCACGGCATTCCGGTACTGTGCATCGCGCGACAGACCAATCACGTCGGCGGGTCGGAGGCAGACGGGCGGACGGACGGTGCAAGGAATGCAGCGGCCATCGTCGAAGCCTTCGGCCTGCAATATCTGACGCATCGGGGCTCGAAGACATTAATTTTCCTGGACGTCGAGCCTGAACACCCGCTCAGCGCGGACTACTATTTCGGCTGGTCCGAGGCCGTTCGCGGCTACGCAAGTCCGGAGATATTCGCTCCGGCGGTTTACGGCAACAAGAGTTCGGCAGCGACCTGGAAAGGTTTGTCTCATGCCGTCACGAGAGGCGCAGAATGTGCCGGTCTGTGGGTTGCTCATTATCTCAAAAACACGGGTTGCGTAGCTACGCCGCAGTGGAGTGATAGAGATGCCGTTCCAGCCGGCATTCCGACGGGGTGCGAGGTGCTCGCCTGGCAGTTTGCGCAGGAATGCGTCGGCATTGATTGCAACGTTGCGAACCCAGCGCAGGTCACGGCGCTTCAGGCGGGTCTTGTGTTGCCGCCCGAGGCTACGACGTACCTCGCCGAAAGGGTATCCTTCGGGCTCGACTATGGGGGTAACAGAGCAGCCGAACCGTTCACGCAGGCCCTGACGACCGCTCTCCAGGCCTTGACTCCCAAGGAGGGCGGCAAGACCCTACCGGACCGGAGGCCCTACATCTTCCCTGACGGGATAAAGTCGTTCGAGCTTGAAGTGAAAGTGGGCACCGAAACTGGAGTTACTTTGAAGATAAACGGTACGTAGATCCTAGGACGATCCCTAGTTGTTCATCCTGACGAAAGTGACGGAAGTTCCGGCTTGGGAATCGGCGACAAGCGATCCCTTTCGCGCTCGGGATCGCAATAATGGAAGAAACTCTACTCGACTGTCTGAAACGAATTTTTCCGTCTTCGGCCGCGCCGTATTTCGCCTGGCCCGGTCGAGATGGCGTCATGAAGCCGCCGTACGAGATGCCGCCGTTGATGCCGGCGGACGTATTCGCCGTCGCCGGTCATCTGCTGCAGCATAGCGGCGCCTATCATCATATCGTTCCGGAGATCGTGGGGAGGCCGAAGCGCTCTTCGCGACAGCTTGAGGTGTCGCTCGACTTCATCAGGTCGGCCAGAGAGGTTGCCAAGACGTGGCGCGATTTCACGCCTGGGCCGCATCATGACGACGAGAACGCTTCCGTGTTCGCCTCGTGGATCGAGGGCGAGGGGGCTGCTCTTCTTAAGCTTTACGATGCATGGGACAGCATCTTCGGGGTTCATCCATCTCCGCCCATATTCAAGCAAGTGTCGTCGAAGGATCAGCCTGCCGAATGGTGGGTCGACGCGTTGTTCCTGTTCATAGCCGCGGATGAGGCCGCTCGAAATCTCGGCTTTACTGTTTCTGAGGAGCCGGATCGGCCTTGGCTGATCTCGGCCGCCGACGACGTGTATTTCAACAAGGCGAAGACGCTTGGTTCGCAAGGTCGCGGTGCCACCGTAGTCTTCGACGGCGTCAGCACGATTTCAGCGGCGAACCAAGATGTCGTATCGGTCGTCCCGAAAGCAAGAACGACCCCCGTCGGCTGCACGTTGAGGTCATTGTCCCATCATCTGGCTTTGCTGCCGCCGAGGGGCATCGCACGAGCGGCTTGGACCCCTTATTGGTTTCCGGCGCCGCCCGACGAGCGGCACATGAACCTGCTCCTCGTTCCGTTCCCATTCACGATACCTGCAAACGCTTTCGATCCCATGCAGGGCTACGCCGGAGAGGGAGCCAAACGCTGGGGCTCGTTCGGCATGAAGCAGACTTGGCTTTCGTCGGTGACGAAGGACAAGCTTCTGGAGTTCGTAAAGGCGTTGGTCGTCGAGTCCTGTCGAGAGGTCGATGCGATTCACGGCATCATCTTTCCGGAGCTCGCCTTGAACGAAGAAGTTTGGGAGCACCTTCAGAGCTCTCTACCGAGCACCTTTCCGGAGCTCGAATTCATCGTAGGCGGTGTGTCCGCGGAGAATGGCCGGCACGGAAATTTCGTAAGAGTGGTCGTGTTTCAGCGGGGGCCGGCGACGAGCGGTCCAATCGATCAAACGAGCCGCATCGTCATGTTGTCGACCCGCGAAAAGCATCATCGCTGGACCTTGGATCGCGACGAGATCCTTGCATATGGATTGGAAGGCCGTCTCAGTCCATCTCTCGCCTGGGCTGAAGATATCGACTTGCTCAGTCGCCGCGTCGACTTCTCAGTCATCAGGCAGTCGTCCGTGATCTCGGCCATGATCTGCGAGGATCTTGCGCGAGTCGATCCATGCCAGGAGGTGATCAGGGCAATCGGGCCGAGCATCGTTTTCGCTCTCCTCATGGACGCCCCGCAACTGAAGGCGAGGTGGCCGGCGCGGTACGCGACTATTCTGGCCGAGGACCCGGGATCTGCGGTGCTGACCTTGACTTCCCGCGGACTGATGACCCGTCAACATCGGCTGGGGAAATTCATGTCGTCAGGTGGTGCCGATCGGATCGTCGCTCTCTGGCGCGACGACGAGCAAAACAACCCGATCGAAATCGAATGCCCGATGGACTGCCACGCGGTGCGTCTGACGCTATCAGGCCTTCCGGTCGTCGACCGATCGTTGGATGGCCGGGAGGATCGCAGCGCAGTCGCTTGGAGATATGCCCATCACAGACCGGTGTGCCTAAACGGCATCACAAAGGAATTCTCGGATGTCCTCGGGCCGGATGACCTTGCGCTCCAACCCTCAAATCGGTGAGCATCCGCTCCGTGATGGGGATCACGCAAAGGTTGTGTATATCCTTGATATCAGCAGCAAAGTGACATAGTGACGCGTTACAAATGAGCCCTGTGAAGGCGTTCAGACCGCGTTAATGGGTTGCAAGATAAGATGCCGATGCTTAAATTGTTGATGTTACGAGGATTTTAGAATGATCTTGGTCGCCCGCAAAGTTGTCGAGGAGCTTGCCGAACGAGGCAAGAAGCTCGCAGAATCGCCCGCGATAATCGCGGGAAAAAAGATGCCCGGCTACCATCTGTACGAGCAGGCTCTCTCGGCACAGATCAATTTTCGTGAAATCGAAGAAGTCCCGGCGACGCCGCCGGTCCGCAAAAAGTAACGCGCTTCCCCTGCGATCCTGAAGCTGGGATGGCCGCAATCTAATGTGCGGCAAAGTTGGCTCCGACGAGCCTTTGACGACCTCCCCCCTTTTTACTCCCCGTTCTTTGCAGATGCGCGGTGGCCGTTTTCGGGATCTACGCTTCGCAGCCGTGGCTTGTAGCTGGCTTTGGAAGCCCAAGCGCCGACGGCCCATCGTTCGAATTCGAGGCTTATTTCCCGCTCTTGTCTGCAGAGGCGCTTGCTGCGTCGGCGAACTTTGCTTCCGTCAGTTCGCCCCATGAGCCGAATTTTAGCTGGGCCGTTCGATCCGAAAACATCCGGCGTTCCACGGAGATTGCCCCGATGGCTCCGAACTGCGGTACCACGAAGGTGTTCGCCGCAATTGTGCGTCCCGCCTGATCGCACTTTGGACTGCACACCTCGACATTGGCGCTGCCCGGGATGCGATAGACGACTCCGCTCTGTGGTTGTTTTCCTGCTGTCGTCCTGAAACGCGTAGTGCGGATTTCGATTGAGTTCTGATTGAGGGCGTCCGACGCGGCTCCTCCCTCCAGGAGGAGCGGCGAGAGAAGGACTTCGCCGCTCAAAATGCACGTTTTGTCGGGGAGCTCTTTAAAGCCGGCGGGGCAATCTCCCGGATCGAAACGGAAGGTCTTACGGACCGACAGACCTGGGGCTTTACTGTTGGCGTCCTTAGCTTCGGTCGCCTGAATGAGGCGGGTGCCGCAAATCGCCTTGCGTTGGCGGGCCGCATCGGCACCTTCTCCGGCTGAAGTCTTGTTGGTCAGGGGAGTCGACGCGACGTTGGTGAGAAACTTCTCGAACTTTTCCTGGTTCGGAATTTGCCCGGAGCTCATAGCGTTGAAACTCGCGAGCATTCCGTTCGACAAGGCGAGGTCCAAGTCCGTGCGCCAGAATGCGCCGTCCATGGTGTCCGATTTTATCGTGTATCCCTGCGTTGGATCGGGTTCGACTTTGGCTGCAAATTCGGTGACTGCGATCTCGCTTTCGATAATGACGTCTTGCGGATCCTTGGGCGAAGGGCCACGTTGCACGACGTCGCATCGCGTTATCTTCCAGGTGAGATCGAGAACGATGGAGGTCTTCGGCAGGAAGTAGATCACGCCGGCGGGCGTCTCTGACGACGACAGAGGGACTGCGGAAATCTTCGACGAGCCGTACCATCCGGCGCGGCCTCCCAGCACGAACAGTGCACCCGCCACGCCGACTACGCCAGCGGCCTTCAGCCAATTCATTGTCGAGCCGAGAAATGCGGCCATGCGTTCTCTCATGGTTGTGTCTGGCATTGGAATCCTATCGGCAGAGATCGAGGTTGTTGCTTGTCGTGCTGCAGAGCCATTGGCGAACAACAGGATGCATGAGCGGGACGATTTTCGTGCTGTCTCCCTGCGTCGGAGCGTCCGAAGCACACCTCGCGGCGGTCACGAAAGATGAGTCCGTGACGATCCCCGCAACCAGGTGGGGCTCGTCTTTGTAACCGAAAACTCGCCCGGCAAAGATCGGCGATCCGGAGTCCCCTTTGCAAGCCCAGGAGCCGGGGCTTCCGGATCCGTATGATCGCTGCGTGAACCTTATGGGCACTGCGACCTCGGCCATATTCAACTCGGTTTCTTCGGTCATGGATCGAAGTGCAGTCGCATCGACAATGCGCGACCAGCCGACCCTGAGCGTTCCAGGCATCTTTCCAGGTGATGCCCCGAACCCCGCAAGCGTGATCTCAAGCGATCCGGACTGGACAAACTTGCGCACCTTGGCTGATGGGGGAGAACTCGTGCCCGCCGGTGCGAGTACTCGGACGAGAGCCAAATCTATCTTGCGTGATCCATCTTCGGCCGGCGTCGGTTGGCCGTCCCTCCCGACCACGGGAAGGCTGCAGCTTTCGCCCGGATGCTTGTCGGTGGACGGAGGGTGATCCAGGCAGTCGAACACCCCGTTCGTAAGTGCGAAGACTCTGCCGCGCGTGGCGGTCCATTTGGCGACGCAGTGCTTCGCCGTCAGTACCCATTCACCTCCCACCCGGACGCCTGAGCAGACGCGATCTCCGACTGGCTGTGTCTCGTCTCCTGTGTCGATCAGCACGACGTCAAGGAAGCCTTCTCTGCAGTAGGGTGGCGGGCTCATGGCTCGTTGAAACTCATCCATCCCGGGAATCGCAGGTGTTGTCGGCGTTGCACAGCGCTGAGCCGAACCTCTGGAGTCGGGACCGGCGGCGGCCGCCGCAAGGGTCGGTGCAGCCAGGATGGGAGGGGAATCCGACGACACGTCTGAGTTCGCGGGCAAGTCGGCATTACCGCCGGCGCCGGTGCCCGGTTGCGTCTGTTCAATCGAGGCCCTTCCTGGCGGAGTGCGAGGCGCTGGCAAGTTCGCGACGGGTGGAGTCACGGGAGCCGAGGAGGGGGGCGCCACGGGCTGACTTGGAAAGCTGCTGCCTCCAGTGGGCGTCGATCTTTTGCCATCGTTCTCCGACCAGACGAGTTCGAATTTGCCTACGTCGTTCACCCTTACGACACGCGCCTGCTTCGTGATCCGATGATCCGGCAGCATCGCCGAGATGTTGCCGGCGAGCGTCTCGACGGTGATGCCGGGCAGGGCGTCGATGACCTTCGCTGCTTCGACCGTCCTGGCCTTTTCGACCGCTTGCACCCACATCGCGAATGCGGCCGCGTAAGACGCCATGGCATCGTCCACCGAGCTGTTCGGATTGTTGGTGTAGGCGCGCCACCGCCTGAGAAGCTCCGTGTTGGCGCGCGTGGCAACTCCCTGGTAATAGTCGACGATCCCCAATTGCCCCTTAGACGACGTCGGAAGCTGGCTCTCGCGCAGCGTGAGCGAGAGAATCGGAAAGCGGTTCAGGTCGGTCGTTCTGTCTCTCGGATCGCCGGAAATAGCGATGTCGCCCAGGCCTTGCAACGTAGTTAGAACGGCGGTGGGCCCCGTCATCGACCTTCGCGATTGGGCGAAACTCGCGATATCGCTCGCCGCGCGTGCCAGTTCAGGGGTCCTCACATTTCTGGATAGAACGTCCGCATCTTGCACGCCCCGAGCCTTCGTCAGGATGGAACGCATCATCGCGTTCATCGCGCCAGCTTCCGAAGAGTCGTTGCCTAGAAGCACCCATAGGCTCGGGCTCACGGACGAATTCATGTAGGTGATGGCGGCCTTCGCAAGCTGTTCCGGAAAGAAGCCAGCGTAGAAGATGGAGCGTTCCTGCGGAAGAGAATCCAGGCTCAGGATGTTTGCGGGATAGAACAGTATCGCGTCACTTCCTTTGAACAACGGAGCCATAGCAAAGAGCGAGGCCCTGCCCCAACCTCCGAAGATGACCGAGACTTTTTCGCTGGTGATGAGCTCGGCTGCACGCAGGTTGAAAACCATCGGCGTCGACTGCGCATCCGGCGCGATTGCCCTCAATTTCTTGCCGAGAACTCCACCTTTTTCATTTTGCTCTTTGACGAGGAAGAACACAAAGTCCTTCAGGTGAGCCTCGTCCGCGGCGGTTACGCCCGTGATCGAGTGAAGGACACCTATCGGTATCGCCTCGTCCGCGGCCGCCGCACGGAGGCCAAACAGCAGCAAGACGGCCATCAGCAGGGCACGCCGAAGCACGGACGAGGCTCTTTTCGGCATTTGCATCACTCCATCAAACACCACGTCGATACTACGGCTTCGGCGGGATCCGGATTACCGTGACCTTGGCGAAGCCGTTGTTGAGGTCGTGCGCAATGGTTGGCCAGAAGCCCGAAGCGGGCTTGTTGAGATAGACGTAGAGCTCACCATCGCGGGTCGGCACAAAGGGTTCGCTGAGTCTATCGCCGCTCGCCGGCGGCGCATCCGCATCGATGAAATTTTCCTCGTTGCCGGTCGAGCCGTAGCGGAGGATGAAGCTTCCCAGCGGCCGGTCCAACGAACGCTTGAGGAAATATACGAGCGTGCCGAACACCTGTCTGGAGGTGCCCGCAAGATAGTTGCAGCTCACGCGAAGCGGATGAGCTCCGTAACCGAGCCACTCCCATGATTTGGTCGGGCCGCATGAGGCTTCGTCGTAAGAACCCAGGGCAGCCAGCGTTTGCCCGCGAAAATCGGACTTCGTCCAGGCGAAGTGCCATTGCAGTTGCTGCGGGTCGACCGCGGATCCTCCGGGAAGCGATTGAGATTTGCTGACCAGGAGGTGATATCTCGCGTTCTTCTCTACGAAGATGCCCGTGCTGGCGCAAAGCGCCCGCGTGTCGAAGACGATCGATTTGCCCGTGCACTTCGCAGCATCCGCTCCTGCCGTTCGACAAGCTCCTCCGTTTGCGGGGTCGATGGCCGAAGCGTCGATGGTGCAGTTCTTGAAGCTCTTATCGTAGCAGATCTGCTTGATACCTGCCTGGTCGACCGCCGCCAGAGTGTCGCTCGGAAGCGTCGCCGGACAGAACTTCCCGAAACTGTCTTCGACGTTGAACAGGTAGTGGCTTGTCATGGCGACCCCGAGAAGACAAAACACGACCGCAAAGATGATCGGGGCATACCGAAGACGCAGTTCGCGAATAAATGCCTTGTATCGAGGCGCGCTGCGGAGTGCATGGACCCGGTTCGTGGGAACGAGAAGAACGACGAGGGCGACCAAGGCGACCAAGCCCGTCCAAACCGAAAAACTAGCAAGCAGATCGCTCAGCGGCATCCAAACCAACGAAGGCCAAGGAAATGGATTTATCAACAATCCATAGATCGCCGCCACCACCAGGAAAGCGAGGCTCGATATCTCGAGCCAACCGCCTGGTCTCCATTCGTCGGAAATCGGCGGAGACGCCGGCAGATTGTTGGGAATCGTCAAGCTGGTGACGAGACGGGCGCGCATCTGGTCGGTGATCCGCGCGCGGAGGCCCGCGCTGAGCGCCAGCAATATTACGATGAAAAGGGCGGAGACAAGGAACAGGGCGGGATCTCGCGCGTAAGCGTTGACCCATCGCTCGGCTGCGCTTGGAAGGACTGTCGCCACGAGCCGTATCGTGTCGGATAGGAGGCGCAAGCGCGTGGAGAACTCGGACGTAGCCGGGATCGAATAGGCCAGGGGGTATATGACCAGGAACAAGGAGGCGAATACGGTTAGAAAATAAATTCCGCGTCCGCGCCAGATCGTGCTCCAGATGACCGAGTCCTGCTCCTTGTAGCGAGTGGCAGCGCCGACAGGAGCCTCAGGGAGCCGGTCGGCGGAGCGGATGATCTGATGGTCGCCGGATGTGGCGTCATATGCGACGATCTCGTAGCTTTGCGGCAGTCCCACCGGTGCGTATGAGTGCGCCCCCATGGCGATCCGCCGGAAGACGGTTTCGTGGATTTTTGGCGCGACGATCTTGACGAAATCGCGCTCATCGGTCGCTCCGGAATCGCACAACTGATCGACATCACGTGGACCGTAGCGGTAATAGCCCCCGAGGCCGCTTCGGGAGTCGTAGAGACGCCCGTCCTTATCGCCTTTCGATTGGGCGGCCAAAAAGGCATCCGGGTCGGCACTGGGGGAAGACTTGAACTTCAAGCCGCAGTCCTTCGCCTCCTTCCATATCCAGTAAATCGGAATGTAGGCTAGGGAATCGTCTGGATAGCCGCCGCCCACGTTCGAATGAACGCCGGCGAACCAGATCTGAGTCAGCTTTTCCTGCCTGGTAACGGTCGGTGGGCCGGGGACGACGGGGGGCATATTGGATTCGTCCCACAGCACCGGATGGAAGGTCGTCCTTTGGTCGTCGAGCGAGAGCGCGTGGCAAGCGCGCGCGACTCTCTTGGGATCCAGTCTCTTGTTCGGGAGCTCGAGGGGCCACAGGTACCGGCTGACGCCCCTGGTCATTTCGTCCACAGGAAGACCGTAGGCGGCGACCGTGTCCCACAGCCCCAGGAAGCGGATCTGATCGACCTTGCGGACGTTAGGAAGCTGACCCACGCGCTTTCGTCCGAGAAACGAGTCGCGGATCGCGCGGAATGGCCGTTCTATTCCAGTGCGGGTCTTGAAGTGACGAGCGCGATAGTTTCTGTAGGCCTCCGTGGCCAGTGCGTCGAGTTCGGCTTCGGATTCCGCCTCCACGAGACCCTGATCGAGGATCAAGCCGACCACGACGCGGATGGTGAAGGCACCTCTGCTGAACCCGAACCCATAGATTTCGTCGTCAACGAAGTTTTCGTCGCGCGCATCGGTGTCGACATAAGCACGTGCGTAATCCTGCCCAGTGCGGAAGTTACGGCAGACGAACTTGTAAATATCGATCACGTTGCGCTTCAGGCCGTAGCCGAACGCCCCGCCCAAGATTGCGAGAGGTTTGAAGCTGGAAGTGCCTACGCCGTCGTCATAGAAGGCGACTTGGTCCGAGCCCGTCAGGTCGAGGGACTCGAACGTGCGCCAGACGTTCGTACGCCAGACCTGGGATGCGGAATTGCCGGTGCCATCGGAGAGTACCACGATGCGCTTTGCCATGAGGTCCCCAAAAGAAAATGCGAATTCTCGACGACCCGGCCGCGAGGAAGTTGCTCGCGCTCATCGAAAAGGGAAAGTAGAACTAAGTCGCTGCAATCTATGCGGGTAATATGCGCCGCGTTTTCGGATTGTCAATTCGGTGCGACAACCAAGGCACAGGGTAGAGAGAGGACCTTCCTGCGAAAGAATGCGGCGGGGCATTGCAGAGCGGGACGAGAGGTCGGGACTTTGCGGGATCAATCAGCGGCCTTCTGCGGGGCAGGGTACTCGATCTCGCGGATCACCGAGGTTCTCGCGCCATTACCAAGGAAGAACCCTGCGTCTCTCCTGGCCTCGCGGGCATACTCCAACTGGACCGCCGTCCAGCCTGAGACGTCTAAGTACATGAATTCTTCGGAGGATCCCTTCGTCCCCTTCTTATCGACAGCGATGCCGAGGACAGTTCTACATTCCGGATGTACTGCCTTAGCAACTATGCATCGCGCCCTGAGCTCCTTGAAGCGCTCCGTTCGGTATCTTTGATGACCTCTCCCGCGGTCACCGGGACCGACGACGAGAACGTAGACCAAGTCGGATTGGTGGGGCGACCTTACGATGGTTCCAACATAGCCATCTTCATCGCGATCCACCCGCTTGGTCATCCAGTTAGCGAGGATCCTGCGAGAGAAGCGCGTTTCTTGTGCCATCACATGAACGAGCCGCTCATAGTCGGCAATCGAATGCTCGTTACCGGTCTCAAGATTCTCTGCCAAGTAATGGCGGTTCAGGTACTCCACAAGTCGATCCCAGAATAGGCTCGCCTTGTTCTCTTTGCGGCTGGCCTGAAATTGCGGATCGGCTTCCAGCTTTTCCCAGGCGCCGGCTTCTACTTCATAGCGTTTCTGTCGGGTCGGAAAGGTACGACCGTGCCAGAGATAGTAACCAAGAAGGTCGCTCTCTGACGATGCTCGCTCAAATTTTCCGGCGTCGTAAAGCTCCTCTTTCTTCCGGAGATACTCTATGAAATCTGGAGCTGTTGAAAGCTCGTTAAGAACCAAAGGTAGGGTCGTCTCGTCAAAGACATGAACCCAGCCAAGGGCGCCGGTGATGCGTCCCACCGAAAATGCCTTCCCGTCGTCGACGGTCTTGGGAGACAGTTCTAGCGTAGGGCGGCCCGTCGCTTTTCGACAACAATCAGCCGCACCAAGCGCGATGCAAACCCGATGTACGCGAAGCCGATCCGAAGGCGGCAGCGGAATAGGAAGACGCTCCGTCTCTTTTGCATCTAGAAATACGCGTTCGGGCTGTCTGATGATCCACTTTTCGGCTTGAGTGATCTGCCGTGCCGATTCGGCGATGGAGTGACTGAACCAGCGTCTCCAGTTTAGCGCCCCATCTTCCTTGTTTGGATACGTCCATGACTTGTCG
Source organism: Bradyrhizobium sp. Kon58 (assembly GCF_055807455.1). NCBI lineage: Bacteria > Pseudomonadati > Pseudomonadota > Alphaproteobacteria > Hyphomicrobiales > Nitrobacteraceae > Bradyrhizobium > Bradyrhizobium sp. Kon58. The sequence continues at coordinate 457,209 of NZ_JBVVOT010000003.1, forward strand.
GAGAACAGGACTACGTCGTCGCCGAACACGACGAGTAGATCGGTCAATTCCTTTGCTTCCTTGCGGAAGACGTTTGGGTAGCTCCAAAGAGACAGAAACGATCGCTCGCACAATGCGGCGAGGAGCTTCTCCGAAGGAGTAAGGCCTCGTCCCTTTTGAAATCTCATGCGAGGACAACCATTAGGGAATGCAGGAGGTACTTGGATGCGTGGCTTCAGATCGCCGCTGGCCGAGGGCACCTGCGGCGGGGCGCGCCCGTGCAGCTTGATTGTAGACGTCGCAGGTATTGGACTGATTGCCGTACGGAGTTGGAGATTATGACTCGTTCAGCGTTGCGCGTTGTTCCTCTGTCATGTTGGGTAATAGGACCGTGGGATCGAATTCGAACGAAACAGTCCCATTTTGGTGACCGAACGCGAAGGGGCGCAGGCCAGTCCAAAACAGAGCCAATGCCCTGTCAGCAGTGCAAAGCATTGCTCTCTGTTCGGGAAAAACCGCAAAAAGTTGGACCAGCATCTCAAGTGAGCGTAGATCGGCGAGAACGTTGTAAGCATCGTCTCGGGAATAGTTTCGGCTGAATTTACATAGCTTCCGGGCAGGACTCTTGCCTTGAGGCATCAGGACCGTGCTAAGCGCGGCCAGGACCGTCAGCGAACCAGGCCGAAGTCCTCGGCTTCTTGCTGCCGAGATGATCTCGCTCCACACCTTAGAAATCGAACGTTTCGCAATCGGTGCTGACAGAACAGGCGCAACTTCGATCAGAAAGTCTTGCTTCTGTTCGAGGTTGACGGTCGCCTCCGCGAGCAAACCCAAAGCACCTTTCAGGCCCGCCTCGGTCGCTGAGATCAATATTGCTTTTGGTAGCGCAGACCGGAGTTTGGTTACAGCTGCGGTCAACTGAGATCTCGCCTCCATTTCCGTCGGCATGCGTCGCATGTTGCCTTCCATCACGAACAACATGGGATTAATGCGCACGGTACTGTCGGCAAATAGGTCCAGGAAGTCTGGTTGAACAACTGATCGAGGCTTCTTCGACGCAAAACGACCTTCGATCTGTGCGAAGATGCATCGGTCAGGGAAGACGATGGTATCGGCATGGACGGCCAAAGATGATGGTAGCCAGCCTCCTTTGACGAGACCGATAGCGGACGCCGCGAAGTGGCTTTGGAGAGTCATACTGAAATTGGCACGCCCGGCCTCATCGGCTTCGGTTAACGCCGGCAAGACCTTCGGCATGCCGCGACCCTTCAGTTTGATAGTGACAGGTTGAGTGGCCTTCAAAGGCGTGAGGTCTTTGAAACCAAGCGGTTCAAATTCGGCATCATCGAACTCGATAGTGCGGCCGGTCGGTAGGCCGCGTTCATCTTGCTCAACGTACTTTAGCGGTGGCACGAAAGCAGTCTCTTGGAGCTGCGATTGGACCTAGCCGTTGTGGAATGGTGCACGCCAAGTTGCAAGGACAATCCGCGGCCAACTAAAGCCCCTGACGCCGAGCATCGTGGATTTCGTTGACCCGCCCGGGCGATCGGTACGCCGGACCCAGTGAAGACCCTAGGGTACTCCTGCCGGCGCCGATGTTAGCCTGCCGTGAATAAGGTTCGCGGACGCAGGAGAGCAGATGTCCAGTGGGGGTGGAGGCGGTGGTGGAGGCGACAAATCACCCCGTAAGCCAGCGCGGCCCGTCAAACCAAAGGGCGCAGGTGGTGGAGGCGGTGGGGGAAGTCAGCCGGATCCATGCAACATCGTGGAACGAACCAAAGTCAACTCACCTGTCCGGGCAGTTGCGGTGACGGTTCCACGAGGCAGTCTTGAGACCTATACCGGGCATCTCGGTTAGAGCGCTGCGCAGAGGGGCATCGTCCAAGGCATCCTCGTCGAGATGCTCAATCGCCTTGAGACAGGTCGCCAGGTACGCCGCCTTTTGTCTCGGGAAGCGATAATGAATGCTTTTCCCGGAGACCTCGAAGGGTTCGGCAAGATGCATTTCGATCTCATGAGCGGGAGGGGTGCCGATGAGCAGACCTCGATCGCGAAGACGAGCGAAGGCTGCGAGACCCAGCTCGGCCGGCATGCCGTATCCGCCTAAAAGACAAGCGGCCGTCTCTTCCGCGAGCGAATTGCCGAGGCGCAGATCTCCGTAGTGGCCGTGAAGGTCCGCCTGCCAAGCCTGCCCGCACCAGTAGGCAGCGGTGAACAACTCGTCGAAATGTCCCCAGGGAATGCCACATCTGAGCATCGCGGTAGATGGCGGCATTCGGCGCCCATAGGTCTGTCCCTCGTGGATCGTATACATCGTCTGCATGGGCGGGCCCGCGAGAGTTTCCTAATTGCCAGTTATGTATGAATATGCATTATGCATCGGATGGCAGCAAGCAGGAAGCGCTCTCGAGTCTCCCTTCAGATAGAGGAGTTCCTTGATAAGAGCGGTTGGACGCAGGATCGTCTGGCCGTTGAGATCGGGATCACTCAGGGACACCTGTCCAAGGTGAAGAGGGGCCTAGTACCCGGGAGCGCGAAGATTGCAAGTAGAGTCGAACATCTGGCCATCGGGTCTTTGCGACGGCCGGTTGACCCTTGGCTGGAGCAGATTATGAGGGTCGCCAACCGGTCGAAAGACGCAAAAATTGCGATCGAGGCGATCGCCAGGATTGCTCAAAAGGTGCGGTGAGGACGAGCTAGGCTGAAAAAGGACCGTCGCCGTGCTTCGTCGGATGGCCGGTCTGGCTTTCCGTGTGTGAGGCGCGCGCGAGCGTCCATCCGCCGCCGATGGTTGGCATTCCAGTCGGGCAAGCCGGGCGAATGCCAGGCGGTCCGACCTCTACACACGTGCACGATTAATCCATAGGACCTTGTCACCGAGCCCGGTGCTTTCCTTTTGCCTAGGAGGCCCCCTAGTTACGGGGCCGTTTGGCAGGAGGATAATAGAGTCGCCCGCGTCTGGCCTTTGACGCGCGCCGAGGCATGACGAAGATGTGAAGCAAAATATTCATATTAGTGAAGGGCAGCGTCTATCACGCCGGCCCGGGTCTGGCCCGTTCATCTACGATAGACATAGTGCTGTGGGCAAGCAAATGGCTGGATGCGTCCGTTGTCACAATCAACGAGCCCACGGCCTTCAGGTCCTCCAGCCGCCGCCGGCCGATCATGGAGTCGGGGACAGTCGCTACCGCCTGCGCGACATAGCCCAGGAAAAGATGGTAGGGGGCTGCCTCGATGGCCTGAACTGATTGCGCGTGCCCGATCGACGAGGCTAAGGGAGTAGGAAGCGTGAGACGGCAGCAACCGCTACGTGGATGCCTCCCATGGCTGACGGCCAATCTTCTTGCACGGTAGCTGCACTATGGATGGAGTCCTTCGGCGCTGCCGCTCCGCTTCCTACATCGTATGATGGCGTTTGGCGGGGTGCCGAGTGGACTGAAGTAGAACAGGGGCGTTTCGATGTCATCCGATCCTGATCAGAGCAGTTTCGATAAAGCGCTTATCCTTGCGAAGCGAACCTACTATGGCAGGCCGCGCAGTCTTCTTTATGTCGCCGTGTTGATAGTCGCGGTAGGCGCAGGACTGCTGTGGCACTTCGGCGGCTCGATCGGAGATAGCCTTGCTCCCAATCTCCTGGCCGATGCGATCATGCTCGCCGTCGGTTACATCGTTTTCGAACGATTGATCGAGGCTGAAGCCGATCGCAAAAATATCAACGACGATCGCGTCGTATTCAATGCGGTGCAATCGGCCTACAGGAAAGCATTCTACCTCTGGGCCGGCCTGGTGGCCCTCGGCTATGGTCGTGATCGCATCGAAAAGGCGAACTTCGGCCCATTCTCAAGCGAGGCCCGCGAGGCGATTGAGAAGCTGGGAAAAGCGCTTGGAAGCGACCCCGATCGCGTACCGATCATGGAAAATATTTCGTCCAAAGCCAAAGAGCTGGAAACGGAGATCGATCGGCAGTTGATATCCTTCGGTCAATTGATGGATCCGTACCTCAGACGGCAGTTGGTCGCATTGAAGGAGTCCAAATTCCTCGCTCATTGCTCATATCTCGCGAGCACCTATGCCAGAGATTCGTCGGTTCTATGGACCATCGGGGGCAACATTCTCTGGGACGCTAAGCAGCACAAGGAGCTTATCGAAAGCCTCTTTCCCGGCAGAAGTATGGATCCAGACGTCGAGCTCGGGCGCGAAAACGAAAGCATCGAGACGATCATGACGGGGCTTCACCGTTATCTTAGTAAGTTGTCGATCAAGGTTGCGAGAGAGCAGCAGGTCTGGCGTCTGCCCTATGACCTGAAAGGAGGCGAGTTGGTTTCGGGGCTGGTCGGGTTGCGAGGGATTCCGGGACAGAATCCGAAGGCTCAAGGCGGCGATTTGAATCGAACCTCTAGCGCGGTCGAGGCAGAAAGTCCTTGATCATCAAACCTGGATCGGGATCATTGCTTGGCGGAGGCGCCAACGGCGGCAACGTAGCGGAAGTTGGCGTTTTTGTTCCCGTCGGCGAAGTGTTTCCCGGCGTGGCTGCGGATGAGCGTTCGCTGATCGAGGTGCTCGCTACGCTCAGTCGCGATGACACGCTGTTTCATTGCGCGCGCCTCAACATCATCGTTTCGGGACCTGGCGATTTCGAGGTGAAACCCCGTCAGGAGCAGGCGATCAGCTTCGCCTGCAACTCGGATCAGCTTGCGCGTATCAATGCTTTTGCGAGACGCCGGGGCGGCGGTCTTCCCGTAGTGTTCTTTACTGGCCAACTGCGCGAGCTTATGCGCTGGGCGTCCCGCTACTGCAAGAATCGCCCCGACGATGGCACGAGTTTCGAAGATCCGGCGCTACGAAGCCAGTTCGTGAAGGCGGCACTGATCGCCAGCGACATATGGGCTCGACGAGTGTTCTCCGACAAGCTCGCGCCCAATGACGACATCGAGGCGGTGAGGCGTCGTGCGCTTGGAGCGTTCCGGAAGGGGGCCGACGAATCGAACCTTGCTCTTCACATCGGCATCGCGATCGGAAGAGGGCTTGCCTTGTTTACCGAATACATGCCCAGGCACTTTCCCGAATTCGGTGATGAGTTCGAGAAAGCGACAGGGCTGACCCTTCGACAGTATCTCGGCTGCGCTACGACCATGGCGCTCTACGCCTTGCAACACAGGAAGGAAGGCCCGCTCTTCGATCGGAATACCGTTGCGGCGGCCACTCCAGTCGCTGATCTGTATCCGCGCTTCTTCGATCTGGTTTCTCAGTCTCCCGAGCAATTGGCACGGTCATTTTGGACGAACTTCGATACTCTGGACTACCGCGGGTTGCGTGAGCGTCCGGTGATGACCACTGCCGATGGCCGCGGGATAATCCTCGATCCTGCGTTCTTCATCGAGCGAGTATCGATCGGGGCTGTTTTCAATGTCGCGGCGCGTGTCCGGACCAAGGTCTTCGCAAAATTCGGCGAAGTTTTTGAAGACTATGCCATCGACATTCTTCGACGCATGTACCCTCATGTCGCTGGTCTTGTGGATCGCGTGGCCTTTCGTCTCTGTGGACAGGACGGGCAACGAAGAGAGTTCGAGATCGATGCGGCCGTGTTCGAGGTCCGAGAGGCCGCGATCATCGAGATGAAGGCCGCATTTCTTGCCGAGAAAGCGCTCGCCCACGAGGATCCCGAGGCCCTCATCGTGGAAATCCGTTCCAAATACGGAGCATCGCAAAAACCGGGAGAGCGCGACAAAGGCGTTGCGCAGTTGGCGAGGAGCATCGGAGCGATCGCTCGTGGCGAATGGCTCGGCGCAGACGGACAATTCAGAGATATGGATGTGCTGCATCCGGTGCTCGTCGTTCACGATAGTCGTCTTGACGCGCCCGGCCTCGGGAATTTTCTGGAAGCCGATTTTCGTCGGTTGTTGGGGGCTGTCCCGGCGGGGAGGCGGGTCGGGCCATTGACGATCGTCACGATTGCGGACCTCGAGAGTCTCGAGAAATCGATCGAAGGGTTCGGCTTTATGCAGCTACTCCGCGACTACGACCGCGAATGTCCAGACCGGATGCGATCGTTGCATAATTATCTGGCCTATTCCGAATACGGGAAGAAGATTCTTCCAAGTGAGTTTCTGATCGATCGCTCGGTGGAAGTCTTGGATCTTTTGCAGGCCGAATTATTTCCGGATGCGACCATGCCGGACAGGAATTGGCATAAGAAGACATGATTGAGATGTCCCGAGTCGTTGCATTCTAATGCTGGGGACCAGGAGCATGGCGCGTCAGATTCATGAGGTTGCAGAAAGGTGGAAAAGAAGATGAAGGGGACCGAGAAGCCTCTGAAGCAAGAACCGCGATTGAAGGAGAAAATCGTAAACGATGCACTCAAAACGTTTGGCTGGGAAAAGCTGAAGAAGCACTTGCTGACCCTGGACATGGACGAGGATGTCGTATCCGAGCTCCTGCAGCTTATCCGGCACAGCACCGATTTCCTGCTGAAAAGACCCGATGAAGCTCGCGAAGATGCTCGTGCAGCGTTTACGGAGGCTCTCGGAAACTACATCGCCGAGCGCGCAGGATCAGATGCCGGCGCCCAACTCGCAGACCTGATAGCGACGCTGGAGCGGATCGAGTCTGGCTACCGGGAGATATTGCGGACACAGGAGGCCACGGTTGCGGCCAAGCTGCTGCCGGAGACGCAGGCCTCTGCCGCGCTTGCGCGAGCGAGCTATTCGTACCACGAACTGATGGAGGCCTTCCGCACTTCGGCGAAGCGCCGCAAAGAGCTGACGCTGCAGTCCTTTCGCATCAAGCATCCGGACGGATCATCCTACTCACCGGACGGGGTCCTCGCGGCGATCGTTCAAGTGACCACGATGACGCTCATGCTCCTCGCTCATCGCTACGGCTGGTTCGACGCGCAGAAGTTCCTGGTGCTTCCGCGATTGACCGACGTGACCGACGACGAAATTTACAAGTCCGGGCTGACTGAACTGCTTGCCTCTTCTTGGCGTCAATGGGAACGGATGGATCAGCGCTGTCGCTATTTCGACGGCGAGATCAAGGTCTTCTCCTCCAACGATCTGCCGTCATGGGCGCCTGAAGGCGCCGAGACCGCCATCGAGTATGATCATGTCACTTGGGGCGAGTCCTTCGACTACTTCGCCAATGAACGGCTCAACGATCGCCTGATTCAGACGTTTCAAGAAATGTCGCTTCAAACGAACATGCACGGAAAAGCGTCGGGAATCGGATCGCCCCTCGCGCTTCCTCCCGCAGCGTTCGTTTCTCCGCAGGAAGCGCATTCCGGAGTGTCCCTGTCCGAAATCCTCGGCTACGCGATCGTGGATGACCAGGAAAAACCAGGCGGGCTGCGGCTTTTGGAATGGATCCGGGGCTACGCCGTACTCCAATGTCTGGCGGAAGGACGGTACTCTCAGGAAGGCAAGAGCGGCATCAATTTCGTCCTCTCCCGAGAGGAGCTTGTCTCGCGCCTCGAGAGTTTGGGTTTGAAGGACGGCGCGGCGGAAACGTTCGTGGACCGAGCGTCCCTCAGCAAGTCGAGCCGTGACCTCTTCGACCAACCGCTGATACGCCTGGAAGACGGGTCTCTCCTGATGTTCGGGCCGGGCATATTGATTTCCGATCCCGCGCGATTGACGCTGTCCGCGATCGGAAGGAGCGGCGAGCAACTCGGGCGCAAGGGAAAGGCCTTCGAAGCCGAAATGCTCGGCTTTTTCGAGAAGCTGGGGTACGACGCCAAGTGGTTGAAGTTCAAGATCGGCAACGAAGAGTTCGAATACGACGTGATCGTACCTTGGGGCGACTACGTCTTCATCCTCGAGTGCAAGAACAAGTCGCTGTCTGGACACAATCCGACGGCGGCGTACAACTTGACGCTCGAAATGGGATCTGCGATCAAGCAGGTCGCCCGCCTGGCCGAGGCTATGGCCATCCATCGGGATGTCGTCCTCGAACGAACCGGAATAGACGTCGCCGATAAGAAGATCGTCCCGTGCGTCGTCAATTCCTTGCCGTATGCGATGACGGGAGATGTCGGGGGCGTCTATGTTACCGATGCGTCCGGCGTGAAGCGATTCTTTCAGGAACGCAATTTCCACATCGTGCGTCCTCACCATCTGAAGAACAATTCCGCTATCTTGCATCGCACTGCGATGAAGAGCCTCTGGGCGCGGGCGATAAGCCGACGCCGGCCGACTTCTTGACCTATCTGGAGGATCCTCTCGCCTTGCAGCTTGCCAAGGGGCACGCCAAGAAGTTTGGTGAGTGCGCATCGATGGAATGCGAGCAGCCTCTTTCCGGAAATGTTCTGCGCCAGGGGGACATTATTGCCGCACATCCTGGAACCGAAAACTGGCGCAATCCCTGGCGCCGGTTTGGCGTGATCCTGACGGCCGATTGCGATCTAGAGCAGCAAAAAGGCGGTGCAAACCTCGTCTACATCCCGGTGATCGGTCTGAAGACTTATCTTGCGGATGTCTGGCTTCCCAACCATGCTACCGCGCTCTATGAGACGGCCACGCGCCAAGCCGAAAAGGCTCTCGATGAGTTCAACGATCATCATGTGACGCCGAGGCACCTGCTCAGACAATCCATCGAGGAAATTGCGAAGCAACTCGGCATGGCGACGGTCGACCGCGTGGACGATACAGGAACTGCGGGGACGCAGGATAATTCGAGGTCGGAGGAGCAGGCCAAAGCGCGCGAGAAGGCCAGGAAAAAGCAATTCGAACGCGTCAAGAAACTGCAGGAAGCGCTAACCGTCCTGAACGAACTCAGGACGTCGAAAACACCCAGTGCCGTCGCTGATCTCGATGCAATGTTGGGCCAGTTGTTTCCGCAACACGAGTTCGTATCTGGCGGCGGGAAATCGGGTCCAGGCGTTCGGCGGGAGCTTCTCAAATCGGGGTTGACGGACCTTATTCAGGACAGCCGCGTCGACACATGGCCCATCTCGGACCTGGTGGCTATGGATCCGGAGATGCGCGCCGACGAAGCTTTCGGGTTCGTCGTGGACCTCCGACGATTTTCCGTTCTTGAGACTGCGAAGATACAAACGAACCGAGCCAAGTTACCCGCGACATAGATGACATCGGTGTCGGGGAAGCGATCCCGAAGCCAGGCCACGCCGCGCTCGGCACGCGTAATCAGATCACCGGCAACGATGACGACGTCGTATTTCGGCCGTTCCTGGGGAAGATCCCAGACCGACATCTCCAAATGGGTGTCGGAAAACAACCAAGCGATCACGCGTACTCCGTGGCGATCATGAGGTCCGCCCGTCCGAAATCGTCGGACGGGCGGCTGGTTAGGTGGGCGGTCTAGACCGTGCGCCGCGGCCCCTGGAACGCGCGGGTGATGACGAAGGAGCGGCCCGACGGGGTCGCCGTGCTGCCGTGAGACCAGCCGAAGGTCTTGAGGCCGTGCAGGGGAGCGCCCCTGAACTGCTGGCTCCTCATCGACACCGGCCGAGCCGGATCGAAGCCGCGGCTGCTGAAGTCGTGTTCGCGATTGCCGGCCATCGCCAGCTCCTTTCCTTGATCCCATCCTGCGATCATACGTATCACGGGTGTCTTGATATGTCAATATTCAAATATCTAGATATCTATGGACCAGAGCGTTTTTTGCGATCTGCACAATTGGACCGGGCGGCTCTATGTCGGTGCTGCTCCAGCCATGCGTGCCGGAAGATCGCTGGGCGGTGGTCTTACGGGGCGTCGACGTCGATACGCTCAGGGGACTGTATCAGGAGCGTGTCCAGGCTCGAGATTTCCGGCATGGCCTTGCCCGCGATCGCCTGCAGGTCGCCGACCATGCCCACCGTGGACTCGATGACGGCGAGGATCTGCATGTCGCGCTTCGCCCACTGCCGTGTCATGAACCTCCGCTCCTTGTCGAGATCGTCGCGCATGTCGTTGAACTTCTCGATCACTGCTTCGATACGCTGCCGGAACTTGGTGCCGGTAAGATAGCGGTAGGCCAACTCCGTCTTGGTCTGCTGCCCCTGCTGGGCCGTCCTCGATCCCTCGACCTCCACCAAGGTCTGCCTGAGCGCGACGGCCAACACGACGGCACAGCGGGGGTGGGAGATCCAGACGCCATCGATGAGATCGAAGTGATCGACATTCTTGGGCAGCGCGTGGGAGACGATGATTGCGATATCGGCTCCGCAGCGCCGCTGGTCGTCTCGGAGCTTTGCGAGCCATGCATCGCTCCATGCCTTCGTGCGCTTCGTCTCCCAAAGGATGGTGCCGGCGTTCCGGCCGACGTTAGCGTTCACCCGCTGGGTCACGTCGACACCGACTTCTCCCTTGCCCACCGGATCGACGACATCCGTGGGAAAGCGGGCACGGAGCACGTCCTCGAGCTCCAGCTCGAACGCCTCGCCTTGTCCCTGTTGTGATCCTTGTTCGGCCTTGCGCTTCAACTCCTCGATGGTGCGAGCCATGGACTCGATCGTCTGATCCCGCTCCAAGACCCGGAGGCGGGCGGACGCGTCGGCCTCCTGGTGCGCCTTGAGCCTGATCTCCGGCAAGGACGCCTGAAGCCGCCTCTCGACGGTAAGGTCGAGTTCGCGCTTCTCCTCGTCCAGTTCGCGATGTTTGCGCAGCAGCTCCGCCTGCGTCCGTTGGGCCTCCGCCAGCTTGGCGTTGTTGGCCTCGATCGTCTTACGTAGCTCGACGGTCTCGGCCTCCTTGGCCGCGATCTCCGCTGCGGCCAATTCGCGCGCCTTCTTGCCTTCCGCCAGTACGATGCGACCACGCTCTTCGCCGATCTTGCGGGAGATCTCGGTCTCCATCAGTTCCCGCTGCTGGGCGAGCTGGTCGCGCTCATGGCGGAGTTCGTCCGTCCTCCGCGTGACTTCCGCATCCTTCGCAGCGAGCTGCTCATGGAAATGTCGGCGGCTCTGTTCGATCAGAGGGCCGGCGAGGGATTCGGTCAGCTTGATCTGATGATTGCAGTTCGGACAGTGGAGAATCGGTTCCGCTCCGCCCACCGAGGGCGGGCTGGCCTTGAAGTTCATTGAGTTCTCCATTTCAGCCGCATTCGGGCGGCGGGGAGGAAATTTCATTCATGAGCTCGGTGCTGAGGTGCAAGGGTCGACAAGCAGCGCTTCGCGGAGACATCCACGGATCAGGCTGCCCGGACTGGAGCAGTCCGTGCCTCGGAGGAGGGGCTATGGGTCGACTGTAAGCACATCGGGGCCTTAGCACAGGAGAAACAATAGTTCAATATCTAAATATCTGGATATCCTATCCACCGCCGTGGAAAACGGCCGGAAAGGCTATCGGGGTCCGCAGCTCCCTGATATTGGATATCTAGGTATCCAAAGGAGCCGATCATGCCACGCGGGAAGAAAGATGAGCCAGTCGCCGGAAGACCAGACAAGCGGAAAGCCACGTCGATGTATCTGATGCCGCACATACTCGACGCGCTCAAGAAGGCCGCCATCGACGAGAAGCGGAATGCATACGAGATCGTCGAGGACGCCGTGGTCGCCTATCTCAAGAAGGCGAAGCACCATATCTAGCGGGAAGTCGTTCGGCGGGCGGCCGAATGTCAGGAAATTCTCAAGCTGCCCGGCAAACCTGCCGCGGATCATCCCCGCGAGGGCTCAAATAAATCCCGGATGTCGACGTGAAGCGCCTGGGCGAGACGGATGAGCAATTCCAGTGTAGGATTGGCGACGCCGGCTTCCAGGTTGCTGATCAGGGCCTGCCGCGTCGTCGCCTCCGCCGCAAGCGCTTCCTGCGAAAGTCCGCGCTCCAACCGGAGTCGGCGCACATTCCTTGCAAGCACATTACGGGGCGAATTGCGCGATTCTCGGGCCATCCGCCACGATGACCATCGCAGCGTCGAAACGGCCATACGTCGGAACGTATATTATACGCTTGCAGGTATGGCGCAAGCGCGAGGCTTCTTGGCCTTCCAAGGAGCGGCGACGACTGCTCAGGTCATCAATTTTGCGAAAATGAGACCGAGGCCTTAGGGAATCTCCCAGTATCGCGTCATCGGTTGTTTTGATCGAATGCCTGCAACGGAGCGGCATTGCATGATCGAAGCTTTCTCGATTGCGACGGCGCATCTCTTCCAGGATGCCTTGGCTTCTCAGGCTCGTCTCAGACACGAAGTGTTCGTCTGCAGGAGGAAACTCGATCATTCCTCCTATGGAGGGCTGGAGTTCGACGAGTTCGACACCCCAGCGGCGGTCTACTTGGTTTGGCGCGACGAAGCTCGAGTGGTGCGAGGGCTGGCCCGGCTGCTCCGGACGACACGGCCCTACATGCTCAAGAGCTACTGGCCGTATCTCGTCACGGACGGAAATCTCCCGGAATCACTGGATGTCTTCGAGGTGACGCGCGTATGCGTCGACAAGGCCGTCTCGCCGGCGATACGCAGAACCATTTTCCCGGAGCTTCTCTGTGCGATCCAGGAGTTTCTCTCTCTTCGCGGGGCGACCGGAATGATCGGGGTGACTCGGGAGCATCTCCTTGCTCATTTCATCAAATCGGGGATCCGGTGGCTGGGGCCTGCGCACGAAATCGAGGGCGAATTGGAGCGCGCGTTCTTTGTTCCGACAGCGTTCATTCGCCCGACGGAGCACTGCCAGAAATTCGGCATCGCTCCGAGGGTTCTATCGCTTGGAGCGGAAACTCTCCCAAGAAAGGACGCCGCATGAGCGGAAACCACTCCGAACGTTCGACGGTCGTTCTGGCCCCGGACGAAGACGCGGCAGAAAACATCGCCGACGCACTCACGTACCTCAGCCGGGCGGCTACCGATGCTGGCTACGAGGCAATAGCGGCCGATATTTTGTTGGTGCGTGAAAAGCTGATGATGATCTCCAATGCGGAGAAGGCGCCCATTCCGCGGAGGACGCACGCATGAGGCCGGAACTCCGCAACGACCATGTCGCCTTCTTCGCCGAGAATGAATCCTCGGTTCGGTATTATTGCCGTCGGTTACCTGCGCTGCTCAGCTCGGCAAGCGGCGCGACGATACTCGACGCCGCCGGTAGGTCCTATATCGATCTGATGTCCGCCTGCGGCGCGCTCAACTACGGACACAATCATCCGCACCTTAAGAAAGCGGCCATCGATTACATCACGGCGGACGGTCTGAGCGCGGCACTCGACTTCCACACCGAGGCGAAACTCCGTTTCATGTCGAGCTTCCGAGACAAAATCCTGGCCCCGAGGGGACTCTCCTACCGGATGCAATTCACAGGACCGACCGGCGCGAACTGCGTCGAAGCCGCCATCAAGCTCGCCCGGAAGGTTACCGGCAGGCACGGCATAGCCGCCTTCACCAACGCGTTTCATGGTGTTTCATCGGGCGCGCTGGCAGCTACGGGCTCGCGTGTGGCACGAAGCTCGGGCGGTCGAACGCTCGATCCGGTAGTCCGTCTGCCCTTCGAAGGCTATTGCGGCGCCGGCTCGCGCGACCTTTCCCGTTTCGAGGCCATGGTCGTCGATGCTTCCGGTGGCATCGACCCGGTCGCGGCAATCGTAGTCGAGGTCGTGCAGGGAGAGGGCGGCTTGAACGTTGCATCGCCTCGTTGGCTTGCGGCGCTGTCCGAGACAGCGAAGCGGATAGGAGCACTTCTGATCGTCGACGAAATCCAGACCGGCTGCGGTCGCACAGGATCATTCTTCGCGTTCGAGCGCGCCGGGATCGTGCCGGACATGGTGTGTCTGGCGAAGTCCATCAGCGGCTACGGCTATCCGATGTCGCTCCTGCTGCTGAAACCGGAGCTCGACGTGTGGGCGCCCGGTGAGCACAACGGGACCTTCCGCGGAAACTCGATAGCTTTTGCGACTGGCGCCGCCGCCCTGGATCTCTGGGATGACGATTTCGTCGACGGCGTAAGAACCCGCTCCGACAGCCTGCGCCTATGGTGCGTCGGCCTGGCGGCGGAGTACCCGGAGCACCTCCGTCACAAGGGGCTCGGAATGATGCAGGGTGTGCAGTTCGCTGCGGCTGAGCACGCAGCAGAAGTCGCGGATAGGGCTGTCGCAGCCGGCATTCTGGTCGAGTGTTGCGGCCCGAACGACGAAGTCCTGAAGGTGATGGCGCCCCTGAACATAGAGCTTGACCTGTTTCAGAAGGCACTTGCCGTCTTGAGGACAATCGTCGTCTCGGTCATCGAAGTAACCGTGTCGCCGCCGCTACAGAGGGATGAGCCCGTTTCGGATAGCCATGATCACGGCGGTGATCCTGTTGCCGGCACCGAGTTTCCGCATCGCGTTCCCCACATGGAATTCGACGGTTTTCTGGGAGATCGCTAGAATCTCGCCTATCTCCCAATTCGTCTTCCCTTCCTTGCACCACTTGAGGCATTCCACCTCCTGGCCTGTGAGGGAGACCTCGTCCGGGCGGTGGTCATCCATCATGTCGCAGTACCTCAACCAGTACTGCACGCAATGCATATAGACCCAGGACAGGCGGTCCGACGCGGGCTTGCCCCGGCCACGGAAGCTCAGCGATATCAGGTCCGTCTGACGGCAGGGACCGCGAATGGGAACGGTCAGCCCTGAGTGGACCCCAAGCTCGCGGCATTCCTCGAAAAATTCGATCTGCCGGCGTGAGAATCCCGCTGGATTGATTTGATTCCAGTGAAATGGCCCGTGCGCCGTCTGGACGTGCTGCACGACTGGATCGATGCGATCCCACTCGCTCGATTTGTATGTGTCCAGATACCCCTCGGGAAATTCGCTCCAGGGAATGGAAACCAGCCTCTTCTCTCTGGCGCGCGCGAAGACGGCGTTCTCGTATCCTTCCGACTTCATCGAGGCCAGGAAGAGACCCTTCAGTTCGGCATCAGTTCGAGCATGCAACGTCGTGTCGATGAAACTCTCTATTCCCGAGATCATTCTGCCCCCCCCAGGTAGTGTTGATCCGCGTACGCCAGAAATCCAAGAAGATGGTCGTTGAAGATCGTCGGACGCTCCCAGTGCGGCGCATGCCCGGCATCAAGCAACGTCGGTCTTCCTTGCCATATGTGCTTGTAGGGCAGGGCGGCGAGGTACTCCGTCCTTAAGAATGGGTCCGCCGCGCCTTGAACGATGGCCAGCGGACGCTGGTCCTCCGAAAGGGTCTTGACTTCGTCCACTCCGACGCCGGCCATGCCGTTATGCACCATCCAGTACCGTGCATTTCCGTCGGTACGGAGCGCAGTCTCGACCTGATCAGAGGCCGCGCGGCGCGCTCCCATCATCGCGCGAACGTAGCGAGTGGCATCAGCTTTTGAAAAGATTCGTCGCCCGGCTAGTGCCGTCGATGGCGTCCATCGAAAGCCGGCGGCGATACCGTCGGGCGTGAGCACGACAGGAGGTGTACCCGTCAAGAGGAGCGACTTGACCGCGCGATAGCGAGCCAGCATCTCGATGCCGATGTGACCGCCCAAGGACCAGCCAACCACATGGTAGGTACGATAGCCCAGGTCCGACATCAGACGATGCAACATCTCGGCGTAGGCCGGGAAGCTATACGTCCGCCGCGGCGTGGCCGAACGGTCCGACGTGCCGTGACCCGGGAGATCGGGGATGACGACGCCGTATCCGGTCCGCGTCAAGGCCGATATCTGACGAGCAAAGATCTCCTTGGAGGACGAGTTGCCGTGGACCAAAACGATACCGATGCGGCCGCCGCGCCGCTCCAGGTAAGTCAGTCGAATTCCGCGAACCGTCCTCGAACGCAACAACATGGATGTTCCGGATGTGTCGCCGGCAAATTGGATCTACGAATGAAAATAGTCGGAAAAATCGGCACAACTTATGGCGTTGTTGCTCAAGCTTCTCCCGTCATTCAGTCACTGCGGTGCCTCACGGTCCATACCCTAGAAAGTATAAACCGTGCTGCTCTCGTCGAATCATGCTTGTCGTCAGGTCGCGGCTACATTTCCGTGCATCCGGCTTCTTCTAGCCCGGCGATGGCCGCGCCCACCAGCTTCCAGACCGATTGTCGGCGCGGATGACCATATACGTGGTGCCAACACATCTTGGCCGGTTCGCCCGTCAACGGATTCGCATTTTCCGCCGCTACGATCTCGTAGTCCGACACATCCGCGAGATTGGAGAGATTGGTCACCGTCATTGCCGCTAAGGGGCGAGCCAGTTCCTCCGCGCCACCGGGATAAAGTTCAACAGTGATCTTCAGCATTCAAAATCGTCCTCAATTGGCATGTATCTCGGACTCGGTCTCGAGCTCGTTTGGCTCAGATATCCGAAGTTCCGGCTGTCGCCGCCAATGGGCCGCGGTTTTGCGGCGATAGCCGCGCGGCCCGCGAAATAAGGGTCAATCGATTTCGAACGTCATCAGTCCCCAAGATTGTTCGTCGTCATCATGAATAATAGATATCTAGATATCTAAAAATGTCAAGCGAGAAGACGACCGCAAAAAAATGGGCCGCCGTGGCGACCCAGTTGGGGAGGGTCGGGGCCGGCCTCGTCGACAGCGAAATCACCGAGCTGATCGCTCTGATCCACTCGCTGCTTGACTCCAATACGGCGATCCTGATCGTCGAACATGTGCTCCGCGTCGTGCGCGAATGCTGCACCCGCTCGATGGTGCTCAATTTCGGTAAGACGCTGATCGAAGGCCCTACGGCGGAGATCCTCGGCAACGACCAGGTCGCGGCGGTCTACCTTGGTACCGGAGGGGATCGCCAGACTGTCGCGACCGATCCGTCGCAAGCCACCGACAGCGCCGTGCATGTCGGCGCACCCGAGGCGGAGGCGAGGGTCCTTGCGCCCTTAACGGCTCCGGTCGCCGCATCCGACGCCGGGGTGGCCCTGCTGCAACTGGCAGGCGTCCGTGCCGGTTACGGGCAGGCCCGCGTGCTGCAAGGCATCGATCTGACCGTCGACACCGGACAGGCCATCGCGGTCCTTGGTGCCAACGGCGCCGGCAAGACCACGCTGGCACGGACCATCACGGGTGCGATCGCGCCCACCGCCGGCGCCCTCCTGATCGGCGGACAGGACGTATCGGGAGGTGCGCCGCATCAGATCGCCGAACTCGGCGTCGCGCATTGCATGGAAGGGCGACGCATCTTTCCGACGCTGTCGGTGGAGGAAAACTTGCTGATAGCGGCGCGCAACGTCGACGCGATCTCCGCTCGCGCCCGGCTCAACGCGGTCTACGATCTCTTTCCCATCCTCGCCGAGCGCAGAACCCAGGGCGGCACAGCGATGTCGGGAGGGCAGCAGCAGATGCTGGCGATCGGGCGCGCACTGATGGCGCGGCCGAGGCTGGTCATTTTCGACGAGATCAGCCTTGGTCTGGCGCCCATCGTGATGGACAAGCTCTACGAGGCGCTTGCGCTGCTGAAGAAGGCGCGCATGACCATGATCGTGATCGAACAGGACGTCGACCGCGCGCTGGCGCTCGCCGATCATGCCTATGTGCTCGAGAATGGACGTTTTGCGTTGTCGGGGACGCCGAAGCAGATCTCTGCCGATCCCCGCTGCGTCACATCTATATCGGCGCCGCCGAAGACGCGGCTCCATCCAAAGGACTTGCCCATGCGACTTGCTGACGCCAACGACCTCCTCAAAGCGCCGATCTCGCCGTTCGAGAGCGGCTGGGTTCGTCATCCCGACGGCCGTGCTCACGTCGCAGGGCGCACGCATATGACCGGCTGCAAGGCGGCCATGGTGGAATGGTGGTTCGGTTACGTGCATACCACTGAACATTATCTGTGGTGGCATCCGCGCGATCACGTCTTCAGCGACTGGATCGGCGAACGTGGCACCGGTCGCTATGTCGGCGGTACCCATATTGCGCATGAATATTTCGGAGGCGGCCCCACGCTGTTCAAGCTGAAGATCAATTTCCGCGACCCTGCCGATATCCTCGACACCTCGCGGTTCGCGGAGGCGGGCGTGAATGCGGCGATTTATGCTCGTACAGGACGGCAGTTTCCACCGATAATTAACGGGACTTTGTCGGCGGGTTGCGTCGCGGGCGCACCGCTCCAGCTCTCTTTTGAGCTCAACGCTGATTCAGGCAGGTGTGAGTTTGGGCGTGCGTTCGAGGGCTGTCGGTTGCGAAATCTTTAGTCCTCGTCAGCTACAGTGACACGATTCATTCCGGCCCCAGATCTCGCGGGACTGTTGAAAGGGGGTCTTCGCGGGATGTGACGATTTTATCTGAGCGGTCCGTAGAGCTTCATTCGAATATCCGCATCATTTGCTCATGTGGGGTCGTCCTGGCCAATGAGCCGCTTCTCGTAAAAGATCACTGCATATCCGTGCAACGTCCCTTCCTTGCGGCGAACATAGCCAGCGGTCTCGTAAAGTCTCTGAGCCCCTGCTTGGATCGTTGTTGTGTCGAGCATTATCCACTTGACACCGAGAGCAACAGCTCGCGACTCCAATTCACGAAGAACCCTCCTTCCAAGCCCTCGTCGCTGAAAGTCGGGATCGACTCGCATACGTTTAACTTCTGCGACATCGTCATCGACACGTTTCAGCCCACCCATGGCAGCGAGTTGGGGACCAATATAGGCAACTACGAAGTCTCCGCCCGACCCGATGTATACTGCGCCGATACTGCGTAAATCATCCTCCCAGGTCCCTTCCGGGCCACACACACCAACATGCTGCGATGCGCTTCTGTGCAGATGCCATACACCATCGCTATCCCCGGACTCGAACCGACGAACGATCAGTTCGTCTTGAGACATCGATTATCACCTCTCGACGGGCGTCGAACACCGCGCCTATGGCATCGTTTCTGTTTAGCCAAGCAGGGCCACCGTCAGCTTACCGACCCGCCTCTGTCAACAGTCGCTGAGAAAGGACAGCCTCAACATTCTCCGATACCTCAACGCCGACGATTGGACGACCCGGCTCGACGGTATATTTTAACGCCGTACTTCGGTGCATCAGGGTAAACCGATCCAGCGCACAAATGCAGGACGCGCGCAGCCTTCCGATTTCGTCGCCGTGATGCTCCACTACTGGCGAAATCGTCGCAAGCCTGGGAAACTCCGCTTTCCCTTCTAGCCAACTCGGCTTGATCGGTGCACTCCCGTTGTCTGACGAGAGCCAGCGGAATACCTCGTGAATGCACCTCTGCGGATAATATTCGGAAAGCCGATATAGATCACTATAGAATTGCGGTTTCTGGTGGAAGAGTTCTTCACCTAGTAGTAGCACCGACACTGCCACGATCCGGGCCGAGAAGCGGCCGCTTGGACCAAGCGTATTCTTGTAAGGATTTTTTCCGTAAAACACACGAAATTGGCCAAATAGGTCCGGTGACATATGTTCATAAAAGCGCGTCAGAATATAGTTTGCTGACTCAAGGCGCGCCAAGCAAAGCGCAAGACATTGCCCCGCATCCACCTCGGCCGCATCACGCAAGTCAAGGAGAGCGTCCATTGCTGATTGCAATTCGCTCTCGATGATCTGATGGCCTAAGCAAAAATCTCGTTCCTCGACCCCGGCCGCGCCGAGGCAGTATACGCGTGGATCGTTCTGCAACGGATTAGTAAGGATCATATCTTCATAGGAGAGGACCTCGATGCCGGGTTGCCGGTCACAACTTGATCGCGCAAGGCGGCTCAGTGCCTCTCCCACCGTCAGCTCGGCGTCCAGGGGGTGAAGGCCGGCAAACGCAGACATCTGATAAGCACAATTTACGAGATATTGGATATCTGTCTTAGCGATCTCGAAGTCGGACTGCGGAAGACTTCGCAGCAACGCATCATAGTCACTCGCGGCGATCATCGCGTGGACGCTGCGTCCAAGCGCCTTAACCGCTTCATCTGGTCGTTCACTGCATTTGATTTCCGCAATGCAGTGCGGCAGTTCATCGGTGACAAAATTGCTGACCAGCCCAAGCGGACGTTCTCGCTGCCGCCGATCAATACTATCGGCCAGATGCAAAAATATGTCGTGCCCTTCGCAAGGCGAGCTTTGCGGAGTGGAAACGGAAAAAGGAGTGACCATAAACGAGCCCGCCCGCGGCTTCATCGAAATGCAACTTGCATTTCGGTACTTGATCCGTATCGAGCGGCCGGTGAGTAATCATGCTTTTCGAGCAGATCAGTTCGTTTGTCTGCTATCCTACTGTCGTTATACGCGACCTGCTCAAGTATATTGTTCGAGAAGAATAGCAGCGATACCGCGCCCGAATTGATGGTGCCGGCGGCAGTTAACGAAAGCAGGCCGTCATTTGAAATGCAGATGAGGCCTGCCTCATTCAACTTTTCCAGCTCGCGGCCAAAGCATTTCTCAATCGACACCCCAAACTCCCGCTCGAAGCGGGAGAGCGACACTCCACTGCTTCGCAGGGCAAACATTACTGTTCTGCGCATGAGATCATCTTGCGACAGGACAACACCCTTCCACACTGGCTTCTCGCCAGCCTCGACCCTATATAGGTAACGATCTAAATCTGCCTCGTTATAGAACTGGCACTGGCTCATGTAGCCAAATCCGGCAACCCCAAACGGAACCAGATTATTGTCGTTCCAGGAATCGTATTTGCGGCGCTGTTGAACCGAGTGTGGCTGCGACTGCTTACTCCAGTAGAAAATCGGCCCGTGACGATAGCCCAGTGTCGTGAGGATGTGCTCGGCCATAAAATGCATGATAATGCGCTCCTTAGCCCCGGCGAATTGATATCGTCCCTGAGCCAAATGGCGGGCCACGGGGTCTGTAGATTTGAACATCAAGGGGAATACATTGAACTTCTCTATCCCCAAATCTAGTAAGCCGATGAGTGAGTCGTACCAGCTACGGAGCGTTTGCTGCGGCAATCCATACATGAGGTCGAGCGAGAGATTCTCAACGCCCATCTCATTCAGCAATCTTACGAGTTGTACTACCTCGTCCACGCGGTGTCCGCGGTTTAGTATGCGTAAAATGCTCGGATCTAGACTCTGAACGCCCAATACAAAGCGGTTTACGCCGGATCTGAGCAGTGTCGATATGCGATCTGCAGCATCCACTTGCTTTGCAAGAGAGGGATGTAATTCGAAGCTCACCTCCGACTTAGACAGATCAAAGCGCCGGCCAATCATACCAAATAGCGTTTTGAGTTGACTGTTGGTCAGGAACGAGGGGGTACCGCCTCCGAAGAAAGCAGTCTCAACAGCTCTGTCAGCCAGTGCCGCGTCCGACCAACTCATCTCTTTATCTAAGTCCGCCAGATAGCGCTCCACTCGCTCGGGAGATGGATGGATTTCTTTGGCGAAGTGGCAAAAGGTGCAATGCTGATCACAGAAGGGGACGTGAAAGTAGAGATCAATTGACGGCGTAACCTGAAGCAACAAGTTTTCGGCATCTAGATCGCCCATTGCCTTGAGAGGCGGATATGTGCCGACGAGATAATCGTTGTGCGTGTCAAGGTGCAAATTCCGTGACCTCAACATGTCGAGGTTAATGTCGTAGGATCGGTCGATCGCGAATTCCAAGGCTTCGGAATAGGTCGGGGCGCGCATTTTGTTGAACTCCTCTAGCTTTCGTGTGAAGCAAGGGGCGATGGCACCTCCGTCCCTCGCTTCACATTCCGCTCTTCAGCTCGGGCTCGATACCGTAGCCATGCGTTTCGATAAAAGGCGCGGGGTTGTCGGCTCCCCCTCGAGGCAACCACCGTAGATCAGAACACGGGCCGCCATCCGCTCGGCTACACGCGAGGGTCGATTATGGTTCGGCGAGGAAGACAGATGCCGTGGCCCACGCGAATGCCCCCTCGGGCGTTGCTAAACGGCACCGAGGAAGACTTCAGGCGCAGAGGGTGCGAATACTCCTCGAGAAAATGGTGCTCGACCTCGGAGATAGCCACCCGCGGGGCAACGCGGCAAAACTTTAAGCCGGACGTAGGCAACAGCGCAATGTCCATGGCATTTTCGATCAATCGAGCAAGCTTCATTTGAACTGCTGGGTCAGCGACAGCAAGGCCGTCATGGTCGTACAGAATCTTTGGGGTGTCCCAGCAATCCACGTGCCACCAAAGCCGCTTGCGAGCCTCGCTTGAAGAGGGCAAAACCATGTTCTTCGGCGCCAACGGCGGGATACTCGCGCCTCAGTGTCTGGTCCCCGACATTAACGTCTTCAGCCGGACACGGCTGAACACGACAAACGCGGAATGTTGAATGATGATGGAGGCCTCTCATGTTCAATCGCGAACATCTGCTGCACGACGAGCTTACGACCGAGTCGCTCGGCTGATGCAGGCAGCGTCGCTGCACGTGACGGATATGCAAATGAATTCGTCACATTGTTGCGGCGCGGGGTGGCCACGTAGAAAGTTCGCTTGCTACCATCGGGGAAGCGTTCAAGTCCGACGCCGGTGTGAGGAGACTGATATTTGCTGTGTGCGCTTTCCAGTCAGTTGCGGGCGGTTGCACGCGGCGCCGCGTCGTCAAGATCACCGGCATCGCCTTGACTGGGTGTCGACACCCCGGCGTCCCCCCCGTTGTCAGGAAGGCACAGCCGCTCATCGAGAAGGTCTGGATGCACTGCGAGGACAAAGGTTCGCGGGGCCGGACGGTTAAACTGAGGGGCAGGTTCAACGATCTCGAGATCATCACGCGGAGCAGGACCGGACGCGTCCCGATTTCGAGCCGCTGCGAGCTCGAAACTTGTCGCTCGTCTTCCTTCAAACGAGATACCCGCTCCAAAGCCGATCCGCCTTCTTGTCTTCACGCCAGGGCGAACCGTAGGCCGAGCTGCAGCTCGGCCTACCAATTTGAGTCCGCATCGATCAGAATCAAGACCGCGGTACATCAGTAGAGCGCGAGCCCTCGTGCGCAACGCGGCAGAGTTTACCTCAACTGCGGGAATCCCAAGGTCGAAAGACTTACGGTAGGATAGGCGTCCATGTTTGAACACCCCACGACCGCTCTATCGCAAGCGGTACTTGACGAGGTCTGCCAGACGCTTCCGCGCAAGGGGAGCGGCGCTGGTTTGGCCTCCGAGATCGTCGAAGCCGCAAAGACCGACGAAACAACGCCGAAGCTGCTGCGGCATATAGGGCGTAAAGCCCTGGCCCGAGCGTCGATCATGTGGCGTTGATCGGGCGAGGTGCGGAGTGAACTTCCAGGTCACAGTCTTGAAGATCCTGGTGAGTTACCCCCAAGGATTTGCCGTGATGGCGGACCTCAAGCGGGACATGGCAATCCTCGCGACCAGCGGCCCGGAATGGGCCGAGCGCACCAAACGGCTGGCCGCGCGCGTTCCCGGGCTGGACATTTTTTCGGACGGCCTCGTTGAGCGCCAAAACGGCGGTTGGAGAATCACGGTGAGAGGGCGAGTTGTGCTCGAGACCATGGAGGCGCGCCGAGGCCAAGACGAGCCGACGGAGAAGGTCCCAGTCGAAACGGCCGGGCCGATGCCATCGGTGCCCAGCCCTCGGAACGAGCGAACCGCTGACGCGAGCGCTTCCAGCGTCGCCGCGAAGCCCGCGAACGCGCGCGAGCGCATGCATCTTGAGGAGCAGCCGCCGAGTTCTCCCAGCGGCTCAGAAAGTCAGGTCGTTGACTCGCCTGTGGCGCACACGAACAGGTCCCCTGGGTAGGGGGTGTGGGAGCGAATTGGACTATGTCCGCCAGCAGCGGCGAAGCGCATCTCCATCCGGCAGCGCGACCCGCGCGTCAAACCGAACCGGTGCCTTTGGCGTACCGTGCGGCACGAGCGCTGGTGCTGTTACGGTTGCGGAGTTCCGGATGCCCAACTGGCCCCGTCAGCGTCCAACCATGGCTCTGACGCATATTCGATGATCGTGATTGTTTTTATGGCGCGCCAATCAGCCTAGCCTGAAGGAGATCGAGCTTAGCGCGCCCGTACATCTGCCGTTTGACCAGCTTGAGCTTGGTGATCTGAGCTTCCACTTGGCCATTGGACCAGGGTTGCGTAATAGCGGCGTGCACCGCGCCCTTATCGTTGGCAATGCCATTCGCGAACGAGGCAATGAGGCTCCGCTTGGAGTCATCAATCCAAGGTTCGAGCTCCATCTCGGCCTTCTTTCGGATCATCGCGTGGAAGCGGCCAACGAGAGCTTGGGCGTCGGCCAGCATAGGAACGTTTTGTTCGATGACCGCAAGCGTGACGGTCTCGGCTTTGGTTAGGTGGTCGCGCTTCGTCGTCATCAGCTGCGCTATCGTCCTGGCGGCGGGGACCTTCTGCAATTGTTGATGGCTGATAGTCTCGGCACGTCGCCGTCGCGTCGCCCATTCCGCCACGACGCGCAGCGATCCCTTGAAGCCTTGTCCCTTCAAGCGACGCCAGAGCTCGGCACCGTTGCGACAGCCGACTGACCACTGCGCGTCCAGGAACGGCAGATGCCCGTCCAGGGTGCTTTGACGGGTGCGGAACATATCCGTACCGCCGCCGCGGCTAATTTGGCGAACCAGATTGCGACTATGTCCTGTGCGGCGGACGATCTCCTTGAGCGACACACCGTCGCTGACGAGAGCCGTAATTACGGCATGGCTGTCCTGCCGCCGCAAATAGCCCTGATAGCGCAGCTTTTCCGCACAGGTCAGCAATTCCGGGTTGATCGTCGTCGCTCCAATTGCGGTTCGGATTCTGTTCATGGAGCGGCGCACCGCATCAAGGAAGGCCGCGCTCGCATTTTCCATCAGATGCCAGCGGTCGGCGACTTGGATGGCGTTCGGCAGCGCCTTGGCTGCTGCCTCGCCGTATCCACCACCGCGATCTCGCGACACAATGTTGATCGCTGGGTGCTTCGATAGCCACGCCCGAACGGTCGCAGTTTCCCTGTCGGGCAGCAGGGTAACGATCCGCCGGCGCTCCAAATCGCACACGATCGTCCCGTATCGATGATTTCTCCGGAACGCCCAGTCATCGATGCCCACAACAAGCAATGGATCTGTCGGCATCGCCGTCCGCCGGCGGACCACCCGCAGCAAGGTATCGTTGCTGACGGGCAGCATGAGCCGCTTGGCGAAGCTTGCCGCCGGCCGGCCGCCGAGCGCCAACCCCAAGTGATGGACGATGTATTCCAACCGTGCCGTCCGGCGCCGTCGAAGCGGGACGATGTCCTCTCCAAACCGCTCCGCGAAGATCCGCCGGCGGCAATGCGGCACCTCACATGTGAAGCGCCGCGTGAGCAATCGGAGGCGCACCCTTCTGCCCGCTGACGGCAAATCAGCCACGTGCCGGATGTATCGGCTATGGATTCGGCGCGACGCTGTCGCGCACAAAGGGCATTGGGCCTCCGCAGCCTCTGACCGAACAGCCAGAATAACCGAATCCATTGAGTCACTTACACCATCAAACACCAAACCACTCGGTACTAGCGATGAGATTTGAAAGCCCGTCCGCATGGCGCTGATTCTCCGTTTGAGAACCACAGTCGCCCGGCAAACTTCATCGGAAATGAGTCAGACCCCAACCATGACCCCGGCCTACTGCTGATTTCGTCCAGACCAGTACTGACTTGCGATGGAATAGCTGGGGTCAGCGTTCGACGCCCGGGGTGAAGTTGCTCTCCGATTCTACAATGTGACGCTTGCCAACACGCTCGACTATCTGGGATCGCTGAGGTCGTAAGAGCGGCAATGTGTGGGTGAGAGATGGGTTATTGTTCGATCTGGCATCGTCAAGCCTCGAGCAGTCCACCGGTGACGACTACAGGCGCCTGGAATGCCGCGAGTGCGGCAGGTACCCGATTACGGGTTCGGTATTGCAGATGCTGGACTCGCGACTGAGTTGAGCCATGCGACGCGTGCGATGTCGAAGGCGGAGTTCGAATCGCCGAGATAAACTCGTTCAACATGGACGACATGATCAAGGTTTTACAGACGCTGTGCGGTGATCTTCGCCGATCATGATTTGTGCATTCCAAAAAAACCGTAGCTTCGTAAGATTGGCAACAGCTCATGAAGGTTGTTAATCGTGTAGTCTGGATGCGCCGCTTGCAGGCGCGCCTCGGAAACAAATCCCCCGGTAATGGCTATACTTATCAGTCCGAGATTCCGTGCAATATCCGTTTCGATCGGCATATCGCCGATGATGAAAGTTGACGCTGGTTTCAAGTTGTTCTTCTGCATGTATAGACGAAGTCGCTCTCCTTTGCTTGTCGATTTGTATTGCGTGTCGCGGCTTTCGAACGCGAGCACATCGTCGATGCAGTCATTGATTCCAAGTCTTCTCAATTGGTAGCGCAGAGGGTCGACTATATGGTTGCTCACGATGATGGACGAAGCCCCTTCTCGGCGCGCCAACTCCAAGACTCTGCGCGCGCCCTCGCGTAGATCGGCTCTGCCCGCAAGAGCCTCATAGGCGTCGTGAAACATTGCACTCCCATCGCGATCCACCGTCGCAAGCTCGTCTCGCGATAGTCCGAGGCTGCGATAAAGAAGAGACAGCGGAACGTCGCAATGTTCCCGAAGCGTCTTCATGTCGATCGTTGTACGACCAAAGCGATCTAGAATTGCATTGGTGGTTTCGAGCAGTGCGTATGCATCATCGAGCAACGTTCCATTCCAATCGAAGACGAGAACCGGTTTCATGATCTGACCTTAAGCATAGATTCCGTGCGGGTGCCACCGTCGTTCGCCACGTATAGTAGCACCGAACTACTACGGCATGGGCATCGACACACTAGATGAGTTGAAATGCTGGCGAGAATGGAGATGATTGACGCCCGCGATCAATCGAGCAAGTTTCATTTGGACTCCTGGGCCGGCGACTGCGAGGCCGTCATGATCGTACGGGCTCTTTTCGGTGTCCCAGCAATCCACGTGCCACCAAAGCCATTTGCGAGCCCCGCTTGAAGAGGGCAAAACCATGTTCTTCGGCTCAGGCGACGGAATACTCGCGCGTTAGTGTCTGGTCTCCGACATTAACGTCTTCAGCCGGATACGGCTGAACACGACAACGCGAAATGTTGAGTATGAAGGAGGCGCCATTCGCAAGTGTTCGCGGGCGGCGCTCCATGGAGACGGGGCCTTTGCGCTGAAGACGCTCCGGTTGGCATGGGGAAGTCGGGCTTCGGCAGGCGACTGCCTGAGCAACACGCGATTTGAGGACCGCGAAGCGATCTTTCGTGGCGAGCACTCGCGGTCCTTGGCAGACTCGAGCTTCGCTGAATGCGCCTCAGGTCCGCTCATCATCCGGCTTGGGGACGCGGCCCTTGCCATCGCACTTATGTCAACGGTTACATCCAACGCACGGGCAGGGCGAAGAGGCTAAAGCCCTCGCACAATTCCCGCCAGAATATCTGCCCGCTTAAGACATTTTCGACCGTAGCAGCGCAGAAGCTGCATCGCGTGTCGCGCACGTTACGTCATCTAAAAGCGCACGTTCCTGCGACCTACGGTGATCGCGAATCGCTTCGCAAGATTAGGTGGCCGACAGTTGACGAAAGCAACAGGGGCTCAGACAGAAGAAGTTGAGCTGCTGCAAGAACACGCAAGGCTTAGAAATATGATCTAACCTGGGCATCTCCCTGCCGGGTTAACTTTGTAACTGGCCGCCCGGCAGCGCTCCTGGCAGCCTTATTGTGTTCCGGCTTGTGGACCGTGGAGGATGGTGCGCGTCAAGACTTCGACCCGCTCGGCAATTTGGCGAATTCGCCTCGCCACGTCCTCGACTGCGGTCATGTCCACCGGCTGCGTGCAGGAAATTGAGCTCATCTTCGCGTTAAGGTCCCTCAACTCAGCCTTGCAGCGATCTAACTCCGCGTTGAGCATCGTAACTTCATTCATCGCCGTTGCCCGTATTGCCGTTGCTTCCGAGAAGATGTTTGTTCGGAGCATGCACCTGATTGCAATCTTTGTCGCGCTCGCGTGGTTCCACATGGGTAGGGCATCTCGAAAGGCACAGAACGGCCAACCCAAACACAGACCGGGTCGTTCACGCGCACAGCTGCAAATGGAGTCCCCATACCCAATTTATATAAAGGAATGAATTTCAATGGCACGCGCATGCGTTCCTCTCAGCAAAGCCCGGGCGACCGGCCGCACTCGCAAGAATCCAAAACGATTTTCGGGCCGCGAAGAGCCAAACGGCTTGGGTGCGTTAGGCGAACCGCCGAAATGCTTAGGCAAACCGCACGAGCGCGAGGCGCGGCGAACGCTGTCTGATGACCTTCGATGGTTCAACCCGGAGCCACCGGACGCTAGTGGCAATGGCAAGTGGGCTGGTTGCGCGGCAAATCGGAGGCGAAGACGTTTGCGAAAGCTCTGAATCTTCTCAGAATGATGCTGAATTCCATTGGCGGCTCGCTGTCCGATGCATCGAAAGTAATGATGCCGGAAGTGGAAGATGCTGAAGACCCGGCCGCGAAATACTTCTAGCTCATTCTCAAGTACTCTCGCCTGAATGGGCATCTCCAAACAAGAGTGTAGAAGCCCGGCTGAACCGGACTTCCGCTGTTGTCGGTTGCTCACTTCGGATTGTGATCTGCCCATACGATCAGACGCCATCGAATGGTGCTTGTGCTGACGTATGCGCATGATTGCTTTGCGGAGGCAATGTGTGGCCTGCTGCAATTCCGATTTCGCGATGACAGCCCGTGCATCGGTAGAGAGCGGCAAAGGGAGCCGCGACTCCCGGCCCCTGATCCTGATCGAAACAGTCGCTGTTAGATTGCGGTAGGTAGTTGGCGTTCTTATAGGTAGCCATTCGACTTCTGTCACTAGAGTAAAGCCGGACTTGACCTCTCGGGGCTTACCGAATGTAATGCTGTTGCTGCTAACATCGGCGTTTGGCCCGCAGTCCGCAGCGTTGCGCGGGCAATCGGGGCCGCCAGTCGCAAGCTGGCGGTTCTCCCCGATTCGTTACGAGCAGTGGAACACGTTTCCCGGCGTGCAACCGCAAATAGCGGAACCTTATGCCGGCTATTCACAGCTTCCTGTGGACAACCTCATTATTCGGAAGAGATTTCGCCGCGCACCGCACGCGCTCGGCGCATGGATTAATTATGACACCCCAACAGAAAGCCGCGCTGGCATCTAGCGCTACGATGCCGGGATAAAGCAGCGAGGCGAAGTTGCCCTGTCCATCATAAGGGAGTTTCCAGACGGGTTCAGCGAAACGAAATGACGCAGAACTCGCCTCACAGGCTGGCGCTTCCCTTTCGACCGCCGTGACGGCAACTCATGAGCGCTTCCAGTTTGGGGTGGGCCTTCGCGCTGGTGTCTCGCGATATCGAGATACCCTTTTAAAGTGCGGCTTCGGTCACTGCCGGCTTTTGCGTTGAGCGCGTCTTCATCGAGCGATCCGTCGGGGAGATGATCCGCCTCCACGGTGCGGACTGGCATTCGGCGGAGAACCGACAGCTCGAGTCATGAACGTCACCCGTCGCAAGCTCGTCGTTTTCACCATCCGATTGTCTACCCGAGGTATGCTAAGTTCCATGACGGCGCCCTTGAACACATCATAACAACATCACGAGGACCGGCATGCTTCGAGCGAGGGCAGCTTGTGAAGCCAACCGGGTTGCTGGGGTGATCAGAACCAGGAATCCATCAGGTGAACAAGCTGGGAGCCCGCCGTATAAAACGCCTCCTGCGCTGCACGAAAGCGCTGGGCTTCAACGGCGGTGACCGGCAACGGCAGGTCGTTCTCCGCGATCTGCCCCAATACATACGAAGCCAAAACACTGCCAAACACAGTGCCTGGTGCGATTCCGCGGCCGTTATAGCCACTGAAACCGATGACTTTGCGGTCCAGCTTGTGAAGCCGGGGCAAGTTGTCGGAGGTCATTCCAATCATGCCAAACCAGCCGGTTTCAAACTGGACGCCCCGAAGTCCTGGAAAAAGCTTGTGCAACGATCTTTGGGCCCAAGCGCGGTGAATAGATCGCCCAATCCCCTCAAGCGCACCAACACTGCCAAACACGAGTCGCCCGGAGCGATCGAGACGAAACGAAGAGAGGACTTCTCGAGTGTCCCACACACCCTGCCGCTCAGGCAGGATCGACTTTCTCAGATCATCGGGCAGATATGGCGTGCCAAAGTTGAAATAGGGCAGTTGAATCTGTTCCTGCCGTACCTCAGACCAAAGTCCCTTGCTATAAGCATCCGTCGCGACGACCACCCAGTCGGCCTCTACAGATCCGCTTTCGGTGCCGACTCTCCAGCGGAAACCATTCTGTTGCGCCATGACGGCCTCACTATGCGTAAATATCCTGGCTCCCATCGCAAGCGCGGCCCGCGCTAACCCTCGCACATAAGCCAATGGCTGTATGGTGCCGGCGCGCTTATCGAGCAGCGCGCCGGTGTAGTCGCCACCGCCTACTTTGCTGCGTGTTGCCTCCGCATTTAGCACCAGGACGGGCGCTCCACGCTTCTGCCACTGTTCGGCACGGGCCTCAACCTCCTCCAAGCCCTTACGTCCGACCGCACAATGCAAGGTGCCGGCACGTTCGACTTCACATTCGATGTGGTGCTTTTCGATGAGCTCGAATACCGTCTGCGGTCCGCGGCCGAGCTGTTCAAGTAACCGTTCTCCAAAAGGCGCGCGGAGCGCGGCCGGAAGCGACTCGGGCATGAGCCACATGCCCGCATTCACGAGTCCGACGTTCCGCCCGGACCCGCCGAATCCTATTTCAGACGCCTCCAAAAGCGCAACACGCGCTCCACCTTCAGCTAGATGAAGGGCCGCCGACAGCCCGGTATATCCACCGCCAATCACGACGATATCCGCTGCAATTTCATCAGTAAGTGGAGCAGTTTGTGGCGCTGGTGGCGCAGTCAGCACCCACAGTCCGTGTGATCGTCGATTGTTTCGCATCCGCCAATCCTCTTACAAGTAGCTTCTTGATCGACCCGAGCTCCAGCAGCCATCGTGAATACCGCTAAGTTCTGGCGGACCTCTCTAGTATCCAAGCGGACCTCCCTAGTATCCAACACTGACGTGCCAGCGCCACACCGGCAGGCAAATCGCGGGCCAAAAGGGCAGTTCGTCATCACCCCGAAGATCAGGCCGAGCTACTAAGTTGTTGATCTGTTGAGGGCACGCGCAGCACCCACGCGGCGGTGCGCCGGAGCTCCGACTGCGCGAACAAAGCCAAAGCCCCTCGGCGCTTGCTCTGGAACGCGCCTTTGTGCGAGACAATGGGTCCCAAAAGGGCAGCAAGGGGACCACACCGTGAGAGCCTCTCTTGATGGCGAAATTCGCGACGGCCGCCATCATATGCAGATCCGGGTCTATTTCGAAGATACCGACTCCGGCCAAATTGTTTATCACGCAAATTTCTTGCGCTTCATGGAACGCGGCAGAACGAACTACTTGCGCCTGCTCGGAACGAATCAGCAAGCATTACTCAAAGAAGCCAAGAACGATGCGCCCGGTGTTGCCTTCGTTGTGCGCTCGATGACGATCGATTTTCTAAAACCGGCGGTCTTGGATGACATTCTTGACGTCGTCACAGTCCCGCAAGAGGTGAGGGGCGCGTCGATTGCCTTGCTGCAGGAATGCAGGCGTGGCGACGATCTCCTGGTCACAGCACGTGTACGGGTAGCGTTTATCTCAGCTGGAAAGGCGCAGCGCATCCCGAAGTCGCTGCGGCTCGCTATGGAAGGGCATAGATAAATCTGCCGCCTCATTCACGCGTTTGCCTTGCAGCGCTCCAACGAATTCAAGTCATCATGGCGGCGTAAGTTAAAGCAAATGGGCTGCGGCAAACCCGGGGTGGCTCAATTGCACAGTCCAGCCGAATGAATCAGAAGCCGGCGAAGAACGAAAACAAATCGGACTTCGTCGGCCGCTTTCGTCACAGCGACCACAGCGAAATCCACGTCAAGGATGACGGGCCGATTGGCGACTGGCGCGGCTATCCCGGCGGCGCTGCCGTGGCGAACTTGCGCGATCGCATTTCGCGGCTCTTCTCAAATGGCGGCACCGTCTCCATTGCCCCATGCTCCATCTGGCTGACGGCAGCGAGGCGGATGGTTTCCGAGCTGCGCGCCAACGCTCGGTGCTCTTGCCACTCCGGATAAAAAATCATGGAAGAGGGCGGAACCGAGCGCGATCATTTTCGACGAGATGGTCAAGACGGTCCAGGAGCCGGCCCAATCGAAGGCGGCCGGCGGCCTCGTCCTTGGGTCTGAAAACATCAAAGGCACGTTTGTCGGATTCATTAGAAAGTACAATCTTTATGCTGTTTTCTGGAATGCGGATCAGCACGATCGAGCGATCGTCATTCACCGTCGCTCAAAGAGGATGGATATCGTCGCGGAAATGCCGCTTACGTTCGAGACCGCGCATCGGCTAGCGCTCTTTATGCCGCGTGCCGTGCCGACAACAACATTGCGCCGGATGCGCCGCCAATCGAATGAAGGGCCGCGCGGCCATTTTCGAAGTTGGTCCGGGCCTCCAATAGGCAAAACGGTTTCGTGGGGCGCCCACTTTATGTCAGCGAGTGCCATGATATCAGAATGGCAACCGGTGGCCTGTGGGCTGCCATACCTTACTTCACCGCTTGAACGCGCGAGGATAGTGCCGTGGCTAATGACGTAGAGCTCCTGATCTCGTATTTCGCGCTTTCGGGGCACGTTTACCCGCTGGGGGCCTGCTGAGGTCACTCCATTCCAATTCAAAGGCAGGGTCGAAGGGGCAGCGCGCGCGGGGTTCAACGGGTTCGGTCTTCACTACGAAGACACGATGGTCGCGCAAAGCAAGATTGGTTTTGCGGAAATGAGACGCATTCTTCAAGACAATGGCATCAAATATCTGAAGATTGAATTTCTGCTCGATTGGTACAGGACTGACGAGAAGCGAATGGAATCCGACAAATTCCGTCAGCAAACTGCTCGATGTCTCCGCCGAACTTGGAATGCGGGATATCAAGGTGGGCCCGGGATTCCAAGAAACGCATGCCGATGTGGCGCTCCGCCCATGGTGGCCTCCGTAAGGGGACACTTGGGAATGATCTGCAACGCAGAACCTAACGCAGCGTCCGGTTCACGCATTTCTTTCGGCACGAATGTTGTGACGCAGCTACAGCAATTCGCGCGCACGTTGTTAAGACGCATGAGGCTCGGGGCACTCAAGACATGAGAGTAGAAATGAAGAACTTCTTGCTTACGACTGTGAGCATTGTGGCGCTTGGCGCAATTGCGTCCGCATCCGGTGCAGACCTGGCTGCGCAGCCCGTCCAACCTCTCTACTCCAAAGCTCCGCCGCCTGTCGCGGCTGCAATTTACGACTGGAGCGGCCTCTACGTCGGTGTGAACGGCGGCTTGGGCTCAAGCTCGAATTGCTGGGACTACAATGGTCGCACCCCTGAGGGCTGTCATGATGCGACCGGCATTACCGTCGGCGGGCAGATCGGCTATCGATGGCAGATCGGCCAGATCGTGCTGGGCGTTGAAGGTCAGGGGAACTGGGCTGATCTGAGCGGATCCAACGTCAGCATTGCGTTCGGCGATGTCGACCAGAGCAAGATTGGTGCGTTCGGTACGATGACTGGGCAGATCGGTTATGCGCTCGACACCGTACTGTTTTACGCCAAGGGCGGCGTCGCAGTGGCGAGCAACACGTATCGAGTCAACTCCGCAGTCACGGGCGCGCAGTTCGCGGGCGCTGATAGCAGCCCTTGGGGTGCTACTGTGGGCGCCGGGATCGAAGTCGGTTTCGCGCCGAACTGGTCGGTAAGCGTCGAGTACGACCACTTGTTCATGCGGGATGCCGACGTGAACTTTGTCGTGGCTGCTGGTTCGCTGGGCGGCGACCGCATCCGCCAGGATTTCGATCTTGTGACTGCGCGGCTCAACTATAAGTTCGGCGGCCCGATTCTGCTCAAATATTGATCTGAAGTCGGACTGGTGAATCGAAGGCCCCGGCTAGACCGGGGCCTTTCAGGCATCGCGCGTGCGACGCGACTGGGGGGTGACCGGAAGTCAGGAACAGCTAGCGAAACCGCGGCGAGTTCATCTTCTGAGCTGAAGTTCTAAGTCGATAAAGGACAGCGAGCATGTTCGTTTCATTCTTCCCTCGACCAAAGTTGTTCTTTGCGTCGTCAATTCTTTGGACGGCGTTGGCGATGGCGTTTTGGTATGT